>JBMOJD010000019.1:0-42674 GCA_049317025.1 Fimbriimonas sp. | reverse complement strand
ACAACAACGGGCTCGACCTCCGGCGGAATCGGGGTTTTGCCCGCCAACGTCATCTTCTACAGCGAGTTCCTAAGCCCAACCGTCACTGAAGTTCGCCGCATCAACCCCGATGCCAGCGGCGACACCCTGTTCATTTCCCTGAGCGACCTCTACGGTCCAGTCGCGCCAAATCCCGTCGTAGCTGGTCAGTACGTGTTTGCGTACCGACCGACTTCGATTGCCAACTACAAGATCTACAAAGGAAACTCGTTGGACGCCGGTTCGGCCGTGAACCTGGTGAGCAGCGAGGTGTACGAATACGTCTCGTCCCTCCAAGTCACGCCCGATGGATCGCAGGTCGTGTTCACCGCGGTGCGCCCGACGCTGACCATTCGCCTTTGCAAAGTGGCGATCGCGGGTTCCGCCAATGCAACCGTGCTCGATGCCAATGAATCCTCGATGGCATCCATCAGCCCGCTTGGCGACAAAGTTGTCTACAGCCGCGTGGATGGCGGCGATGGCGACATCTATATCCGTGGCTTGGGTGCAACCGATGACGCGACGGCCCTGACGAACAACACTTCCGAAGAGCTGTGGCCGCAAATCAGCCGCGACGGAACTCAGGTCGTTTTCTCATCCGACCGCACGACTCCCGGGCAATACGACCTCTACACGATCCTGGCCGCAGGCGGAACCACCATCCAGGTGACCAACACGAGCGACCGATCCGAACTCGGAGCATCGTGGTCGCCGGATAGCACGACACTGTCGTTCGCCTCAATCCGGTTGTCCGGAGCGACTGAAAGCGGACTCTTCAAAATCAGCAAGTCGGGCAGCGGCCTGACGCTCCTCAAGTCGTCCAGCGCAGTCGGCGAGACCACGTACTGGACCGGCACCAACGGCAAGGCCCCTGGCCGAGTGGACATTGCCAGACTCTACGGACGACGACCCCGCCGGTGAGGGTCACCAACAAAAAGCCCCCTGAACCAGATGGTTCAGGGGGCTTTTGAATTCGTCGTCTCAGGCGAGAGCCAAGATCGCGATGCGCTTCTTGCCGCGCGACTCGTCGAACTTAACGTGGCCATCGATCAGGGCGTACAGCGTGTGATCGTTGCCCATGCCAACGTTTGCACCCTTGATGAACTTGGTGCCGCGCTGGCGAACGATGATGGAACCAGCGGTGACGAGTTCACCACCATACTTCTTCACACCCAGGCGTTGCGCCTGAGAGTCGCGACCGTTTCGCGAAGAACCTTGTCCTTTTTTATGTGCCATAGCTCGTTACTTCCCTGCCTCAACCGAGGTGATCTTCACGTGGGTCAGCGGCTGGCGGTGGCCCCAGCGCTTTCGCTCGTTCTTCTTCGGTTTGTAGTTGAACGCGTTGATCTTGGGTCCCTTGGCTTGGCGGACGATTTCGCCCTTGACCACGGCACCGACCACGAAGGGCGATCCAACCTTGACTGCCGTTCCGTCATGAACCATGAGGACATCGGTGATTTCTACGGGGGTACCGGGCTCTCCAACGAGGAGATCCACGACCAACACGTCGTTGGCTGCGGCCTTGTATTGCTTGCCGCCTGTCTTCACGATTGCATACATTCTGGTAAACCTTCACGCGCAAATGCGCGAACGATAATAATGGCAGATTCCCCCGCCCCTTGTCAAGCGCCGATCCCGGACGACCACCCCGACCAAGGTTGCCAAATCGCCCAGTAATGTCCGGATGCCACGGAGGGTCGTGGAAGCAAAATCGGCCCGATTCCCGACTTGATTAATTTAACACCCCCCGGAGCATCCAAAAATCAAGTCAAAAATCAAGTCAGAAAATGGCCTCCAACCCTTCTCCTTACGCAAGTAGGGAGAAGGTGGCCGTTAGGCCGGATGAGGGTTCCGGAGCTACCGCCCACAACCAGTTAGAACAGGTTCTACGCTGCTGGCCGAAAGAGCCCGGACGCCTCGTCCGAGCCCCTAGAGTTACCTCGAAGCGATAGGAACGTATTCCAGATTCTGGTCGCCGTTGTAGATCGCCTTCGGGCGAATCAAGCGGTTGTTCGACAACTGCTCGATCGCGTGGGCACTGTAGCCCGCCACCCGGGCGACCACGAAGATGGGCGTGTAGAGGTCGATCGGAATCCCGAGCAAATAGTAGGCATAGGCGGCCGGGAAGTCGACGTTGGGATAGAGGTTCTTCTCTTCCAGCATCACCCGCTCCATGATGTCGGCAATATCGCCGTAGGTGGTGTTGCCCTTGCGCTGACCGATGTCCTTGCCCAGGCGAGTCATGTAGAAGGCGCGACTGTCGCCCTTCTTGTACTCACGGTGACCAAAGCCCATGATCTTCTTCTTGGTGGCGAGGGCGTCGCGCGTCCATGCCTCCGCGTTCTCAGGCGAGCCAATCTCGAGGAGCATCCGCATCGCCTCTTCGTTGGCACCGCCATGCAGAGGGCCCCGGAGGGTACCAATGCCGGTCACGATGCCACTGTAGAGGTCACTCAGCGTTGCGACCGTAACGCGACAGGCGAAGGTCGAGGCATTGAATCCATGCTCGGCGTAGAGCGTCAGCGAAGCGTCCATGACCTTCGTCGTGTACTCATCGGGGGTTTCGCCGCCGTATAGAATCGAAAGGAAGTTGCCTGCCGTGCTCTTGCTGGGGTCGGGCTTCACGACGTCCTGGCCACGCTGGATGCGGTGGCCATTGGCAACCATCGTGCTCGCCTTGGCGATGATGCGAACAGCCTTGCGCAGGTTCGCCTCTTCATCGGTCGAGGGCTTATCGTAATCGGGGTCAAACGCGGCCAGGGCCGAGTAGGCGGTCCGGATGTAGTCCATCGGATGCGCAGTCTTGGGCAAGGCGCGCAGGACGTCGTAGATCGCCTCGGGCACCTCGCGCTCTTGACCTAGAAGCTCGCGGAACGCGTCCAGTTCAGCCTGGGTCGGGAGCTTCTTGTAGAGGAGGAGATAGGCAGTTTCCTCGTAGCTACCATGCTCGGCCAGGTCGTGGACGTCGTAGCCCCGATACTGGAGACTACTACGATCGCTGTCGATCTCGCTGACCGCGCTGTAACCAGCGGGAACGCCCTCCAGGCCAGGGCTATAGGGATAGGGCGTCGGGGTAGGTGTTGCTGCGCTCATTGCGTGTTCCTCATTGAAAATCGGTCCATCCATCTTACCCATCGAGTCACCCGATTTCACCCTGGTGGTTAGGTTCCTCGGGTAGCTTCAATCCATGCTACGCCCGCCCTTGCCCAAGCCCGGCCAGCGTCTGCGCGACCTGATCGCGCAAGACACCGTATTGATGCCAGGTGTCTTCAATGCCATCAGTGCGGTTTCGGCGACAAGGGCAGGCGCCTCGGCCCTCTACTTAACAGGTGCGGGCCTGACCAATGCAAACTTCGGGGTTCCCGACATCGCCCTCGCAACTCTGACCGAATTCGCCGAAACGGCGGCCCGCATCACCGCCATCTCGCCCTTGCCGGTTCTGTCGGACGCCGACACTGGCTTCGGTGAAACCTGGAACACCGTCCGGACCGTGATCGAGATGGAACGCGCCGGCCTCGCCGGAATCCATCTGGAGGACCAGATCAGCCCGAAGCGTTGCGGGCACTTGGATGGCAAGGCCGTGGTCCCGGTTGGCCAGATGAAGTCCAAGATTCGGGCCGCCGTCGACGCCAAAGCCGACTCCTCGTTCCTTATCGTCGCTCGCACCGATGCCCGAGGGGTCGAAGGTCTGGATGCCGCCATTGACCGCGCAAAGGCTTACGTGGATGCAGGCGCGGATGCCGTCTTCCCCGAGGGCCTTGGGGGTGAAGAAGAGTTCGCCGCCTTCCGCCAAGCCGTTGGAGTCCCCCTCCTGGCGAACATGACCGAGTTTGGGAAGACGCCAATCATTGCCGTAGCTCGGTTCCGAGAGTTGGGCTATGAGATGGTGATCTTCCCCATGACCGGGTTCCGGGTGATGCATCGGGCTCTCGACGACGCCTACTCGGAGTTGGTTCACTCGGGGACCCAGGAAGGCCTACTACCTCGAATGCGCACACGAGCAGAACTGTACGAGGCAATCGAGTATTCCGAGTACGACCGGCTCGACCAAACTTGGAGCTAAGCCGGTGTTGGATCGGCCGTAGGCAAATCAGGCGTTCGCCAAGCGACAAAGTAGAGCTCGAGGAAGTAAATCAGAGCCATCACGCTGTTGCCGATTAGGTAAGCGTAGGCCGCTCCCATCATGCCAATCTTGGGCACGAGGAGATTGCAGACGACCAAGATGATAATCACGCCAATGCCATTGGTGTACGGTTGGAGTTTCCAGCGTTGCGAAGCTGTGACAGAGTCGCGACCCGCCGCAACCAAGTAGCCCATGCCATGACCAGCGAGTAGCCAAGTCAAGACGTCGGAGTAGGCGGCATATTTGGGACCGAAGAAGAGGTTGAGAAGAAAGTGACCAAGGAGGAGACCGCCAGCAACATTCAGAACGGCACTGCCCGCGGCAAGCATCGCAATCTTCTTTGATAAGCTCCGGAATCCGGCTCGGTTTGATTCGAACAGCTTGGCGAGGCGCGGGGTTGTACTGTGCCCCAAGGCACTCCAGACAAGGGCCGCTGCCTGCATCAATGTGGTCATGCTACCAAAGAATCCGAGTTCATCCTTTCCAAGTTTGCTGTCCACGACGTAGCGAGGAATGTTGACATGGAGAGAAACGAAGACCCAAACGAGTGCGAGGGGTAGGGCCATCGCAAAAAGCTTCTTGAGTCTTTCCGCATTGTAAGTTGGCGTAAGAACAATCTCGGTAGCTGATCCTTCGAGCTTGTTATCCTTCTGCGCAAAATAGAGCGTGCGTAGATTCGGAACGTCGTAACCAAAGGTCACCGCCGCGGCCATGAGAAAGAGGACGCTGCAAGAAGTCAGCAGGCTGTGCGAGAAATAGAACGCTGTGGCAAACATGGATATCTGGAGGAGGCCAGACATGCTCCGCGAAATTGAGATTTTATTAAGCTGCTCGTTCTGCTGAAAAATCCCATAGATAACGTCGCTCAGCATATCGAAAACCCCGGTCAACGCGACCAAGATGACGATCATCAGGTACTCGACATCGCGCTTCAGACCGGCGGCAACAATGATAAAAACCATGGCCGCGACCAAGGCGACAATGCGAAGGCCAAGAAACTCGGCAAACTTGAATTCGGTGGATCTCGTGGCAGCGAGGAACTGGCGAAGGTTAAGGCTAGCGAAGCTCAACGGAGGCTGAGTTAAGGCTCGAGCGGCAACATAAAGCCCAAGCACGGCCGGGCCAGCAAGGCGGCTAAGGATGACGACCAGCGCGAACTGGCTGGCGGAGTAGATCATATTTCCCCCCAGGTACCAGGCCATGTTCCGACGTACGGAGGTCTTCTTCGGAGCGACCTCGAGATCGGGGGAAACGTTCTCCATAATCGACGTGTCAGTGTAGCACGGTCAAGCTCGGCTAGGCCACGCGGGTACCCTCATCGGCAATGACTGTTGCCATCACCGCCCAATCTATTCGTGATGAGATTGCCAAGGTTATTTCGGGTCAGGAGAGACTGATCGACCAACTGCTGGTGGCGGTTTTGGCCGATGGCCACGTGCTGGTGGAGGGGGTTCCCGGTGTGGCGAAGACTCTGGCCGTCCGATCGCTTTGCCAAGTGCTCGGACTGGGTTATGGTCGAATCCAGTTCACGCCGGACTTGATGCCGAGCGACGTGGTGGGCACCAGTGTTTTCAACCCCCGCGATGGCGAGTTTCACCTGCGCAAGGGTCCGGTCTTCGTGAGCGTCTTGCTCGCGGATGAGATCAACCGCACGCCGCCAAAAACTCAGGCCGCGCTTCTTGAGGCCATGGAGGAGCGCCAAGTCACCATCGACGGCGAGCCCTACGCGCTTCCCTCGCCGTTCTTGGTGTTTGCGACTCAGAATCCGATTGAGTTCGAGGGCACGTATCCCCTACCCGAGGCTCAACAAGACCGGTTCCTGATGAAGGTTGTCGTAGAGTATCCCGGTGAGGTCCACGAAGTCGAGATGCTGAAGCGCCACCACGCTGGCTTTCGGCCCCAGGATCTGGGCTCGGTCGGGCTACGGGCACTCTTGGACCTGGAGGGCCTACGGGAGCTACGGGCTGAGGTCCAAGCGGTAACCGTCGAAGAGAGGATCTTCAACTACATCTTCGCATTGGTGCAAGCCACCCGCAAGGCACCGGACCTGCAGAATGGCGCTTCGCCCCGAGCGGGAATTGCCCTCCTGCATTGCGGCAAGGCGATGGCGGCTTTGCGGGGGCGAGACTTCGTGATTCCGGACGACGTGAAGGAGCTGGCTTTGCCCGTGCTTCGCCACCGAGTACTTCTCCGGCCGGAGGCCGAGGTTGAGGGCCTCTCAGCGGATCGGATCTTGACGAGCCTTATCGACTCACAGACCGTTCCGCGCTAGCTTGATGGCCTCGACCGCCGTCTCGGTGATGGCATTGGCACCACCGAGGGCGGTATCAATCCGGGCGAAGGCTTCGAGTTGGGCCTCGCGTCGCTCCCCACTTAGAAGGGGCAACAGGAGGTCGCCGATGGCTTTGGGGGTCGCAGCGTGTTGGATTAATTCGGGGACAACAGGCTCGTCGAGGATCAGGTTTGGTAGGGCGATGAATTTGGGCCGGATGCGGAGGATGCGGCCCTCAAGTTCGGCGAGTTTGCGGACTTTGTAGACCACGACCATGGGGCACCCGCAAAGGGCGGCCTCTAGGGTTGCCGTCCCGGAGCAAACGATGGCGGCGTGGCAACGGCGGAAGCTGGTCGCGGTTCCTTCGCGATGGAAGATGTCTTGCGTTCGACCAGTTTGGGCGATCCACCAGGCGCGCAGAGCTTCGAGGTTGACATTGGGCGCAAGGGGGAATTCGAAGGTGTAGTCTTTGAACGCGGGTGCTGCGACGATGTCGCGCACGACCTCGCGCAGGAGGGCGACTTCGGGGTCACGGCTTCCGAGCACGAGAGCGATGCGGCTTGGGTCACGTTGCGCCCTGGTCGCTCGCCCCAGGAGTTGCTTGAGGGGATGGCCAAACCAGCGGACATTGACGCCGATCTTGGCGAGTTGATCGAAGGACCACGAGGTGGGCGTCACCACAAGGTCGGTGAGGGAGGCGAGGTCCTTCCCCTGGGGTCCGCGCTTCCACGAGCCAGGAGGGACAAAGTAGAGGACCTTCCAACCGAGTCTCTTCGCATGGCGGCAGAGGCGGATATTCATGAAGCCGAAATCGATGGCGACCAGTAAGCCCGGGGGCATGGCGGCCATCTGTCGGAGAGCCCGACGATAGCCCACTAGGACACGAGGATAGACCCGGATGGCTTCGACAATGCCAATGGCGCCCCATCGCGACGAGTCGGCAAAGGTCTCGATTCCCGCTTCGCGGCTACGGACGCCACCGACGCCGACGGCATGGATGGGGGCCAGTTTCTGAAGCTCTTGCAGCAAAGCGACCGCGTAGGCGTCGCCGGACGCCTCGCCCGCCGAGAAGAAAACGGTCAGCGGCTTAGGGCTGATTTCCGCGGCCATTCTTACCCTTGAACCGTTGCTCTTCGAACCGCAGGAGGTACTCGACTTCTTCGAAGCAAGGGACCTCACGCCGGACGGTGGCGATGGCATTGGTGAGCCCTAGCTGGGACTTGAAGAGCAGCTTGCAGGCCTTGTGGAGGGCGAGCCGGACCGGGGGCGTGACGCCCATGCGGCGCAGGCCAACGGCGTTGATGTCGTGAACGGTTTGCTCCGCACCTTCGACGAGCATGAAGGGAGGGATGTCGCGGCTGACCTTGGTCATTCCGCCGACCATCGAAACTTTGCCGATTCGGCACCACTGGTGGACGCCCGTCATGCCGCCAAGCGTGACGAGATCTTCGATGACGCAATGGCCGCTGACGCCGGTGCTGTTGGCCATCGTAACGTGGTTTCCGACCGTCACGTTGTGGCCGATGTGGACATAGGCCATCAAGAAGCAGTCGTTGCCGATGTAGGTTTCCGTGTCCTCGCCGCTAGATCGGTGGACGGTGACGTACTCGCGAAGGATGGTTCGGTCGCCGATGCGGACGAATGAACGCTCGCCCTTAAACTTGCGGTCTTGGGGGTCGGAGCCAATGACGGCACCCTTGCCAAGGAAGCTGTCCGCCCCGATGAAAGAGTGTCGCTTGATCTGGACGTAGGCATCTAGGCGCGTACGGGCACCGATCACCACGTCAGATTCGACGTAGCAAAATGGGCCGACTTCGACGTCTTCGCCGAGCTCAGCCCCTGGGTCTACATAGGAAAGCGGGTGGATTCTTGCCAATACTTCTCTCGAATCAGAACTTTAGGATTTCACCAGCTTGAAGGTCATTTCCATCGATGCGGCGACTTCTCCATCTACGGTCGCTACTGCCTTAACTCGACCAACGCCGATCTTGATGCGCACCCAGAGGAGTTCGATGTCGATGATAAGCTGATCGCCGGGAACCACCGGTCGCTTGAACTTCGCGTCTTCGATTGCACCGATCAGCGGTGTGTAGCCGAGGAACTCGGGTGCGCTCAGGATCAAAGACGCGCCGACTTGGGCCATCGATTCGATGATTAGCACGCCCGGCATGATCGGGCGGCCCGGGTAGTGCCCCTGGAAGAACGGCTCGTTGATCGTGACGTTCTTGAGTCCGCGGCAAGTGCCCTTTTCAAGGTCTACGCTGACAACTCGATCCACCAGAAGCATGGGATAGCGGTGGGGCAGGATATTCAGCAGCGCCCCAATGTCCAACTGTTTGGGTTCAGGGGCAGGGTCCTGGGTAGCAGCTTCTGGACTCTCGGGCATGGGTAAAGCGTACCCGCCTTGTCGACAAATCAAGGTCGGGGTACGCTTGCGGCATCGTGGACGCAGTTGGTGAAACCCAAAAGGGGACGCAAAGTGAGCCTCCAATGGCGGTTCCTTACGTGACCCACACGATTCTGGCCCTGAACGTCATCTTGTTCATCCTAGACCGAAACTTTCGAATTTTCGGACCAGCGGTGGTGTTCTCGGACCTCGGCATGAGGCCGGATGACCTGTACCCAGTGTTCCACGGTGGGTTCAGTTCGATCGCCGTGACATCCCTTTTCACCTCGCTTTGGCTGCATGTGAACCTCACCCACATCATCGGGAACATGGTGTTCCTCATGGTGTTCGGGGGCAGCATTGAGATCACTGTTGGCCCATGGCGCTTTGCCCTTTTCTATCTGCTTTGGGGCTTTGCCGCGTCGCTGACCCACTTCCTGATGGACATGCATTCGCCGATTCCGGTGTTGGGCGCGAGCGGGGCAATTGGAGGCATTTTGGGGGCCTATTTCCTCCTGTATCCCGCCAACAAGATCGATTTGGTCATTCCGCTGCTTGCTTTTAAGACCTTTGAGATTCCAGCTTGGATGCTGCTGGGCTCGTGGTTCATCCTGCAAATTGCCGTGCCCCAAGAGGGTGTGGCGAACTGGGCCCACGTGGGCGGATTCTTGGCGGGAATGGTCACGGTGCTGCTGATGGGCGGTCGTCAGGTCGTGTTAAAGCGGACAACCGGCATCAATTACGATTTCTAGGTTTCGAAAGTCGCCTCGGATGTGGCAAATTCTGGCGGAACCTGGCATTCTGTTGGAATGCCCATGAGCAATCCTACGACTCGACGTGATTTTCTCCGACTTTCCGTAGCCGCAGCGGCGGGCTTGGCTACGGCGGGCCGCACTTTTGCCCAAAAGCCGAAGTCGCCGAACGACCGCATCCGCTACGCCATTGTCGGCGTTGGTGGCAAGGGTTGGAGCGGGACCGAGTGGGCCGCGCGCACGGGCGACATCGTGGCGCTTTGCGACATCGACGCCACCACGCTGGATCAGGGCGCTGAAGTTCACCCCAAGGCTTCGAAGCACCGCGACTATCGCCGTCTCTTCGAAGACCATCACGACGAGTTTGATGCCGTCGTCATCAGCACGCCGGACCATCACCATGCTTTCGCTAGCTCGATGGCGATGAAGCAGGGCAAGCACGTTTACTGCGAAAAGCCGTTGACCCGAACCCTGGGCGAGGCGCGGCACATTATCAATCTTGCCAAGAAGACGAAGTTGGCAACCCAGATGGGCAACCAAGGCAGCGCCGAATCTGGCCTGCGACGGGGTGCGGCCCTCATCAAGTCCGGAGTTTTTGGTGCCGTCAAGGAAGTCCACGTTTGGACTGACCGACCGATCTGGCCGCAGGGAGTTCCCCGGGCGCAGTCCAAGCCGGTGCCAGAGAACGTGGATTGGGATATCTGGCTCGGACCGTCGCTCGACCGATCGTTCGGGGATAACTATCACAGCTTCAGCTGGCGCGGTTGGTGGGACTTTGGCAGTGGCGCTCTGGGCGACATGGCTTGCCACTACATGAACATGCCTTTCCGAGCGGCTGACCTTCGCGATCCAATCTCCGTGCAGGCGAAGACTTCTGGCCACAATCGCGACAGCTTCCCGAGTTCGTCGGTCATCACCTACGAATTCGCCGCGACGAAGAGCCGCGGACCGGTGACCATGGTGTGGTATGACGGCCGCGTGAAGCCACCGCAGGAGCTCGCGCCGGGTGTGAATCTTGCGGGAAATGGTTCGATCGTGGTGTGCGAGCATGCGACGGTCATCAGCCGCGAAGATCACTCTATCGAGCTCGTCGGTGGGGCTGCGCTGCCGCCGGTTGAGTTCGAAGTCTCGCCGGGCCACATGGAAGAATTCGCCCGCGCGATCATGGGCGGCCCGCCGGCCCTCTCGAACTTTGTGGAATATGCGGGACCGCTAACCGAGACGGTTCTGCTTGGAAACCTGGCGGTTTGGGCGGACGGTTCCAAACTGGAATGGGACGCCCGACGTCAGCGCGTGAAGGGAACTCGCGAATATGATTCGCTCATTCGACCAAATTACCGACCAGGCTGGAAGCTTTAGGGCGTTTTAGCCTAAACTGCACATCACCGAGGAAATTCAATGGCGCAAAACACCTCTCGACGAGAATTCTTAAAGATCACGGCCGCCGCCGCTGTTGGCGTGGCGGCCGCAAGCCGGGGGTTTGCTCGCAAGGCACAATCTCCCAACGACCGAATCCGATACGGCATCATTGGCGCCGGTGGCAAGGGCTGGAGCGGCACTGAGCAAGCAGCGCAAACGGGAGATATCGTGGCCTTGTGCGATGTCGATTCGAATGCCCTCGCTCAGGCTGGGGAAGTTCACCCCAAGGCCAGCAAGCACACGGACTATCGCAAGATGCTCATTGAACATGGCAAAGAGTTCGATGCCGTCATCATCAGCATTCCTGACCACCACCACGCGTTTGCCTCGTCTCTGGCGATGCGCCTGGGCAAGCACGTCTATTGCGAAAAGCCGATGACGCGAACCATCACCGAGGCTCGCACGATCCAGGACATCGCGAAGAAGACGAAGGTTGCGACCCAGATGGGTAACCAGGGTTCGGCTAACGATGCTCTCCGAAAGGTTGTGGCCCTCGCTAAGGCAGGCACCTTCGGCAAGATCAAGGAAGTCCATTGCTGGACCGACCGTCCTGCCGGCTGGTGGCCCCAGGGCGTGCCTCGCCCGGCTACGAAGCCCGTTCCGGCCAACGTTGACTTCGATATCTGGCTCGGACCGTCGCCGTTGCGACCGTTTGCCGATGGGTACCACCCGTTCGCCTGGCGCGGATGGTGGGACTTCGGAACGGGTTCGATGGGCGACATCGCTTGCCACTGTATGAACTTGCCTTTCCGAGCCTGCGACCTCCGCGACCCGATTGCGGTTCAGGCGCAGACTTCGGGCCACAATCGAGACAGCTACCCGCTGTGGTCGATCATTCGGTACGAATTCGCGAAGACGAAGGAACGACCGGAAGTCACGTTGACTTGGTACGACGGTGGCAAACAGCCGCCTCAGGAGCTTGCTCCTGGCGTCAAGTATCAGGGCAACGGCAGCCTGATGGTCTTCGAGAACGCCACCATCTACTCGCCCGGCGAGTACGGCGGTTCGGCGGTCATCGTCGGCGGCGGCGAGCTCCCGAACATTGAGTTCGAGAAGTCTCCCGGCCACATGCAAGAATTCGCTCGCGCCATCAAGGGTGGACCGGCCGCGCATTCCAACTTTGTGGAGTACGCGGGACCGCTCACCGAGATGATGCTGGTGGGCAACCTCGGTGTCTGGGCCGATGGCCCTCGCCTGAAGTGGGATGCCAAGCGCAACCGAATTCAGGGCGGAAGCAAGGAATACGATCGACTGATCAAGCCCGAGTATCGTGCGGGTTGGTCGCTCAGTATGATCTGAGATAGGTCGCGTTTGTGAACGAAAGGCCCCCGCGCTAGTTGGCGCGGGGGCCTTTCGCGGTTAAACTACTCTGTATGGCACGGCCGGTTTGGAATGGCGTTATCACGTTTGGTATGGTGAGCATCCCCGTGGGGCTCTCGACGGCGGTGACGGAGAAGGATCTCTCGTTCAACCAACTCCACACAGTTTGCGGCTCGCGCATCAAGCAGCAGAAGTACTGCCCCGTTTGCGACACCGTGGTCGAAAGCAAAGACATTCAGAGGGGCTACGAGTACTCAAAGGGACACTATGTCGTTTTGGAAGAGAAAGACCTTGAGGAACTGCCGGTTCCTTCGAAGCAGACCATCACGGTGACCGCTTTTGTCCAGGCTTCGAGCATTGACGCGACCTATTACGATACGAGTTACTACATCGACCCCTCAGAGCTCGGCAAGAAGCCTTTTGCCCTGCTGATGAAGGCCCTGGAGACCCGCGGTGTTTGCGCGATTGGCAAGGTGGCCTTGCGGTCGAAAGAGAGCCTCTGCGTGATCCGACTCGCCGATGGCATCCCGATCATGGAGACGCTTTACTATCCCGACGAGGTGAAGAAGCCCTCGGATTTGAAGCTAGACAGCGTAAACGTGGATGAGCGCGAGCTGAAAATGGCCCTTAGCTTGGTGGACCTCATGACGGGCGAGTTTGCCCCGGGCGAACACAACGATGTCTACCGCGAGAAACTTTTGGAGCGCATCGAATCCAAGATTGCGGGCCAGGAATTCACCGTCGCCCCGGTCGCGCAACCGACTCAGGTCCTGGATCTGATGGAAGCCCTGAAGGCGAGCTTGGCAGCGGCAATGGACAAGAAAGCTACCGGTTAGTCACCCATGTACCGGATTTATCGTTTAGAATAGCTTTGTCATGCTTTTGCCGTACCGAAGCAAGAATCCGCCCGAGAGCCTTCCGATTGTCACGTGCATCCTGCTCTTCGCGAATATCTTGACGTTTGTCTTGACTTCGAATGGCGTCGAGATTCGGGAGGACGTCGTCAAGGCAGCGGCTCTTTCGGCGAACAACTTCAGTGCGCGGACGCTATTCACGAGCATGTTTCTGCACGGCGACATCATCCACTTGCTAGGCAACATGTGGTTTCTCTACCTCTTCGGGTTTTCGGTTGAGGGTCGGCTGCGCTCGTTCAAGTTTCTGCCGTTGTATCTGCTCTCGGGGCTAGCGGGATCGTTGCTTCACCACTTCATCTTCGGGGTTCAATCACCTGACATCCCGAGCCTTGGAGCGTCGGGGGCGATCATGGGCGTGCTTGGCGCAGCTCTGTTCATGTTTCCCTACGGCAAGGTCGATTTCTTCTACTGGATCGGCTATTTTTGGCATGGCACCTTTGTTTGGCCGATGTGGGGCGTGGGCTTGCTCTACTTGGGTCAAGATGTGCTTTTCGCTCTGCTGCTGGGCGGACGGGACGGCGTCGCGCACTTGGCCCACATTGGAGGGGCCCTTGGGGGGTTTGTGCTTTGCACCTGCCTGCGGCCGATGCGGGATAGCGAGCGTGCCAGCGACGCCCGGGCCACCTTCTCGGAATCGAAGGACCTAAGCCTGCTCTCTTCTTCCGAGTTGGCCGACCTGCATCGGGGCAATCCCAATGAGGCAGTGATCGTGCTGAACTGGGTGACGCGAGGCTTACGGGACCCAGGGGGTCCGAAGGCAGAGGCTGTGCAAGCTTTTCAGCGCCTGCTTCCCACGATTGTTCGGGACGAAGAGATTCGGTCGGTTGGATACTGCGTGGCCGCCCTTTCCAGGACGCCCGGCGTTATCTCAGCTCGGTGGATGGCCGAAACAGCCTCACGCTTGGAGCGTGAGGGCGAGTATCAGAACGCGATGCACATCTATGAATCCATCTTGGCCGACCCTAAGGCGCAGGATGGCGACCGCGAGTCGGCACTTTTTCGGATTGGAATGCTGAGTGAAAGCGCGTTTCGCAACTTCCAACGAGCTCAAGATTCGTATCAGACCATCATCCAGCGCTATCCGATGTCTCCATTTGCATCGCAAGCGAAAGCTCGGCTCGGAGTCGTGACTCGTCTGGCCCAGTGAAGCGCTATCTGCGAAACATTTCCCTTGGCTGATACGTAACTAGGCCCATGAGGAAGTTTGTATGGTTGCTCGCACTGTTGCCAGCAATGGCATTTTCGCAGGTGAAGACGAAGGATATGGAAACCGAAGAGCTGAAGGACGGCTGGGTCCGCGTGAAGACCACCTCCTACACGCTAGAGATTCCGAAGGGCTGGGACGTGACGGCGGAGACTTCGTTTGGGCAGCGCGAAATGACCTCGGGTCCGGCGAAGATGTCTGCCATGACGGCCCCGGGCAACGGCGGCCCCACCAACTGGGACAGCCTCTATCAGACTGCGGTTTACTTCAGCACGCGCGGCGGCGGAAAAGCGACCCCCTACAAGATGTCGAAATCCAAGCAGGGTTACGACGCCATGAGCTATTCCGTAGTGAAAGACGGCTTCGCCGCATCACGCTACGTGATCTTGCGCTCGCCGAAGGGCGACATCCTCGCCCTGTCGGTGACAATTCCCGAGGTCAAGCGCGAAGCGGACTTGATGAAGGTCTTTGATCGCATGGTGCGTACGGCCAACATCAAAGTGTAATCTGGCCGGACCAGATGAACGAAGAGGGCTTTGTAAAGCGACGGGAACCCGACTGGCAACGGCTGTACGCCCTGATCCAGCGTCCACTTCCGTCGCTTTCGGCATCGGAGCTTGAGGAAGTCTTTGTTTTGCACCGGCGGGTCTCCGGAGATTTGGCCACCGTGCGGACCTTAACCAACAACGGGGGATTGGTGGAGTTTCTCAATCAACTTGTGGGCCAAGGACACTCGGTGCTGTATCGGCGGCGCCGTATAGGATTTTGGTCGGCAATAGGTGGCGCGATCGCGACGATTGCTCAGACCTTCCGGCGTAACTTGCCGTTCATTGGATTTGCCGCAGGGCTTTTCCTGCTGTCCGCTTTCGCCGCGGCGTTTTTGGTGAACCACGTGCCAGGGGCACACGACGTCCTGGTCCCGCCAGGCTGGGACGAGGTCTTTGACCATTGGAAGAAGGGCAGCCACGAAGCGGGCAAGAGTTCCTCGAACTTTGCCGCCACGGGATTTTATGCCTCGAACAACCCGATGGCGGCCATTGGGTCAGCTTCCGTTTCCGCCGTGTCGTTTGGGGTCCTCACCTTCTTTGTGGTGTTTCAGAATGGTGCTCTGCTTGGCGTTCTGGGGGCGGACATGGCTCCGCTTGGCTTGCTACCGTTCTTGCTGAATTCAATTTTGCCGCACGGGGTGACTGAGATCAGTGGTCTCTTTGTTTCGGCGGGGGCGGGCTTCCGCTTGGGCTGGTCAATGATCGCGCCCGGACGCATTTCACGGGCCGAATCCATGCGCCGGGCGGGCAAGGACGCCACGGTGTTGCTTGGCACTTCGGTGCTCATGATGCTGATTGCGGCCCCGATCGAGGGCTTTTTCAGTTTCAACGGCCTCGTGCCTTCCTGGGCGAAGTACTTGTTTGCGGCCGCTTCGGCGGTGGCTTGGGCCTGCTTCTGGACTCTGGTCGGTCGAACCGACGACAGTGCTATGGTAAAGTAGGACTGCTTAGGAGAGTCCAGCCGAACCCGATGAGCATCAGCACTTCCGCGATCTCAGCTTCAAATCGAAGCAAGCCAGCCGGTGACAGCACCGACTGGACTTCGATTATCTTGCTGCACGCGACGCTTTGCCTCATGATCTGCCTCCCAAGCGTTGCCTTGGCTGCAGGCACGTACGTCCGCAGTTCCTCGACGACAGCTATGGCGGCGCTTGTGCTGCTGGGAACGATTCCGGGGCTTGCCCTATATTTGCGTGGGCGGGTCAAGATTCCCCTTTCGGCAACTGACTTTGTAGTCTGGTTTATCGTAGTCCTCGGGATGATCGGGATCGTAATCACGATTTCGGGCGGCACAGAGGCCACGGGACGCTCTATCGGACTTTCGTGGATGACGGGGGCCAAGTCTGGTTATGAGCAGGTGGGCTACTTTGCCTCGTTCGTTCTGCGCAATTTAACGCTTTACTATTGGCTTTCTCGATCCCGAATTGCGCTGAATTATAGATTAGATCGTTCCGTTCTGATTTGGATTTTGATTACAACAACGCTGATCAATTTCGGAAGCTTAGGGGTTGCGATTCGCGAGCACACAACACTTGGTTCTTCTACTCGGTTGTCGGATAACGTCGACTACTGGATGACGATTAACCATGTGGGTCAGTTCGGATCCTTTGCCTTTCTCGTTAGCCTACTCTCAAAGTCAGTTCCGAAAATTATCCGTATCGGATGTGGAGGGCTTGGGCTTTACATCCTGCTGCTAACTCAGGCAAGAATGACGATTATCGCGACGTTCGTCACGGTTCTCATACTGGCCACGGTTTATCTCATTATCCACCGCGAACTTTGGTCAAAAGTTCTGATTTTTGGGTTCGGCACGATTTTCATTCTTGCAGTTACTCTTCCAGCAATGATGCCTGCCATTGTTGAAATCCCTGCTATTAAGAAGACCATTGAGAGGTCCACCGATGATGACCCAACAACAGGGCGAGGTGAGACGTTTCGTGCCGCCTGGGAGCACATCACAACTTCTCCCTACTATGGCCATGGTTGGAACAGTGACGGTTCACGTTTTGAGCAGGGTATGCTAAGTCTTGGCGTTGAGGTTGGCGTTCTTGGAGTTTTCGCTTATGGAATTCTCACACTCCTCGCATTCGGTGTAGCTGCAAAGCTCTTGTTCAACCCAGATTTTGCGGAACACCGTCATATGGGGTATGCGCTCTTGGTGTTCCTCGTCTTCCTACTTTTCCGTGGAATTGGCGAGCGCAATCACCTTTTCCAGACGACCACTGCGGGAGCGAATGGCTCCTTCATCCTTCTCGGATATGGCTACACGGTGATCCACGCGACCAGCGTCGCGCGGAAGGTTGCGCGCCAGAAAGAATCGAAGCTCGCAGGTGGGCAGGCGATACTCTCCTCGGGCTAGGCTTACCGTCGTGGTCTGGGGTAATGAGCACCCGAAAACCTGGTAAAATAGGCCGCTGGTGGTTCAATCCCTTGGATTAGCGGGCGGGTCTCGGCCAGTTGCTTTGGATCATTGATGTTTGGGGAGGGGTTTTTTGAAGGTAGTTGTTTTTGAACCGCGCGGTGATGGTGGCCTTTGCCACTACAGTTATAATCTGGCCATGGCGCTAAGCCAATCCGGTTGTGAAGTGACCTTGCTCACGGACAATCGGTATGAGCTTGAAGCATTTCCACGCTCTTTTGAAGTCGTGAAATTCAGCCTGCGGTCGGTAGCCGGGATCCGAGGGGCGCTCTCTTGGCTCCGAAAGAATCGGCCCGCGATCATCCACCACCAGGGGACCAACCTTCACCCTCTGTTCGAGTACGCCTTCATGAAGCTCAGTCGGATTGTTTCGGGAGCGGCCTATGTGTACACGTGCCATCTCGTGACTCCGCATGAGGATCCGGGTGCCGAACGGGTTTTCATCCGTCCAAAGCTGGCTCAATGCGATGCCATGATCGTGCACTCGCAGGTGACAAAGAAAGAGGCCCATGACCTCTACAACCTGAAAGATGAACACATTTCGGTCATTCCCCACGGTAACTACAAATTTTTCAACCAGGTCAAGGGGCTCGGTAAGGACATCGGTTGGAGAAAGATTGAAGGAACTAAAGATGTTCTCTTCTTCGGCGCGATCCGTGTTTACAAGGGCCTCAGCTATCTCATTGATGCCCTAGCCCTTTTGCGCGACAAGAACGTTCCCGTGCGCTTGCTCATTGTTGGTAAGCCGTACGAAGATTGGGATTCGTATGTCAAGCAAATCGAAGAGAAGAAGCTTGGCGATCATGTCCTTATGAGCCTCGGCTATGTGGACATCAATGATGTGCCGAACTACTTTGCCGTCGCTGATGCCGTGTGCTTGCCCTACCTAGATGGATCCGAAAGTGGAGTCCTTCAGCTCGCTGATGCTTTTGATAAGCCGATCATTGCCACGGAGACGGGCGGAAACCTTGAGGCCTATGAAAAGGGATACGTGCAAGCTCTGGTTCCTCCAAAGGAATCGGTTTCCCTGGCAGCCGCCATCGAAAAGGTTTTGTTCGAGATGACGCCAGAACAGATTGCTGAGCAAAAACTAACTCGAAACGATGGCAGTCGCGAATGGGGCCCCATTGCCGCAACGACGATTGCACTTTACAAGAAAATTTCTCGCTGAAAATTAGGAGCTAAATTATGAAGAACACGCATTTTGTTACTGGCGGTTGTGGATTTGTTGGACGTCACCTGACCGCTCGAATTGTTCGCGATGGCGACAGCGCCTGGATCGTCGATGACCTCTCGACGGGTCAAAACCCAAGTAAGTGGATCGAATCTGTTGCTCCTGGGTTTGAGCTCACGAAGCAAGAAGGCCTTCTGTCCGAATATCGCAATGGCGACCAGACGATCACCTTCGTCCAAGCCGACGCTCTGCCAGTCTTCATCTCCGAGACCTCGGCCACTCGCCCCAGCCCGGATCTTGAGAACATCAAGCTCCCCGATTTCCACACGGTTTTCCACCTTGCATCAATCGTTGGCGGTCGCGCGATGATCGATGGCGACCCGCTTAAGGTCGGGATCGACCTTGGCATTGATGCTGCCATGTTCCTGTGGGCTTCGCGCCCAGAGCGAAAGGACCGAATTGGCCGCATCATGTACGCCTCGTCAAGCGCGGCGTATCCAATTCACCTCCAGGCCGAAACAACGCACATTCCTCTGGTTGAAGATTACATCTCATTCGACGAGAAGCTTGGAATGCCGGACATGACCTACGGCTGGAGCAAACTGACGGGTGAGTTCCTTTCCCGCCTCGCAGCTTCCAAGTACGGCCTTCACGTTGGCTGCATCCGCCCCTTCTCGGGATATGGCGAGGATCAGGACCTCACCTACCCGACTCCGTCGATCGCATTGCGAATTGCGCGCCGCGACAATCCGGTGGAAGTCTGGGGCACTGGCGAGCAGGGCCGCGACTTCGTCCATATCGATGACTGCGTGGATGCCATGTACGTGATCCTGGACAACGTTAAGGATGGCCGAGGTATCAACGTAGGAACGGGCGAATTGACATCGTTCAACCAGCTGATTACGGCCATGGCGAAGGAGGCGGGCTATGAGCCAGAGATCAAGAGGTTGCTAGATAAGCCGGTCGGTGTTGCGTCGAGATACGCAATTGTGGACACCATTCTCGCTATGGGCTGGAAGCCGACGATCACTCTCGAGGAGGGTGCCCGACGAATGGTCCGCCACTTTGAAGGCAAGCTCAATCGCGGCGAAATTTCGTAAGTCAGTATGGAAGTAGGCCGTCCCTCTATTGGGGGCGGCCTTCTTTTTTTTGCTTCAGAATTGGTACACCTTCTGTCTCCCTGGGATCGCTCTCGTCGCAAGGGGTAAAATGGCGAGTGGGTGGATTGTTGGGTTAGGCCAGTTGCCTGATTTTGCAAACCAGATTTACTATGAAAATTGGAGTTATTGGAACCGGCTATGTTGGGCTTGTCACTGGCGTCGTGTTGGCCGACCTTGGCAACGACGTGATCTGCGTGGACATCGACGAGAAGAAAGTCGCGCAACTTCGACAAGGAATCCCGACGATCTACGAACCGGGAATCGAAGAGATTCTCAAGCGAACGATCCGGGAGGGCTACCTGACCTTCTCCACCGACACCGTTGAGGCCACCCGTGCCAGCGAAATCGTCTTCATCGCCGTTGGCACCCCTCCCGGTGAAGACGGCACTCCCGACCTGACCTACGTCAAGGCGGCGGCGGCCCAGATCGCTTCGGGCATCCAAAAGCACACCGTTGTCGTGAACAAGAGCACCGTTCCCGTTGGCAGCGGCGACCTTGTTGAGAGCATTATCCGTGACCATGGCGTTCCGGAAGATCTGTTCGACGTGGTCTCCAATCCCGAGTTCCTCCGTGAGGGATCAGCAATCTCCGATACGCTGAAGCCGGACCGAATTGTTGTTGGAGCGAAGCGACGCGAAGCAGCATTGAAGCTGGTGGAGCTCTACGCCCCGCTCGAGAGCCGCGTTTTCATCACCGACCTCAACAGCGCGGAGCTGATCAAGTACGCCAGCAACAGCTTTTTGGCCCTCAAGATCAGCTTTATCAACGCCATCAGTCAGGTTTGCGAGCGATGCGGTGCCGACGTTGGCGCGGTATCGAAGGGCATGGGCAGCGACGCCCGTATCGGCCAACAGTTCCTCTATGCAGGTTTGGGCTGGGGTGGTAGCTGCTTCCCTAAGGACGTCCTTGGCATGGTCAAGACCGCCGAAAAGCTCGGCTACGACTTCGCACTCTTGAAGGAAGTTTGCCAGATCAATGACGACCAGGTTCACCGGTTCCTTGACCGACTTGAATCCCGAATTGGCGGATTCAAGGATAAGACTATTGCGTTGCTCGGCCTTGCCTTCAAGCCGAATACCGATGACATCCGGGACGCCAAGGCGATCGAGATCATCGAGCGAGTGATCACGGCGGGCGGAAGCATCCGAGCCTATGACCCTGTCGCCATGGACAATGTGCGCAAGGTCGTCGATTCGCCGAAACTCGTACTTACGGAAGGCGCCTATGAGGTTTCGGAAGGCGCCGACGCCGTTATCTTGGTCACCGAGTGGAACGAGTTCAAGCAGATCGATCTTCAGCGACTTGGATCCACCATGAAGCGAAAAGTCCTGTTCGATGGCCGACGAATCTACGACCGTGCGGTCGTGGAGAAAGCCGGATTCGAGTTCGAGACGATTGGCAACATCAACAGCCAGAGCGTCTCGGAAATCCGACCGTAAGCCGGGAACAGAAAGTGCCCCCTCGCTGGAAAGCGAGGGGGCTTTTTTTTGTCAATTGATTTTGCGCAGTACCTTGGGTCGTTGGGGCCGGGTCGCAAGCTCTAGTGCAGTCGAGTAGATCGTCTGGGCGATCCTCTCCATCCGGTCAAAGTCGATCTTCTCCACTTCGTCGTCAAGCCCATGATAGTCCTCGTGGACGCCATTGAAGTAGAAGATGATGGGGATACCCACGCGGGCATAGTTGTAGTGGTCGCTACGGTAGAAGAAGCGCTCCGGATCGTTTGGGTCGTCGTACTTGTAATCAAACTCCATGCGGTGAACTTTGCGGTTCACGGCCTCGCTGATATTGCCGAGATCATCGCTCATCATGCGCGAGCCAATGAGGTAGATCCCATTGGGAAGCGAGAGGTTGCGGTTGCGGGGGTCAGTATCTGCGAGTGATCGCGATCGACCAATCATGTCGATGTTGAGCTGGGTAATGATGCTCGTAAGTGGGACAGTTGGGTTGGTAACAAAGTAGTCGCTGCCCCAGAGTCCGCGCTCTTCACCGGCGTGCCAAACAAACAGGATGGATCGCTTTGGCTTTGGACCAACGCCGAAGGCGTGGGCGATTTCGAGCGTGGCGACCGTACCGGAACCATCGTCATCGGCTCCGTTGTAGACACGATCATCCCCGGAAGGTCGAGTACCAACGTGGTCATAGTGAGCCCCAATAGCCACATACTCGTTTTTCAGCACGGGGTCGGTGCCCTCGACGTAACCGACGACATTCTGGGTTTCAACCAGTTCACCAGTTGTGGCAACCTCAAAAGAGGCCGTCTTGCTGGGCGAGAAGGCAAAGGGACTGGCCTCGACCCCCGTTTCGATCTTCGAACTCAATGCCGACCAACTTGTCGATTCCCCTTCGAAAAGGCTCGAAGCACCCTCCTTCGACAGGATGAACGTGGGGACTCGGGAATTCCGGCCATCGGCGGCCGGGTTATCTCGTGTCGGCACCACTTTCACTTCGGCGGCAGCCGCCACGAAGGAGTCGCTCACTGCCTTGTTAGGCAAAACGATGACGCCGGCGGCACCTAGCTTCTTGGCCACCGAAAACGGGCTCTGAGCCCCACGGCCGTTCGGGCCACCGATGATCTCCCTTTCCGTCTTCCCGCCCGCCTGGACCACGATCAGCTTGCCTTTCACATCCAAATTCGCGTACGGGTCGACCTTCAGGCTCGGAATTTTCCAGCCATAGCCAGCAAACACCAGCCGCCCTTCACCTTTGCCAGCGACCTGCCAAGCGTAGAAGCCCTTGTCGAGGGCCAGTGGCTTGCCTCCAATGCTCAGGGAAGCCGAGGTCACACCCGGACGCCGAAGCACGATGCGTTGGAAGTACGTCCCATTGTCGCCCGCGGGCTGAACGCCCCAAAGCTTCAGATTCGCGGCAATGTAGGCTGCGGCGATATCGAGACCTCGGGAGGGCGTGTTACGGCCTTCAAGAAGGTCATCGGCGATGAATTCGAGATGCGCCTTGAGCCTGTCCGAGGTAATCGCCGTGGCCCCCTTGGGCACCTGAGCGTGGACGGAGGCAATCAGGCCGAGCGAAAAGAGAGCGAGCGAGGGTCCGGCAAACCGCATATGGCACTTTACCGCACCCACTTGCCGCCTTATAGCGAAAGCCGACAGATGCGCCAATCGGGCAGGACTTCTGCCCCCATCGTTTGGTAGAACCCGATGGCCGATTCATTCCAATCAAGAACCGCCCACTCAACTCGTCCACAGCCGCGCTGATGAGCTTCGGCTATGAGGTAGCAGAGCATCTGCCGGCCGAATCCCCGCCCTCGGAAGGCAGGCTGAACGTAGAGGTCCTCCATGTAGAGCCCGGGTCGGGTCAGAAAGGTCGAGAAATTGGTGAAGAAGAGCGCGTATCCGATCACAACACTCTCCTGCTCACAAACGATCAGCTCGAACGACTTTCCAAAGTGCTCCTCAAGCAAGGCTAGTGATCCCGTGACCTTGTGCGATAGCCGCTCAAACTCAGCCAGTTCCAGAATGAGGTCCCAGACGCGAGGCAAATCGGCGGATGTGGCGAGGCGGAGCATCCTTACATTTTGGCGGCTGGTTGGGATAAGATTGGCCGCATGAGCACGGGATTCGCTTACCGTCAAAAAACTTTCGCCCTCGATGACCTTGCGGGCATGACTCAGGCCATGCATGAGGATGGCTTTGCCCTCGTCCCTGGCGTGCTGAGTGCCGACGAGGTCCAGGCCGCCCGCGATGCAATCGACCGCCTGAAGCCCTTTGGCTACGACAAGAAGGACGTCACCGAGCACTACAAGTGCGTATTCAACCGAGAGCAGCTCTTTCTGAACTATATCGACCGACCTGGCATTGTGGAACTAGCCGAAGCGACGATGGGCGACCAATGCCACATCATCGGCATGACGGCGTGGAAGAGCCACCCCGGTCACAATGGCTGGCACCCACACACCGACCACACCTTGGTCACGGTTCCGCCGGAGACTGCGAGCGACCCAAAATCCTTCCCGATTTACCTCTGTACGGCTCACTACTATCTCGATGACATCGACGAGGATCTGTGCCCGACCTGGGTGATTCCGGGTAGCCACAAGTCAGGCCACAGCTTGGTGTGGGGCAAAGATAGCGACCCCGTTTACGAAGGCAAGCACCTCGAACCCGTGCTCTGCAAGCCGGGGGATGTGCTCTTCTTCCGCAGCGAGATTTGGCACACCGGAAGCCTGAACAAGAGCGACCGATTGCGCTACTTGATCCAGGTTCACTATTCGCACCGAACGATCGCCCAGCGATTCTCGCCATGGCCGTTCACCTTCAACCCGGAGATTCTGGCGATGGCGAACCCGAGGCAGCAAAGGCTGCTGGGCAAGCACCCCGAGATGGCATATGGATAGTCTTAACGGTCGACATGTCGTTGTCGTGGGCGGCAGCCGAGGGATCGGGGCTGCTACCGCACTCGCCGCAACCCGGGCCGGGGCCACGGTCAGCATCATCTATCGAAGCAATGCAGCCGCCGCCGAGGCGCTGCTCACCGAGATTCGGGAGCTGGAATTCCTGCTCCCCGAGGACAAGGGGATCTCCACAGCTTCTGCGTTTCGGGCGGATGCTTCGGATGAAACCGAACTGCAGGAAGCGATGCGGGCAGCCGTGGCCGCGAATGGCCCCATCCATGGCCTCGTGATATCGGCGGGAATCTTCGAGGGTAGCCCGATCGCGGAAATGTCCCTGGAGTTTTGGGAACGGACGATGGCCCAGAACCTGCGGTCGACGTTTCTGAGTGTGAAAACCGCCCTTGCCGGGCTGCGCCAAGCGGGGCACGCGAGTGTGGTGATCGTGAGTTCGACGGCGGGCCAGCGAGGCTCGGCGGTTTACAGCGCTTACGCGACCTCGAAGGGCGCCCAGATCATGTTCATGCGCTCGATGGCACTCGAGTTGGCTCCCAACATTCGCGTGAACTGCGTGGCCCCGGGCTGGACTGAGACGGACATGGCCGACGCTTCGCTAACCGCTTTAGGGCGTGAGAAAGTGGCGGAAACGTTCCCGCTGAAGCGAATCGGGCAGGCGGACGAAGTCGCGGACGCGATCATCTTCCTTCTCAGCGACCAATCGCGATTCGTGACGGGCACGACCGTCACGGTGGACGGCGGCAGCGACATGCGAGGCTAGGCTTCTTCGGGTTCTTCGCCCCGCATTCCGGGGATCAGGCGCACGGTGACGACTTCTTCGTCGAGATCGACGTCGACAACGAACTGCTTGATCGCAGGGATCATGATTTCGCCGACGACAATCACGTCATGGGCGGGCATTACCATCACTTCATCAATTTTGCCGATGATTTCCCCGTCTTCGAGGCGCACTTGGAGACCGATGAGGTCATCGGTCATGAACTCGTCTTCTTCGAGGTCGGGGCGTTCGGAGACGTCGGCGATCAGCTCTTCCCACTGGAGAGCTTGGGCGGCCTCAACCGACTTAATCCCTTCGAGTTGAATCAGTGGCCGATTCTTCTGGAGGCGATAAGCTAGGACAGTGAGCCACTTGCCTTTGAGTTGGAGCTTCGCCCCTACTTCGAACCGCTCGTAGAAGTCGGTGTAGGGTTCGATCTTTAGTTGGCCGCGCAGGCCAAAGGCACCGGCGATGCGCCCGACGGGCTGGAGATTCTCGGGAAGCGGGGATTCACTCATCAGGTTGGGGACGGGGTTGTCTCCTCCGCCCCAAGGGCAGGAGGAGACAGTGGGGTTACTCCGTCACAATCTTGACGAAAGCTTTTTCACGGCTCTTGGCCGCGACTGCGCTCACGACGCTGCGGATAGCCTGGACCACTCGACCGCTCTTGCCGATCACCTTGCCAACATCTTCGGGAGCGACTCGCACAAAGAAAGTGCGGGCGCCCTGGTCGAATTCTTCTTCTACCGAAACGGCGGAGGAATCTTCGACAACCGATGCAATCAGGGTCTCAACGAGGGGTCGGTAGCTCATTCTGCGCTCTCAGGGGCATCGACGGCAACTTCCTTCGAAACGGCCGAAGTTGTCTTGTCGAGGAATTTGTACTTTCGCTTCTGCGCCGGTCGCTCTTCGAGGAACGTGCCGAGGATTCCCAGCTTGTTCAGAAGGTAAGCAGTCGTTTCGGTGGGTTCAGCACCCTGTCGAAGCCAATGGAGGGCACGCTCGGCATCGATCTCGATCACCTTGGGCTGAGCCACGGGGTTGTAGGTGCCAATGTTCTCGACGAACGAGCTGTTGCGCCCGGCCGCACTCTTGGCCACCACCACACGATAGAACGGGCGTCCAGTATTGCCCAGCCTGCGAAGTCGAATCTTAACCATTCCGTTTGTTTCTTGCTGTAAATTTTAGCGTCGTTTCCCTTTACCGAAGCGGTCTTTGAGCTTGACCATCTGTTTCATGCCCCGCCGCATCTCGTAAAGTTGTTTGATCAGTCCGTTCACGTCTTCAGCTGACGTGCCCGAGCCACGGGCGATACGTTTGCGCCGTGAGCCGTTAAGTATATCCGGATTTGCTCGCTCTTTGGGCGTCATGCTGAGGATGATCGCCTCAATTCGATTGACTTTTTTCTCATCAATCTGGTCGAAAGCCTCTTCGGGGATCATCGCGGCCAACCCGGGGACCATTTTCATGACGTTTTTGAGCGGCCCCATCTTGCGCATGGTTTTGAACTGCGACAGCATGTCGTCGAAGTCCAGGCTGCCCTTCATCATCTTGGCTTCAAGGCCAAGGGCTTCGTCCTTATCGATGGCGGCTTCCGCCTTCTTGATGAGGCCAAGGACGTCGCCAAAGCCGAGAATTCTCTCGGCCATGCGGTCGGGATAGAACTGGTCGAGGGCATCGACGCCCTCTCCAAGGCCGACAAACCGGACGGGGACACCGGTGGCTTGGCGCACGGAAAGGATGGCGCCGCCTCGTGTATCGCCATCGAGCTTGGTGAAGACGACGCCGGTGATCTTTACTTTCTCGGCAAACGCTTTGGCGACATTGACAGCTTCTTGGCCCGTGGTGGAGTCAAGGACGAGGAAGACCTCGTGCGGCTTGACCGCGTCATGGACGGCCTGAAGTTCGTCCATGAGCTCCTCATCAATGCTGAGGCGGCCGGCCGTGTCGACGATGAGGGCGTCGTTCATCATGTAGCGAGCGCGTTCTAGGGCAGCCTTGGCGATCTCGGGCGGCTTGGGGCCCTCCATATTGGAATAGACCGGGACATCCACGCTCTCGCCGAGGACTTGGAGCTGCTTCACAGCGGCGGGACGTTGGATGTCGCACGCCGCGAGCATTGGCTTCTTGCCTTCGGCCTGGAGCCACTTGGCGAGCTTGGCCGTGGAGGTCGTCTTTCCCGAGCCCTGGAGCCCGCACATCAGAATGACGGTCGGCGGTTGAGAGCCATAGTTGAAACGAACCGTCTCGGTGCCAAGGAGTTTGACGAGCTCATCACGGACGATCTTGATGATCGTTTGGTCGGCGGTAAGCGAGCCATAGATGTCGGCGCCAACGGCTTGCTCCTTGACGGCCGCGATGAAATCCTTCGCAATGGCGAAGTTGACGTCGGCTTCCAAGAGGGCGACGCGGACCTCGCGCATCATGTCGTTGACGTCGCCTTCGCTCAGCCGTCCCTTGCCGCGCAGGCCTTGGACGATGGTGGCTAAACGCCGCGTGAGGTTGTCGAGCATAGACGGGGAGTGTACCGTCGTTAAGGTTTGGTCCCATAACCCGACATCGAGGTGAGTTTTTTGCGCAGATTGCGTCTAAATAGTTGGCGATTCTGTTTTGTCTCGGAACTTTCTGAGTCTAGGATCGGCCAGTACTTTTTGAGGATTTTGTAGTGTTTGGAATGGAAGAAAGAGAGAGAAAGCACGGACTGTTCGCGTTCTTGACGGCGGCGACAGTTGCGGTGGTGGCGATTGGAGTTGTGGTGCGAAACCGGCGACAGGTAGAGCGCCCTTCGGTGGATTGGCTCGGAATCTGTGACGACGCCGCGCGCGTTCTCGATGAGCGAGTTCACGGGTTAAGTCCAGAAGATCCTGTTCGGTGCTGATGGCCGAAGGCACGGGTAGACTTTTCGGACTATGTCAACAGCCGTTAGAACAACCCTCATCGAAGCCGTGATCAAAGTTGTGGAGCGCGGACGCTTCACCAATGAACTTTGGGCTGAATTCGGTGCGGCGGCCACGGCGGCCTCGCTTTCGGAGAATGTTTCGACGACCGAGTCTAAGGAATTCCGGGCTCTTCGCCTCGAAGCAGTGCGGGTCGCGAGCCATTCCCGGCGCGAGCAGTGGTCGGTGGTCCACCTCTCCACGGTCCTCGGTCCGGTTCTTGGCAAGACAACTCCGGTGGGGCGACTTGTTCCGAAGTCTGACCTCGCCCAACTCGTTGCTTAAGCGAGCGGACGAGTTGCGGTAAACTTTCGTGCGCAGTGGCGGCGTAGCTCAGTGGCAGAGCACACGGTTCATACCCGTTAGGTCGTTGGTTCAACTCCAATCGCCGCTACCATCTTCTCACCTTAACCACCCAATGTCGGGTTTCTGTCGAAGAACCCTGCAGGGATCATTCGGAATCCCGTTCGGTGCGTGGGCATGATTGGCCAATCTTCGGGCCTCGGGATGTGGGTGATGCCCATGGTAAGCCAAACCACGACGTCTTCGGATGCGGTTCCTTCTCCGTTCAAGTACTTCGGTAATCCTCCGGGAGCCGGGTTCTGATTCGGGAAATCACCGGCCGCATAGAGCTCACCCGGCCGATACTTCGTGACCCAAAGGTGGCGGTCCGTAAAGCCGGCGGCGCGACGCGCTTCATTGCCGCGGGTTCCGTAGGGGACCGCATTCTCGCCGGGAAGGATCAGATAGCCGGTGGCCCCGCCAAGTCTGTTTCGGCGGGCCGGGTTGACCACACGCCACTTCCTGCCAGTCGCTAACGACATGTCGCGACTGTCTTCGCGGTCGATGGGCCGCTCAACCATGGCAAAGGCATTGCCGGGCTGAGACGAAATGGACTCGGTGTCCTCTTGCATCACGGTGTTGTTGGATGCGCCATCGACGTCGAAATCCAGTCGGAAGCTGAAAAAGTGCTGGTGGTTCGTCGCAATCACATTGGGTGCGACCAGGTGGCCGGGTTTGGGCTGGCTGTGCCCCTTGGTGGGTTCCTGAGTTTGGTCGGTTCCCTTCGCGAGCATCATGCCGGTTAGGTTGGACTCAATCGAGATTTCTCCGTCCGTTCGAAGCACATAAGACACTTGGTAATCGTAGTTGCCGATGGCCGGGATGAAGCTGATCACCAATTCGCGGGCTCGTTGCGAGACGGTCTGATTTGTGACGAAATCCCAGTGCCGCCAAAGGAGACCGCCGTCGCGCTCGTAGATCGCAATCGTCTTGGGCGCACTCCGAGGTCGGCCATCGTCACCAGGGATCACAGCATCCAGCAACGTCGCGTAGTCAGGGACGTCGCGACCCGGCACCAGCGTCGTCGCGCAAATTCCAAGTCCATATTCGCCAACATCAAAGGCGGCCCTCCAATTCCAGGTCGGCTCTGGGTCGGCGTAAGGCACGGACATCTCGGAAAGGGACGCCCGGTAGAGAATCGAACGACCATCGTAGCTTAGTTTTCGCAGGATCAATCCATCGCGAGGATGAAGGTCGAACCGGAAGCGCCACCTCTGCCAGGCGACCTGATTGCCCACGATCTTGGCATTACTTCCGGCGGGCAACCAGGTCTTCAAAGGCTTCAGGACCGGGCTCGGGGGTCCCTGGGGGTAGCGACCATCTTCCTTGGCTATCGCCCGGACGCCGGTATCCATGAGGCTCACAAATCGCTTGGCCTGGACATCCACAAGCGCAATCACACCCTCGATAGGGCGAGCATAGGGGTTGTTGGACTTGCCCCGCAAGAACGGGATGATTCGCATGAGGCGGGCATTGTTCTGGCGCGCCTCGCCGACGAAGCCGGGGGCCCACGGTTCGAGGTGAACCGCGCTCATGTCTGTGATGCCGCGCTTGCGCATGGCTTCGACGAAGCTCGGGTTGGTTCGCACCAAAGCATCGGCGACCGTGTAGTCCGCCTGAAGCACCATCGGCTGAACATTCGGCACCGGTACCAGCGAGATAAGCCTCTTGGCTTGGAGATCGACCTTGGCAATCGAAGTGCGGTTGGTGGCGGGCTCATAGAGGTGGGCCAAGGCCGTTCGCGGGCGGCCGGTCTCGTCGCCCTTGAACGGCTCATCCAGGCACAGCAGCGGGAAGCGGACGTCCTTGTAAACCTTGCCACTGCTCACGATCACCGATCTGGCCGTGAGCATCTCGCTTGGCCGAAGCGGATCGAAGGGATTCGGGTTCACAGGAGCAGCGAGCAAAAGGGCCAAGGCTGGCAACATGCCAACAGCATATCAAGCCCAAGCCGAATCTGTCGAGCATCCCGCTCGGCAATGGCGACATAATTGTTTTGGCGAACTCGCCAGGAACCAACGCATATGATGACCTTGCATGGGGTTGACGTTTACATTCGAACTCCGGAAACTCCGGACCTTCCCAAAGAATTCGGGCCATTCACCCTCGCCCTCATCTCCAACCGTGGCACGCGGGTCTATCCGCCGCCCGCTCCCGATATGCACCTTCTCGACTGGCCGCGCTGCCGATTCATCAGCAAAGACGTGGTGACGGACGCCCAGATCGATGAACTGGTGACCCACCTCAGCGGCTTGGGCTGGCAATGGACGAAGTGCCAAAAGCTGTTCCAAATCGACGGGGTGGACGCATTTAGTGTGCCGTACTAGTCGCGGAGCAACGACGCAAGAGGCGAGGCGCGTGACGCAAGTAGGGTGACAAGTCGATAGTCGCATTTAGAAAAGATGCTCTTTGACGCAAGATGTTCAAGAACCATCTGACCCACGGAGAAGCCGCTCATTCACAGATTTGCGAGTGTGGAAGGGTGGATTCGATTTGGTGAAATCCTGCTATGACCTGACTGCCGACTTTCCGCCCGACGAGCGTTTTGGATTGACGAGCCAAATCCGGCGTGCCTGCACTTCGATTCCGACGAACATTGCGGAAGGCTGGGGTAGGCAAGGTTCCGGTGAGTTCAAGAGATTCGTGAGCATTGCGCTTGGTTCGGTCCGGGAACTGCAAACTTTGCTCATGCTCTCGAAGGAACTTGGATTTGGTGATAGGCAGCAGGTGGAACAAGCCCTGCTCAATGCAGAATCTCTTGTACCCTCACTCACAACACTCTACAAAAAGCTATCTGAAGACTCGCGAGGATAACCTGCCCGCGTCAGGCGTCTTGCCTCCCGCGTCTTCTGCAAGGAGAACAGAATATGTCACATAAAGTCTGCTTAATCCGTGGTGATGGTGTCGGCCCAGAATTGGTCGCTGCCGTCGAAACCGTTTTTTCTGCTGCCAAGGTCTCAATCGACTGGATCGATGTGGAGGCTGGCCTCAAGTGCGTCGAAGCCGGGAAGCCGATTGTTCCCGAGGAGACCATTGCCAAGATCAAGGAGATCGGAATCGGGCTTAAGGCCCCGATGACGACTCCTATCGGCAAGGGTTCGGTCTCGCCGAACGTCACGCTTCGCAAGAAGCTCGACCTGTACGCTTGCGTGCGACCCGTTCGGTCGCTGCCGGGCGTGGTCACGCCGTTCGACAACCTCGACATCGTGATCTTCCGCGAGAACACCGAGGACCTGTACGCCCAGATCGAATACATGGCCACCGAGCATGTCGCCCACACGGTCAAGATCATCAGCGACTACGGCAGTGAGCGCATCTGCCGCGCCGCCTTCGAATACGCCCGCAAGAATGGACGCAAGAAGGTCGTGGGCGTCCACAAGGCCAACATCATGAAGATTGGCGACGGCCTCTTCCTGAAGAAATTCAATGATGTGAAGGCCGATTACCCCGAGATCGAAGCTTGGGACAACATCGTCGACAATCAGTGCATGCAGCTTGTCACCAAGTGGAAGCTGTACGACGTCTTGGTCCTGCCGAACCTCTACGGCGACATTGTCAGCGACCTCGCCGCGGGCATGATGGGTGGTTTGGGCGTTGCACCGGGTGCGAACTACGGCGAAGGTTGTGCGGTTTTCGAAGCCGTCCACGGCTCCGCTCCGAAGTACACCGGCCTCAATAAGGTGAACCCGACCGCGCTTCTTCTCTCCGCCACCATGATGCTCGAGCATCTCGGTGAGCTGGATGCGAAGAAGAACATCGAGGGCGCCCTGGAAGTGACCCTCGGCAAGGGAATCAAGACCTACGATCTCGGCGGCGACGCCACCTGCTCCGGCTTCGCCGAAGCCGTCGCCAGCGAACTCAAGGGCTAATCCGAGACCGCGGAGCCCTATAGGACTAATTTGCCCTATAGGGCTTTCTTGTGCCAGAGCAGACCAAAAACTGCTATCAATCTCAGCGTTTTCGTGTTCTAGGTTAAGGTTCTGCGAAAGGTTTCACAAGTTCCCGATCTCTTAATATCCGGCAGGAATAATCACGCGGACTCCGGTCCACGTGATCCTATGAAACACACATCACATGCGCGCGCGCACGGCTTCACGCTCATCGAGCTGCTGGTCGTCATTGCCATCATCGCCATCCTTGCTGCCATCCTCTTCCCTGTTTTCGCACAGGCCAAGGTTGCGGCCAAGAAGTCTGCTTCGGTTTCCAACGTGAAACAGATCGGTCTGGCCCACTTCCTGTACATGGGCGATTACGACGACACTTACGTCACTTCGTGGGCTCGTGGCTTCCCCGGTGACGCCAACTTCTGGGTCCAGCCCTACATGAAGAATCTTCAGATACTGATGGAGCCAAACAAGACCATTTCGACCTCGTCTGTCGCCGCTGTTTGTCAGAACGACGACTACTATGGTAGCTACGAGATGCAGCCTGGCGGCCGCGACAATCCCACCGGCGAGTCGCTCGTTTGGGGCTATGGCATCAACAAGGGTGCCTTCTGGATGGACGGCACCGGCGTGCAGAACGTCAGCTTCAACCCCGAGAATCGAGGCCAACAGGTCGAAGCAACCATCGGTGGAAAGACGGTCACTGTCACGGTTTGGAGCACCCACAAGGGTCGCAGCGCAACTTCCGTCGTTGCTCCAGCGGCTACGTTCTTCATGGGAACTTCGGCTGAGTTGCCTCGCATGAGCATCCAACTCGAGGCTCAGACTCCCCTGGACTTCCCTGGCCTCAGCAATGACCAGAAGAACTCCGCGTGCTTCAGGGCCAGCCATGCTGGTTTGCCGTATGCCGGTGGAAACACGTTCACCTTCTGCGATGGCCACGCCAAGTTCGAGAAGTACAACGCAACTCCGATTGCCGATGGCTCACTGCCCATGGTCACCAGCAACCCTTGCCGATACAACGCTGACCGCGACCCAAGCGAGAACTATCAGAACTGCCAGAACGGCTGGCGCTGATATCTTTCCCGCGAGGCCAATCCCCCGGAACTTCTGGGGGATTGGCCCCGACCAAATGGTCCTATACGGCTTCATGATTTTGCAATTCTTCGGCTAAAATGGGTCCATGTTTGGGGACCGTTTTCGCCGAAGTTGGCAAGTAGCCAAAGAAAGTTATGCCGTTTTGAAGAGCAATCCGAGTCTGATGCTCTTCCCTATTCTTTCGGGCGCGGCAACTCTTGCGCTCTCCATTCCGCTTCTCGTGATCATGGGAATCGCATTGATGGCTGCCTCGGCATCGCAGACCACCAAGACCCACGAAGAGGTCTTCGGGGTGCTCCACTACGCCGTGATGGCAGTCACGTATTTCGTGAACTACTTCGTCGTCATCTTCTTCAACTCGGCCCTCGTCGCGTGCGCCCATGAGGCATTGCAGGGGCGGCCAACGAGCACAAAGTTTGGGTTCGAGGCAGCGGGCCGCCGACTGCCCCAGATCATTCTCTGGGCCGCGATTTCTTCAACCGTCGGCATGATCCTGAAGGCGATCAGCGAGCGGTCAGGCATCGTCGGAGCCCTAGTTTCGACCTTCATTGGCCTTGCCTGGAACTTGGCCGTGTTCTTCGTGGTCCCCGTGCTCGTGATCGACAACGAGAAGCCGTTCGAAGCGATCAAGACTTCGGTAGGCATGATCCGAAAGACCTGGGGCGAGAAGTTGATCCTGGGAATCGGTATCTCAGTCGCCATCGGAGTCCTTTGCCTCGTTGCATTCACCCCAATGTTCGCTGGCATCGCATTTGCGGTTTCCGAAATGTACGTGCTCGCGATCGTTTGCGTGGTCGTCTCGGTCTTGCTTTTGTTGGGGATCGCCATCGCCGGAAGCGCGATGACAACGATCCACCAGACCGCCCTCTACATCTACTGCCGCACCGGAGAATCACCCAGCGCCTACAGCCCCGATCTCATCGCGGGCGCGTTCGCACCGAAGCCAGAGCGTAAGTTCTTCGGACGCTAGCGACGGGTTGGAATTTGGCACTCTCGGGTGCCGAACCACTTCAGTCGGTAGCGGGCCACGACCCCATAGCCCCAACGCAGCAATGACCGCGTTGGGGCCGTTTTCTTGAGAGACCGGACCCATCGCAGGTACCAAGGGGCGATGTCCAGGATCTCCATCCAGGCGTCGACGGCCTGATAGACCTTGCCGTCGCGCTCAAGGACCATCGCGTCGGCGTAGCCCTTTTCGATCGCCTCGTGCGACTGCAAGGGCATGGCTTCCATAGGCTGGTGAGCCCGGGCCGCCCACTGGACGGCCCGGATTTGGGATGCGTGGCATAGATTGCAGCCACCATCGTAATAGAGTTTCCAAACCGAACGATCCATCTAATCTGTTATACGCAAACCGCACCAAGGTTGGCAGTTCGTGTTTCATTCAGGGCGGTAGGCGAGATGGAAAACCTGGCTGCTGGGCCGCAGCCCAGAACCGCGGTGCCAAGGCGTTCGCCTCCATGAGTATTTCTCGGTTTCAATTGAGGCAGTCGCGAAGTCAAAGCTGAGGACATTTCACTGGCGAATGATGTTCTCCCAAAGAATTTTCAAAATTCCCTTTCATTTTCGGAGAATTCGCGATATATTGTACGGGTCGGCGACGGTGTAGTCGGAATAACTTTTGAGAATATTCTCGCAAGGTTGCTAGGAATATTCCGAGAGTTGCTGGGATTGATCTCTTTCCCAGAAAGTCTCACTTCACGTTGCTTCGGGAACGAGATTCGGGAAACTATCGAGTCACGGCGAGGGACGATTTCTTCGGGAGTCGTCTTGTGGCTTGGATGGTAATCGGTCAGACACAGAACTGATTCTCACTGTTGAGGAAATCATGAAGCGAAAAGCATTTACCCTTATTGAACTTCTGGTCGTCATTGCGATCATCGCCATCTTGGCTGCGATCCTTTTCCCCGTCTTTGCTCAGGCTAAGCAGTCCGCAAAGAAGTCTGTTGCCCTCAGCAACACCAAGCAAATTGCTCTCGGCATGAACATGTACATGGCCGACAACGATGACACGTTCCCGACCGCTATGGCCGACAACGGTGCCATCAACGGCGGCGGTTGGGGCGAGTGGCCCATCGACCTCCAGTTGAACGCTTACATCAAGAACTACGATCTCTGGGCTTCACCCGGCGATGACACCTCGGTTTACTCCTGGCTGTCCGGCGATGCTCTGTGGATCTACACCGATGGCAAGGCATACAACAACGGCAAGCCAAAGAAGCGATCGTACAACTACGTTGGCGGCCTGGCCACCAACGAGTGCGTTGATCTGAACAACTGCATCAACGGCGCCGACAAGGTCGACCCCAATACCGGCGCAAGCCAGTGGGGCCGAGATCCGAAGTCGGGCACCGCGCTTGACTCGCCTGCCGAGTTCGTTCCGATCGTTGAGCAGTGGAACGACTCCACTCCTTACGGCAACAACTGGCCCGTCGGAACCGCTTGGGGAAGCTTCTTCACCAACTGCGACACCTGGAAGCTTGCTGGACGCAAGGAAACCACCGGAACTCCGGCACCTGGCGACAGCCTGCCCGCAGTTTGCGCTGGCAACATCAACCGCAAGCCGACCACCGGCTACGGCAACATGGCGAACTACTGCTTCGCTGATGGCCACGCCAAGACCCTCACCTGGGGCGCTATCCGCAAGAACGACTTCCAAGCGTTCAAGCGACTGCGATCCAACACTGTCTTCAACCCCTAATGGTTGGGCGGTGATCTCCAAAGTCAGCATGATCCCTCGGGGTCATGCTGACTTTTCTTTATTCGGTGTGGCTGCAAGTTTCGTTGAACGATTCGTATGGATGCCAACACCCACCTTTGAAGGGTAAATCCCCTAGGAACACTATGAAAAACACACTTTTCATCCTCGCAGCCGTTGCGCTTGGCGCCGCTCTCGTCGGATGCGAATCGAAGCCAACCGGCGGTGCACCTGCCGTTAACAAGCAAGCCGAGATTCCTGAAGACCTCAAGAAGTCTAACCTCCCTCCTGAGGCTCAGCAAGAGATTGCTAACCGAATGGGAAGCCTTCCCCCCGGTGCTGCCAAGCCGATGGTGGGCGCGGATGGTAAGGTCAGCTCAGCTGCTCCTCCTCCTCCGACCACGAAGTAATCTGACTTGTCTCCCTTCGTCCCCGCAAGGGTCGGAGGGAGACTTGACCGAAACGGGCGTGCTAAGGAGCCGTCCGAACTCTCATGAAACATCTCTTAACCGCTGTAGCAGTGTTGGCCTGCGTGCCCGCAATGGGTGGGCAGACCGTTACGGCAGAAAGTGTTGTCAACAAGGTCCACAACCACTTCAAAGCCCGATTCGATGACCTCAGCGCAACGAAGAAAGGCCTGATGGGTACTTCTCGGGTTGAGTTGGACCTCGTTAAGGGCCACTACACGAGGTCGACACCTCCTGGCTACGATGAGAATGGCTGGACGGTTGGCATTGCCATGTATGGCACCCACGGAAAGCCGCTGAAAGGGAACAAACTTGAACTCCGCTACTCGCGATTTAGCAAGGTGGCGGGTCCCCGTGGATCTGGTTTGGCATTCGCCCGTGAGGCGCTAGTACAGTTGCAGCGCGATCCCAGGCGGGTCATCACGAAGCAAAAGGAAGGCGTTCGTTGGGTCGCCCGCGCATTCACCCTTACGAAACCGGCATGCCTGCCCTGTCACTCCGGAATGAAGGTCGGTGACCCTGTCCTAGTTGGCGTCTACACTGTGGCCCCGATCCAAACAGTGCGTGACCGCGTCAAGCCAAGAGCCGGCAAGGCCTAGATCAGAGCGAGCGCGACTTCGGAGCAGAAGTGACGCCCTTCGGGCGTTAGGCGAATCCGCAGCTTGTCGGGTTCGATCCATCCCCTGGCGGTCAACTCATTGAGGGTTTTTGCCTCCAAGTTCAGTCCATCCGGCGAGAAGCCGTCGTTCATGCGTAGGCCGAGCATGATCGTTTCCGTCCGCAGAGTGCGTGTGTCCAGATCTTCGGGGTCGTAGCCCAACGGGATGCCGCGATTAACCGCATCAACGTACCGCTCCGGATGCTTCAGGTTAGTCGCGCGTCGGCGCACCCCATCGATATCGACCGCACCCACTGCGCCCGGGCCGTAGCCCGCGTATTCCTCGGCCGCCCAGTAGGCGAGGTTGTGCCGACATTCCCGCCCCGGAAGGGCAAAGTTCGAAATCTCGTAATGCCGAAAGCCAGCCTCATGGGTGCGGCGGACGCATTCGTCATACATCTCTACTTGAGCTTCGTCGTCGGGCAAAGCCAGCTCTCCGCGCAGGTTCTTCTTATAGAAGGCAGTGTTGGGCTCAATGGTGAGGCAGTAGAGGCTGATATGGTCGGGCCGCAAGGCCAGCGCACGGTCGAGGTTCGCATTCCAGGCATGGACCGATTGGTCAGGGAGGGCAAACATGAGGTCAACATTCAGGTTGTCAAAGCCCGCCTCGCGGGCGGCCAAGACGGCTCGCTCAATCTCACCGGCCCGATGAACACGCCCAAGCGTGATCAGATCGGAGTTCAGGAAACTCTGAGCCCCCAGCGAAACTCGGTTGAACCCGCCCTGGCGCATGGCCCGGAACTTCGAAGCATCAACCGTGCCCGGATTGGCTTCGCTAGTGATCTCGCAACCATCTAACGGAGGGTGGACCTCCATGACCCCTCGCAACAGACCCACGAGGGCATCGGCGGCAAGGAAGGTGGGTGTGCCGCCACCGAAGAAAATCGTGCTCGCCGGACGTCCGCGCCAAGGTGATTGCCGAATCTCTCGAAGCATCGCCTCGGTGGTTTGCTCCACGATGTCGCCGTCCATGGCATACGAGTTGAAATCGCAGTAGCCGCACTTGGTCGGGCAGAACGGAACGTGGACGTAGATGGCGAGCGGCTTCACTTTGTTCTTCTATGGTGGCGCATTGGGGAAAGGTTCGCGCGGCTTCCCGTCCATTTGCCTCGTCCTTACCGCATTCATGGCTGAACTGGCAGGAAATCTCTGGGAATACAACCTGATTCGCGTGATCGTGGTGGATGTGACCGATGACTATCGGCTGATGCAGCCGCCCATGCCATCCGATTTCTACCCCGTCTTGATGGACACCTACCTGCCCCGCCATGGCCTGAGCGCGAAACTCCCGAGCGAGGGCTTGGTGAATGGATATCTCTACGACTGGCACGAATCGACCCGAGATGGGGACGAACGCTGGTACGTGGGCGTCGTGGAAGAATCACTGGCGCGCGAAGTCGACCTAGACCTTGCGGCTGAATCCGACCTGTAGGACACCGTCCCACAGGTCGTATCGGTGAGCTTACTTCTTGTTTCGTCGTCGCATCAGGCCAACGCCGATGGCAAGTGCAGCCAGGGTTGCAGGCTCAGGAACGACCTCGGCACCGTAAAGGTGATCGTCCATAGCTGGCGTGAAACTGTAGTCTCCGGTGGCGGTGATAACGACGTGGCTGATGCCGGTGTTCTCGAACCAGCCAAGGAAGAACGAATTATTCGCAGCCTCGGGCAAGCTGAAGTCCACGGTGCCCAGCAATGTCGAATTGCGATAGAACTTTGCATTGCCTTCGAGGTTCGCCCCGTTGCTGCCCAAGAAGCCAACATAGTGGTGCAGGTCGACGCCAGAACCCTTGACCAAGCCATCGTAATTGATGCGAGTTGGCGAGTTGAGGGTCGCGATCGTCTTGGAATTCAGGCCGAAGTAAGCGTCGTTGTTCCACTGCACGCTGTTGCCAGCTCCGACTGCCTCATACTGCGCCCCGACCTTAACCTTGCCGGTGCCCGTACCCAAAACATTGGTGGTGCTATCCAGCGTATTCGAACTCAGCGAGATCGCCTGGACCAAGGGCTCGAAGGTGAACCCCTCGAAGTTCTCGGTCTGACCATCAACTCCGAGCAGATTCGCAAGGGTCGCGCGGCTGACGATCTGAACGCCAAACGCATTGGTACCAACGGCAGAGACAACAAGAATGAGAGCCCACTTTTTCATCAAACACCCGAACCGCATCCCCATGGCAGAGCCAGGGAAAAAACACTGTTAGATGATACTAGAGAAGTGCAAAAAGTGGGCCAAGAACTTTACTTGTTTGCTCAAACCGCCTGGAATTGGCGCAGAAAGCGTAGGTCATTCTCCATGAACGCCCGCAGGTCCTCGACTCCGTAGGCAAGCATCGGGATGCGCTCGACGCCAAGGCCGAAGGCGAAGCCACTGTATCGCTCCGTATCGATGCCGTATCGCTCGAGGATGTTTGGGTGAATGAGGCCCGCGCCGCCGAGCTCAAGCCAACTTCCATTGCGGAACTTTGGCGACGAAATGGCATAGTCCACTCCCGGCTCGACGAATGGGAAGAAGTCAGGACGGAAGCGCACGGTGGCATCAGTGCCGAACATCGCACGAGCAAAGGCCCCGAGAGTCCCCTTCAGATGCGCCATGCTCACACCTTCGTCGATCATGAAGCAATCGACTTGGTGGAATGTGTGGCCATGGGTGCGGTCGACAGCCTCGTTGCGGAAGGTCTTGCCGATGGTGAAGTACCGAAGCGGCGGCTGGACGGATTCGAAAATGCGCCCCTGCATGGCCGTGCACTGGGTGCGCAGTAGCCACTCGTCGTCGATGTAGAACGTGTCCATGTCGTCCATCGCGGGATGGTCGGGGGGATAGTTCAAGGCATCGAAGTTGTAGGCAAACTTCTCCATCTCCGGCGATTCGGCGTAGGTGAACCCGAGCCCGCCCAAGGTGCGGATGATCTTGCCCATCGTCATCGACAGGATGTGTTCCTGCCCCAACCTTTGCGGTCGCCCTGGCATCGTGATGTCGATCTTCTCGCGCTCGTACTGGGCTTGGCGCTCTTGCAGACGCAAGGCAGCCTGTCGCGTATCGATTTGGGCTTGGACGGCTTGAGTCGCGCGGTTCACGCTCTCGCCGAAAGCCGGTCTCTCTTCGGCCGGTAGCGAGCCCATCTGGCGGAAAAGACCCTTGAGGGCCCCGTTCTTGCCGAGATACTTCGACTCGACTTCTTTCAGCGCCGCAGTCGTGTTGGCGGCGGCAATGTCGCGCTCGGCCGCTATCTCCAAATCTTGGATCGCACTCATTCCATTCGAGATTGTACTTCCTCTTACTTGAACTCACGTCGCCAGGTCACCGCCTCGGTCTCGCCCTCAGGAACTACGTCCGCTTCATTCCCCCGACCTCGAACCTGAAATTTGAGCGGCGCGGGGCGTTTGCTTCCCTCACCTCGGTGGGCCAAGCGGCGGAAGTCGAGGACCAGGGTCTTGCCATCGAAGCTACTCATGCCATCGCCTGCCCATTCCGGTGTCTGGGGGTTCTCGCCTGAGCAGAGGACCTCGAAGCGGCTATTCTCGAAGATCTTGGTGACGCAGCTGGTCCCTTCGGCGAGCGGCAGCGGACCAACCCAGCGCCCTTCCATCGATTGTCCGGTGCAACCGCCGACGGCAAGCAGACCTAGAGAACCGCACCAGATGCGCCACAATCGAGGCATATGGCCCTCACGATACCTGTCGCCCACGACTTCGTCTGCCCTTGGTGCTGGGCGGCTCTTCTACAGGTCCGCCGCCTCCAGGCCGAATTCGATGTGGAGTTCGATTGGATCGGCTATGAGCTTTTTCCAGTGGGGATGGACTATCCGAGGCCTGGTCCTGCCCCTGAAGTCCCTGCCAACAAACCACCAGTGCCAAATCGATTCGAGTTTCTGCAGTACGCCGATGGCTTCACCATGCCCTCGGCAACGCGGCCGCGCCAAATGCGCACAACCAACGCCCACCTGGCGGTGGAGTTTGCCAAGCGGGCGGGCCGTCAGGCCGAAGTTATCGAGGCTATCTACACGGCTTATTGGGAGCGCGGCCTGGAAATCAACGACCTGCATGTACTTCGAACCGTTCTTGAGCCGGTCGTTGAGGATATCGACGCTCTGATCCAAAGCGTCGAGAGCCGCGAATTCTTCGACCAGATCGTGCCTTACGACGACCCAGCCTACGCGACGGGCGTGTACAACGTGCCCACCTTCTTCATTGGTGACCAGAGGCTGGCCGAGCAACCGTATGTGGTACTCCACCGGGCCGTCCAGGCGGTTTTGGGAGTCGCGGCTGACTGATATCTACGCCAACCTGGAGTTTCCACCCGTACCCGACGACCGGCCCATCACCCTGATCAACATGGTCTCCACGATCGACGGCAAAACGGTGACGGGCGGGCGCGAGGATCACGTGCTGGACTTGGGGTCGAAGACCGACCACCTGCTCATGCGCCGCATCACCGACCAGTGCGACGCGGTCTTGGTCGGAGCCCAGACCTTGCGGGCAACTCCGACAAACTGGAATCCCGGCACACGTTTTCGGCTTGTGGTGACCCGTTCGGGCAACCTCGATTTCGCCGCTCAGTACTTCTCGTCCGGCGGGGTTGTGGTCACGCCTGCGTCCACCCAAGTTGATGTTCCCGAGGGCGTTGATCGGTGGCACTTCGGCGAAACCAAACTCGACTTCAAGGCGCTTCTTGGCGAGCTAAGGGCCCGAGGCGTTCACCGACTGCTGATTCTTGGGGGAAGCGAAATCAATGCTGAATTCCTGCGCCGCGACCTCGTGGACGAGCTCTTCTGGACAGTTGCCCCCAAAATCCGCCTGGGTCGTGACCTTCCTGGGTACGCCGGGGGCGAGCCGTTGACCCGTGAGATGGTACAGCCGTACCATCTCGTAGAATCCCACATCGTGGCGGATGAAGTCTTTCTTCGCTATCGACGCATTTTCTCATGAACCGTTCCCATCTCTCCATCCCTGCCCGTCTAGGGGTTTCGATTGCGTAGCCCAAGCCGCCGCCAAAATCCGCTTGCGCCCGTGACCTACCTGGTCCGCAACGCGGGCAAGACAATCCCGCTGACGGGTGTCATCATCCTGGCCGTCCTCCTGATTTTCGCGATCATCTCGCTGATCAATTCGATCCCCCTGAGCATCCGCACTATCTATCGCTATTCGAGCGAGATGGTCGGTCTGACGCCTCGGGGCGATGCCGCCATGACAGCAAAGCTGGTCCAAATCGTCAAGAAAGGATCGCCCGTGCCGATTGGCCGCATAGTGCTAGCACGAGCAAGTTTGAGCCAAGTGCAGAGCATTGTTGGCAAGTGGGACTTCGCCGTGATTGGCCTCAGTCGGCCCGATCTTGAGTATTACTTGTCGCGGCAACTCATGACATCTCTGGATGGTCGATTGCCCGCGAAAGGCATGCCCGAAGCGGTCATCAGTGAGCCGGTTGCGCGCAACCTGAAACTCAAGATTGGCAGCATCCTGCTGGGGCCGGACAAGCCAGATAGCTACAGCCCGTTTCCGGTCAAGATCGTCGGGATCGCCCGGACCGAGCGCTGGGTGATGGTCGCGGATCGAGACTATTATGTGGCCAACCACTATCCACCCATCGATGTCGCGATGGTCTTCGCCGCCAAGAAAAGCGACCAAGAGACCCTGGATCGCTGGACCGAGAAGACCATGGTCGGAAAGCGGGCGCTCGTATTGGCCTACTACCGGGTTGAGCAGGAGACCACGCAGATGTTTGTCGTGCTCTACAAGATCCTTGACGTTGTGATCGGCACGCTGGTCCT
>JBMOJD010000018.1:0-43753 GCA_049317025.1 Fimbriimonas sp. | reverse complement strand
CTCGTTCGTCTGGGGTATCCTTTTCACTCGCGCTCAAGCGATGCTTCCCTCTCGTGCGAGCCGAATGAAAGAGATTCGCCATGGCAAAAAAGGTTACTAAGATTATCAAGCTCAATATCCCCGCGGGTAAGGGAACCCCGGCTCCTCCTGTTGGTCCTGCGCTCGGTCAGGCTGGCATCAACATGATGGAGTTCCTCAAGAAGTTCAACGAGCAAACCGCTCCCCAGATGGGCTTCAAGATGCCGGTGGAGATCGTGGTTTACGAAGATCGTTCGTACACTTTCCAGATCAAGCAGCCGTTGATGACTGACCTCATCAAGCGCGCGGCGGGCATTGAGACGGGTGCCAAGAACCCCAAGACCGACAAGGCGGGTTCGCTCACTGAAGCCAAGCTTCGCGAGGTTGCGAAGTTGAAGATGGCTGACCTGAACACCGACGACGAAGAGATGGCAATGCGCATCGTGGCGGGCTCGGCTCGTTCGATGGGCGTTCGCATCGAAGGCTGAGGCCTGACCCATACAAATTGACGCAAAGGCGCGTCGCGAAACCGTTCGCGACGCGCCTTTCTTTCTAGGTCCACGGAAACGAAACGCGCTCTCGATAGTCTGAAAAGAGGTTCATCGCATGAAAGTCGTTCGACACTTGGTAGGGATTTGCATATCGCTCTTGGCCGCCCTCGCGGTGGCCCAGGAGAAGGGCGCGGACGTGGGTGCGCATGGGCCTTCGCAATCTGCCGCCGACTATCTGCGCGAATACACCGGGGCGGACATCGCCTTCCTCGCGGCGGGCCAAGTAAAGGACACGTTTCAGCGAGACAATCTGGCGACCCTGCTGCAATACAAGACCGACCCCTTGATGGTGCTGAACCTGAGCGGTTCACAGATTCGCACCGCGCTCGAGCGGTCGCTTTCGCTGTATCCCCAGAGCAACACGTCGTTTTTGCAGCTTTCCGGCCTGGAGGTCACGTTTAGCCGGGCGGTGACGACCAAATCGCGGCTGCTTTCGGTGGTCGTGGGTGGGGCGAAGCTCGAAGATGCCAAGATGTACCGGGTCGCCATGCCGTCACAATTGGGACGCGGGGGCCTGGGATACTTCAAGGTTTGGGATAAGACCGCCATCGCCAAGACGTACGACGATGTGACCATCGAGAGTGTCCTGAAAGGTAAAAGACTCACGGAGACAACGCCCCGATGGTTAGCACAGGATTAGTCCTTTTCGCCGCTACGCTCTTCACTCAAACCGCCGATTTTGATGCCAATTTGGCCTGGGGGCACCTCACCAAGCAGGTGGCGTTTGGCCCTCGAAAGCCGGGAACAACCGGCCACATTCAGTGCCGCGACTGGCTGACTTCGGAGCTGAAAAAGAGCTGCGAGAACGTGCGGTTGCAGGAGCTGAGCCACAAGTGGTCCGCCGACGGCAAGACCTACACGATGTGGAACATCCTCGGCGAGCAGAACTGGGAGAAGGCGAAGGTTCGCGTTTTGCTGCTGGCCCACTGGGACACTCGGCCAACGGCGGACATGGAGCAGGACGACGCCAAAGCGGCGAAGCCAATCCTAGGGGCGAACGATGGCGCGAGCGGGGTGGCAGTACTGCTGGAGCTAGCGCGGGCGCTAAAGCTGCAGTCGCACCCGGACGTTGGCGTGATGTTTTTGCTCACCGATGGTGAGGACCTGGGGCCGGGGCTGGATGAGATGTTCTTGGGGGCGCGGGCGTTCGCCAAGGCGATCCCGACGCCGCGACCGGAGTACGGCATCCTGCTCGATATGATCGGCGACAAGGATCTTCGGATTCCGATTGAACCGAACAGCTATGCGGCAGCACCCGACCTGGTTCGGAATCTGTATCGGCACGCAGATAAGATCGGGCTGGGGACAACATTTCCCGCAACGCTCGGGCCGACCATTGAGGACGACCATATTCCCCTCATCCAGGCGGGTTTGCCGACGATAGACCTGATCGACTTTGACTATGCGCCCTGGCACACGCTGGGCGACACGGTGGACAAGTGCTCACCGGCTTCGCTGGGCAAGGTGGGTCGATTGCTGGCTTCTTGGCTTCGGCAGCCGACGCCATATCGATTGTCGAAGTCGCGTTGAGAAAGTCGCACTATAATCAACTCGTGAGACTTCACTGGAAATTGTTGGTCGCCGTCTTTGGCGTCTCCCTGTTGATGACGGGGGCGGTCTCGCAGGTGCCGAAGAAGGGCGATGACGACAAGCGCATCCGGGTGGATCGCGGGCCGCAGGATCCGACAAAGCGCTATGCCCTGGTGATCGGGAACGCGACCTACACTTCGCAGAAACCCCTGCGCAACACCGAGAACGACGCTCGGGATATGAAGAAGTTGCTCACGCAATTAGGCTTTGACGTGACTCTGAAACTCAACGTCAACAAGCGGGAGTTTGCTGATGTCGTGGAGGCCTACACGAGGAAGCTTGCGGGCGGTGGGTTCGGACTATTCTTTTACTCGGGCCATGGTGCCCAGTATGAGGGCGAGAACTACCTGATTCCTACGGATTGCGAGATCAATCGCCCGGCGGATCTCAAGTTTGATGCTTATGCGGTAGGGAAGCTGACGGCGGCGCTGGATGCGGCCAAGAACAACTCGAATGTGATCATTCTGGACGCCTGCCGGAACAACCCATTTGCGGGCGAGACTCGGGGTAATGATTCAGGTTTGGCCCAGGTGAATGCTCCATCGGGGACTTTGATCGCGTTTGCCACCGGCCCGGGGCGGACGGCAAGCGACAATTCGAACGGAAACAACGGCCTCTATACGGGCGAGTTGATGAAGTTTTTGAAAGTGCCGGGGCTTAGCATTACCGAAGCCTTCATCAAGACTCGGGTGGAGGTGAAGAAGGCAAGCAATGGACAGCAGATTCCTTGGGAGTCTTCGTCGTTGGAGTCAAATATTGCCCTTGTTGCGGCTCCGGAGCCCCCGAAGGTAACGCCATCCAAGACCTCTCCCACACCCGAGCCGGCCGCGACGGCAACCTCGTATGTGCAGGAAGGACGGAGGTTTCGCAATGATGGGCGATTGCCGGATGCGGAGAATTCCCTGCGCAAAGCGATCAAGCTTGAACCGGAAAACATCGCGGCTCTGAATCTACTCGGAATGGTGATGGTGGATCAGAAGCGATTCGCGGATGCCATAACGACCTTTGAGAAGGCGATTGCGCTGTCGCCCAACAACGCAGTTTTGCAGAACAACGCGGGCGAGTGTCTGCGAAACCTTAAGCGCTATGATGAAGCAAAGGCGAAGCTGCAGAAAGCAATTGATCTTGACCCCAAGTATGCCGCGCCGCTGAATTCCATGGGGCTGATTCTGACGGTGCAGGGCAAGACAGAAGAGGCCCTACCCTGGTTATTGAAGGCGTGCGAGGCGGGCCCGAACGTGCCGGAGCACTTCCTTTATGCGGGCCTTAGTTTGCGCTCGGCAAAGCGAGTGGATGAGGCGATCTCGTATACGCAGAAGGCTTTGGACCTCGATCCCCGGTTTGACCTTGCCATGAACACGATGGGGCTTATTCAGGAAGATCGGATGAAGTACGGGGAAAGTGAGACCTGGTATCGCAAAGCGATGGCAACTAATCCGACTGATCCGCTGTATCCGGCGAATGTGGCGGGCGTGCTTGTGCGACTGAACCGGCGGGATGATGCATTGCCTCTGGCACGACGATCACGCGAACTTGGCCGCATCGATCACTGGGTGTTCAAAGAGCTAGGCATCCAGTGATTCGTTAACCGTTCAGGATCGCCATCATGGCCTCGGGGTAGCGAGTTCCCGACGCGGCTCCCTTCGGAAAAGCGGCTTCTAGTTCGGCTTGCTCGTCGAAGGTGAGCGTGACCTTGAGGCTATCGAGGTTCTCGGCCAGCCTTCCGCGCTGCTTAGTCCCGGGAATCGGAATGATTTCGCGGGCTTGGGCCAGGACCCAAGCAAGGGCGATCTGGGATGGCGTGCAGCCCTTGCGATCCGCCAGCGCCTGGACAGCGGCGACCAGTTCTAAGTTGTTCGCGAAGTTCTCGCCTTGGAAGCGGGGATTATGGCGTCGCCAGTCGTCGGGCTCGAGGTCTTCGATCGAGCGGATTTGGCCCGTGAGCATTCCGCGTCCGAGCGGGCTGTAGGCGACGAAACCGATTCCAAGTTCGCGACAAGCCGCGAGCAATCCATCTTCAGGGTCGCGGGTCCAGAGCGAGTACTCGGTTTGGAGGGCGGCGATGGGGTGGACGGTCACGGCGCGGCGCAGGGTCGGGATGCTGGCCTCGGAGAGTCCGAGGTAGCGGACCTTTCCCGCATAGACGAGCTCGGCCATGGCCCCGACGGTGTCCTCGATTGGAGTTGATGCGTCGACCCGGTGTTGGTAGAAGAGGTCGATTTCATCAACGCCGAGGCGCTGGAGGCTTGCGTCGCAGGCTTGCTTGACGTATTCGGGTTTGCCATTCACGCCGCGCTTGCTTGGGTCGGCGGGGTCGAAGAGAATGCCGAACTTGGTGGCAAGGAAGACCTCGTCGCGCAGGTCGCGGATGGCTTGGCCAACGAGGACTTCGTTCGTGTGGGGCCCATAGATGTCGGAGGTATCGAGAAAGTTGCCACCGGCATCGAGGAAGGCATGGATCGTCGCGGTGGACTCTGCATCATCACCCTTGCCATAGGCAAAGCTCATGCCCATGCAACCCAAACCTAGGGCGCTTACCAGGGGTCCATTGCGGCCGAGCTGTCGCTGGGTCATGACATTAAGAACTCGGAGACGAGCTGAGCGGTGTCGTTGAGGGCGTCGATATGGGTGCGCTCGTAGCCGTGGCTGGTGTCGACGCCGGGGCCGATCAGGGCGACTTCGGCGCGTCCACCGGCAGTCCAGTAAGCGGTGCCATCGGACGAATACTTGGGATAGATATCAACGCGGAGGTCGATGCCGATGCTATCGGCGAGATCGCGGATGGAATCAGTCAGCTTCTTCGAGTAGGGTCCGCCGGAATCTTTGGGGCAGATGGAGCAGTGGAACTCGTCACCCCGGAGGCCCTCGCCAATGCAAGCCATATCAAGGACAAGGAGTTCGGCAATGTCTGCGGGGATGCCGTCGATGCCGCCACGTCCAACTTCCTCGTGGTTGCTGATCACAACCGTCGTGCGCTGGGCCGGGGTGACGCCCCCGTCGACGAGCGCCTTGATCGCGGCAAGGACGCTGGCGACGCAGGCCTTGTCATCGAGGAATCGGCTGCGGATGTAGCCAGATTCGCTGACTTCGACCCGGGGGTCAAAGTAAACATAGTCGCCAACATCGATGCCGATGAGCCGGGTTTCTTCCGCACTGTTGGTGCGCTCATCAATGCGGACTTCGAGGGTGTCTTCGTTGCGGGGTGCGGTGGCGGCGTCTTTGTTGACGTGGGCAGCGCCGTTGGCGAGGACGATCGATCCGCGAATCTGGCGGCCAGATCGGGTAGCGACGATGACGCCTTCGCTTTCGACGGTGGGCCAGTTCACGCCATTCAAAGCGGTGAGCTTTAGACGACCGCTCGGCTTGATCTGGCGGACCATGGCACCGAGGGTATCGATGTGCGCGGTGAGTGCGCGGGGTCGATCATCGCGCAGGCCATCGAGGTGGGCAATCAGGGCACCCTTCAGCGTGCGCGAAGTGCGGACACCCATCGAAGCCAACTCGTTCTCGACGTAGCTGATGGCCCATTCGGTGTCCCCCGTCGGGCTGGGGGTGTTGAGCAGATCAACGAGAGTGTTCTTTAGGTAATCAGTCGAGATTTCGAATCGGGCCACGGAATCCTCCGAAGTGTCAGTTTAGCATTCAGGCGGTCGTTCTAGAGTGTGCGCAGGACGGCAAGGAGACGGTCGATTTCGTCCACCGTGCTGGTGTGGGCGAGGCTGACGCGGACGACGCCGGTGCTTAGGTCGATCCCGAGGGCCTTGCAAAGGCGGACGGCATACATGTGGCCGTAGCGGATGCCGATGTTGGCGCTATCGACATGGGCGACAACTTCGGGGCTGCTCAGCCGATCGTGGAGGAAGCTGACGGTGGGCACCCGTTTGACTGCCGGATTCTGGCCAACAAGGCGAACCGGGAGATCTTGAAGTCCAGCGAGCAGGGCATCGTGGGGGGCTTGCTCGAGTGCTTCGACGGCTTGGAAGGCAGAGTCGATGGTTTCGCGGTCATCACGGTCTCGCTCGGCGAGGAAGCGAAAGTAGGGCTGGAGGCCAAGAAGTCCGGCGCAGGCCTCGTGGCTGATGCCGCCGAGTTCGTACTTGTAGGGCACGGCATCGTCGGGGATGAAAAAGTGGTTGGGGCCCTTGATTTCGGCAAAGGCGTCGTTGCGGCCAAACAAGGTCGCCATATGGGGGCCGAACACCTTGTAGTTGCTGAAAACGTACCAATCGACGCCCCATGCGGCGACGTCAATGGCGCGATGGGGCGCATAGGCGACGCCATCGACGCAGACGCGGGCACCGACGGCATGGACGATCTTGGTGATGGCGGCAACATCGGCTACTTGGCCAAGCAGATTCGAAACGTGGGGGAAGGCGACCATTTTGGTGCGCGGCCCGAGGAGGGATTCGAGGTCGTCAATCTCGCACTCGAACGTCTCGGGGTTAACCGGCCACTCGCGAACGACAACTCCCCGAGAGGCAAGCTTGGCCCAGGGGCCAGCATTCGCCTCGTGATTGTTGGTGGCGATGATGACTTCGTCGCCCGGCTGCCAGACGTTGCCGTAGGCATTGGCGATCATCTCAACCAGGGCGGTGGAGGAGGGTCCGAGCACGACACGCCCGGTGCCTTCGGTGTTCACGAAAGTCTCCATCCAGGCATGAGCACGGGAGACGACCTCGGTTGCGGCGACCGATTGCAGGTAGCCCGCGCCGGTCTGGACATAGGTGTTCAGCATGTAGTCGCGGATGGCGTCAGCGACGGAGGCGGGCACCTGCGAGCCGCCCGCGTTCTCCAAGTAGGCAAATCCGGACGCGAGGGCGGGGAAATGGGCGCGGACGGCGGCATGGCTCGGCATGGCCAAGAGCGTATCCGATCCGCTACTTGGATGTGACGAGCGCGCGGACGCGTTCGGCGATGGCACCTTCGGTGAGGCCGACGAGATCGCGGAGAATCGCCTGGGTTCCATGCTCGACAAAGTGGTCGGGCAAGGACATGATCTCGCAAGGGACAGCGCCGAGGCCCTCGGTCGCGAGCGCATCGCGGACCATCTGGCCGAAGCCGCCTTGGCGGACGTTCTCCTCGATGGTAATGACTCGCCCGCAATCACGCGCCACGGCGCAGATGGTTTCGGTATCCAGGGGCTTCACAAACCGGGCGTTGACCACGGTGCACTGGATTCCTTCGGAGCGGAGGGCTTCGGCGGCTCCCCATGCGGCGGAGACCATCTGGCCGATGGCGACGAGGGCAATGTCCTTGCCTTCGCAAAGAATCTCGGCCTGACCGAGTTGGATGGGCGAGCGCGATTCGGGCAGGCGGTCGTCGCTGGTGCCTCGGGGATAGCGGATGGCGGTGGGGTGCTCGTCGAACGCGGCCATCCAGCGGGTCATTTCGCGGAGCTCAGTGGTGTCGCGGGGGGCCAGAAGGACGAGGTTGGGGATGGGCGAGAGGAAGCTGAGGTCGAAGGTGCCGTGGTGGGTCGCGCCGTCATCACCGACAAGCCCGGCACGGTCCATGAAGAACCGGACGGGGAGATCTTGAAGGCAGACGTCGTGGAGGACCTGGTCGAATCCGCGCTGGAGGAAGGTGGAATAGACCACGCAGAACGGTCGCAGGCCGCCTGCGGCCATTCCCGCCGCGAAGGTGACGGCGTGCTGCTCGGCGATGCCGACGTCGTAATAGCGGTCGGGGTAGGTCTTGCCGAACTGAGTAAGGCCGGTGCCATCAGGCATGGCGGCGGTGATGGCGACCACTCTCGGGTCCGCCTCGGCGCATTCGATGGCGGCATCACCGAAGGCCTGGGTGTAGGTGACGGCCCCGGCGGACTTATTCATCTCGGCGGCCTGGAGGTCGAATGGGACCACGCCGTGCCATTTGCGGGCGTCCTCTTCGGCGACCACATAGCCCTTGCCCTTGACCGTGATGGCATGGACGAAGGTGGGTCCGGGAAGCTCGCGGACATTGCGGAAGACGGCGAGAAGGGTGGGCAGGTCGTGGCCATCGACGGGGCCGATGTATTCGAATCCCATCTCCTCGAAGATCGTTCCGGTCTCTTCGGGGGCCAGGTAGTGGGTAATGCCGTGGCGGAGGCCAGCGGCGACGCGGGTGATAGGGGCGGGCATTTGCTCGACCACGCTCTTGGCGAAGCGGGCCATGTCTTGGAGCACGGGGCGCGAACGGAGCTTGGCGAGATAGTTCGTGAGGGCCCCGACGTTGGGGGCGATGGACATGCGGTTATCGTTTAAGACGACGGTGAGATCGGTGCCTAGCTCGCCCGCATGGTTGAGGGCTTCCCAACTCATGCCTGATGCTATGGAAGCATCACCGGTCACGGCGACGATTCGCTCGGATGTCCCGAGGCGATCACGGGCGGCGGCGAAGCCGAGGGCGGCGGAAACGGCGGTTCCGGCGTGGCCTGCACCGAAGCTATCGAGCTCGTGCTCTTCACGGCGGAGGAACCCGCTGAGGCCGCCAAACTTGCGGAGAGTGTCGAATTTCGACAGCCTGCCGGTGAGCATTTTGTGGGAATAGGCTTGGTGGCCGGTGTCCCAAATCACCTTGTCGGGCGGGAGGCTGTAGGCGGCGTAGATGGCCACCGTGAGTTCAACGGTGCCCAAGTTGGAGCTGAAATGGCCCCCGGTGGCGCTCACTTTGTCGAGGATGGCCTGGCGCAATTCGCGACAGACTTGCTCTAGTTCCTTCAGGGAGAGGCGGTGCAGGTCGGTGGGCTGCACGATGGTCTCAAGAAGAGCGTAAACACTCGCCATATCTCTACGGTACGCGATTTTTTGCTGGCATGTTTGAGAATCGCATCCAAGGCCCTACCGCACTTCGGCCAGATTTGCTAAAATCAAATGTTGTCAGTGATATTATAGACATGAGTCCGGTAAAACTACCAGGATGGATTTGTCTAAGTATCACGTCAATATTTATTATTGAAGTGTCCATTTATGGAATCAAAGAGCATCTTGGTGGTCGAAGACAATGCTGACGATGAGCAGCTTACTTTGCGGGCGTTACGTCACTCGAAAAACCCGGCCAGTGCGGTCGCGGTACCCAATGTAATCCACATTGCTCGGGATGGGGCAGAGGCGCTGGACATGCTCGTGGGGCCGAGCGCACTTTCACCGTTGCCCGATCTGGTTTTGTTGGACCTGAAGTTGCCCAAGCTGAACGGCCTGGAAGTTTTGGCTCGACTTTCGGACACATCGCGGTCGAAGCGACCGGCAGTTGTGGTTCTGACTTCTTCGGACGAAGAGCGAGACATTTCGCGCTGCTATGAGCTTGGGGCGAATTCCTATATCCGCAAGCCGGTCGATTTCGATGAGTTTTTGGATGCGGTTCGGCAAATCATGTCGTACTGGTTGCTAGTGAACCAGGCACCCCAGAAATGATTTGCGTTTTGCTCCGGTAAACTCCGCTCCATGAAACTTGCCGTCCTGCCCTTCAACGCGCTCGAAGGGACTAAGCCCGGTTTGGGCCGCCAATTCTCGGCATTCGTTGCCGAGCAGCTTCGCGCCGTGGTGGGCGCTGAGGTCAACACCGTGCAGATGCTGACCCAAGTGCCGGACGAAGACGGGACCCAGCGCATCGCTTTCGTGAACATCGCCGATGCATTGTTGGACGTGAAGCAGGTTCGCGAGCTTTTCGAGCAGCCGGAGATCGACATCATCACCGATGGCTCGCTGCTCCAGAACGAAGATGCCTTTGAGCTGGTTTTGCGGGCGCACCGCCGCGATGGCGACGAGCCGGAGATTTGGACTCGCAGCTTCACGACGGCCGACGTCTTCACTGAACTGCATTGGTTGCTGAAGAAGACCGCGGAGTTGGCCGAGGCCACTTTGCCCGAGGAGCTTGCCGGCGAGACCATGCTCTTCGGCACCGAGCAGCCCGCGACGTTCCTGAAGTTCTTAGAAGGTTTTGACGCCCTGAGCTACATCAATCAGGCCAATGGCTTGGTCGCGCGGGAGTTCTCACCGGAGCCAGGTATCCAGACTCTGCTGGAGGCGATCGAGGCTGACCCGGATTTTGAAGGTCCTTATCAAGTCTTGGTGCAGCTTTCCCGAGCTTGCGTCAACTTCCGCATCGGGTCATTCGAATTGATCGAGCCGACTTTGACCAAACTGACCGAACTGATTCCCGACGATTTCCCGGCTTACTTCGCTTTGGGCGAGCTTTACGAGGCCGTGAACCAGCACCAGCGAGCGGGCGACTTCTACGAGCGAGCGACCCAAATTCAGCCGAACGACCCCGGTCTTTGGACTCGGCTGGGCATCTCGCAGCTTCGAAGCGGCATGCCCGTCAACGCGGAACGAAACTTCCGACGCGCACTGGAGCTTGAAGGCGACGACAAGCCGACCACCGGCTTCTTGGCGGATGTTCTGACCCAGACGGGCCGCGCTCACGAGGTTCCTGGGCTTTGGAAGGAGATCGTGGACAAGCAGCCGGAGAATGGCTTTGCTCGAGCTCGATACGCGGTCTCGCTAATCAATGCGGACAAGAGCGAGGAAGGCGAGAAGGCGTTTGAAGACGCCCTGGAGAGCATCGAGGACAACACGCTGATCAAGCGATTCTACGCTCCCTACCTGACTTCGAAAGGCGACCTGGACCGGGCGATGGACTTCTACGAGGACTGCATCGACGTGGCCCCTGCCGATGTCGAGCTGCTTCAGGAATACGCCCAGACCTTGCAGCAGGCGGGCCGAACTTTCGAGATTCCGGCCGTGTTGCGCAACATTCTCGCCGCCAATCCAAACCCGAACGTTCGCGCGGAGACCCAGGCTTGGTTGGTCGAACTGGATCAGCCTAAGCGCGCCGAGAGCGTGGAGAATGCCCGCAAGAAGATGGAAGAAGGCGACTTCGAGGGCGCGCTGCGCGACCTGAAGCCCCTGCGAAACTGGCTCGCCGACTACTGGAAGATGTGGGCGCTCTTGGCGAGTGCGCACAACCAGCTGCGGCAGTTCAAGGATGCGGAAGAAGCTTCGCGCCGACTCATTGATGTCTTCCCCGGCTGCGAGCCCGCGTACGGTGAACTCGTGAATGCGCTGAGCAACCAGGGCAAGGCGGATGAGGCCTACCAGATCATGCGCTACGTGCTGAGCCAGAATCCGAACTCGATTGGACTCGCGATCAACCTTGCCATTGCGGCCCAGAAGGCGGGTCATGCCGACGAGGCGAAGGCCCTCGCGCGGCAGATTCGTGAGGCTGTGGGCACCCAGAATGCCGACCTTAATGTGGTTCTCGACGAACTCGAAGCCTAACGGGCATCGAGTCGAGTGTTTGCGAGGTTCCGATGGCAAGTAAGCCATCGGAACCCAACGCCCCGACTTGGGTCAAGGTCCTGGTCGCCATCCATTTGCTGATGATAGTGATTTGGGCGACGCCGAATCCGGCTCCGGCCGTGACTCAAGGTGTACGCGAGCCCACCTTTGCCGACCAGATCTTGATCTGGAATGTGAACACCCTGAAGTCGGCCCCGCCCGTGCGGGCGTACGCGTTTACCACCGCGACTTGGCAGTATTGGGATATGTTTGCTCCCGATCCAAGCAACACGGATTTGTATGGGGATGCCGAGGTGGTCTTTCGCGATGGGAGCGTCCGACCTTACCAATACCCGCGCATCAAGCTATTGCCTATTCCGCAGAAGTATCCGATGGAGCGGTATCGAAAGTTCTATGAACGGGCTCATGCTGAGAATGCCACGTACATGTGGGCGGTTTTCGCTCGGCGCATTGCATTCTTGAACAATGATGCGGCCAATCCGCCGGTTCGGGTTCGATTGTTCCGTCACTGGCAGCCGGTGGCACCTCCGGGGGGGATTCAGCAAGAGACGTACAACAAGTATATGTACTTTGAGTACGTTGTCGCTCCGAGTGATTTGGCGCGGGCAGAGGCGGGTCGGCTTTGGTAGACAAGAAGGAAAGCTTTTGGGCGGAGACCCGGCGGGACCTGGACAGCTACTGGTTCGACCATGGCTCGCCAACGACGCTAGGCTTGTTTCGCTTGGTTTTTGGGGCCCTGAGTACCCTCGCGCTACTGATGCTAATGCCGTTTTGGCAGGATTGGTTCTCGGAGACTGGCTATGTTCCGCGGTCCGTCAATGCGATTTACTTTGGTGAAGAATCGACGCCATTGGGCTCCATTCTGATTCCTCGGATCAACGTCTTTGCGAACATTGTGGACCCTCGCATTGGTTTCGCCGTTTTCCTCCTGATAGTTGTTGCTGCGATCTTGACCACGATTGGGCTTTGGACACGAGTCTCGTCGGCACTACTGGCGATAGGCGTGATCAGTTTGAGCCAACGATGTGGTCCAATTCTGCACGGCGGCGACACGGTGATGCGGATCATGTTGATCTACATCGCGGTCGGACCTTCGGGGGCGGCGCTCTCAGTCGATCGGTGGCTGGCGGCAAAGAAAGGGAAGCCTGCGGTGCGGATTTCGATGTGGCCCTTGCGGCTCATCGCCTTCAATACGGCTTTGGTCTACTTCACGACGACCTGGCTCAAGTTGTACGGAAACACATGGCGAAATGGCACGGCGACTTGGTACCCCGCGCGATTGCATGAGTTTGATCGGTTCCCGGTGCCGGGATTTGTGAACGAGTTTCCAATGGTGACTCTAACCACTTACGGCACCATCACGGTTGAGTTTCTGCTCGGAACGCTCGTCTTTGTGAAGCCTCTTCGCAAGTACATTCTTGGCGCGGGGCTTTTGATGCATGCGTACATCGAGTACAGCATGAACATTCCCTTGTTCGCCTTCATGATGTGCGCTTGCTACATCTGCTTCTACGAAGGCGAAGAGGTCGAGGGTTGGCTACAGCGGGTGCGGGCTAGGGTCTTGCCTTCACGAGCTTAACCAGTTCTTGACCGCGAGGCCGACGTGTTGAAATCCGTCTTGGTCGCCTAGACGGATGCCCGTACTCGACGCAGAGATCTGGACAAATGGGATGTATTCTCGGGTGTGGTCAGTGCTGACGGTCGTTGGGTCATTGCCATGATCGGCGGTCAGGATGAGCAGGTCCTCGCTCGTGAGTTTTGTCCCCAAGTCGCCGAGGAATTCATCGAAGTCTTCGAGACATCTGGCGAAGCCAAGAGGGTTATTCCGATGCCCATACAGCATATCGAAATCCTCAAAGTTTGCGAAGATGAATCGGGCTTCGGACGAGAGCGATTCGAGGAGGAAGCGGCCATGCTCGGCATTGTTCTGGGTCCGATGAACCCGGCGGAAGCCGCGACCAGAGAATAGCTCGGGGACGACGCCGATACCAAGGACATCGCCTATCTCATCCACGAAATTGGATGGCGGGGTAACGGGATAGTCTTTGCGTCGTTCCGTCCTTCGAAAGGCCCCAGGTGAGCCGACAAAGGGACGCGCGATCACGCGCTGCGCATCGCTGAGCTTTCGTCCAATTTCGCACCACTCATACAGAGTCTCGATGGGGACGATTTCCTCATGGGCGGCAAGTTGGAAGACACTGTCGGCGCTGGTGTAAAGGATTGGCTTGCCGGTGGCAAGGTGCTCGGGTCCGAGTTGGTCGAGGATTTCGGTGCCACTGGCGGCCCGGTTGCCGATCACATCGCGACCAATAGCGCCTTCAAATTCTCGGACAAGTGACAAGGGAAACCCATTGGGATACGTGGGGAAAGGGTGGTCGAGAGTGATTCCCATCATCTCCCAATGGCCGGTGACGGAGTCTTTGCCGCCCTTCGAGAGTGGCTTCAGTCGGCCAAACTGACCCTGGGAAGGAGCCTGCAGATTCGCGATACCAGCGGCGGCGAGAAAGCCCACCTTGGTGAGATTCGGAGCACAGAAACCGCCGCTTGCTTCCCACACGTGGCGCAAAGTGGACGCGCCTGGTGCATCGCCATAGTCGGCGAAATCCGGCGCGGCGCCTGCGCCGCACCCATCGAGGACAATCACGATGGCTCGTCGCATCATCGCCCCCGGAAGATCGAGCCGAGAACGCCCCGGACAAGCGCGCGGCCCAGTTGGCTGCCGGTGGTGCGGACGAAGCTCTTGGCCATGGTTTCGGCGATGGTGTCGGGTTCGCGGGCGACCCTAGTACGGGCGCGCGGACGCGGTTGTGGCGTCGGATCGCCGTAGTCATAGGTCGAGCGTCGGCTACGCGCCTCCTTCATGCGGGCCTCTTCGGCCGCCTCCATCTCTTCCAGTTGGGCGGCCCGATCCGCCCGATGACGGAGGATTTCGAACGCAGAATCCCGGTCGACCATGTCGCGATACTTGCTGTCCAGGTTGCTGCCCGCAATGATGGCGCGACGAACGGCTTCGTCCGCAGGCCCGACTTGAGCTTCCGGCGGGGCAATCATGGCCCGTTGGACCGGGTTTGGCGTGCCCTTTTCGTCGAGGAACGACACCAATGCCTCACCGACACCAAGTTCAAGGATAGCCTCGGCAGAGTCGAACGAGGGGTTCGCGCGGAAGGTCTCCGCCGCCGCCCGGACAGCCTTTTGGTCCCGTGGGGTAAACGCGCGGAGGGCGTGCTGGACGCGGTTTCCAAGCTGGCCGAGCACGTTCTCGGGAATATCGAGGGGATTCTGAGTGACGAAGTAGACACCAACGCCCTTGGAGCGGATGAGCCGCACGACCTGCTCGACTTTGTCAACGAGCGCCTTGGGGGCGTCATCGAAAAGCAGGTGGGCTTCATCAAAAACGAAGACCAACTTGGGCTGGTCCATATCGCCGACTTCGGGTAGCTCTTCGAATAGCTCCGACAGCAGCCAGAGCAGGAAGGTCGCGTAAAGGCGGGGATTCTGATAGAGCTCATCGGCGGCGAGGATGTTGATCACACCCAAGCCGTCCTCGGTCTGCATCAGGTCGTCGAGCTCGAGCGCGGGCTCGCCAAAGAACGCCTCGGCGCCTTGCTGTTCGAGCGTCAGAAGCGAGCGCTGAATCGCCCCGATGCTGGCGGGGCTGACGTTGCCGTAAGTAGCAGTCAGCTCTTTGGCATGCTCGCTCACGTATTGCAGCATCGCGCGCAGGTCTTTCAGGTCCAGAAGGAGCATGCCTTCGTCATCGGCAAGCTTGAAAGTGAGGTTGAGGACACCCTCTTGCGTCGCGTTCAGATCGAGTAGCCGCGACAGAAGCAGGGGCCCCATCTCGGAAATGGTCGCCCTCACGGGGTGGCCGTGGCGACCGAAGACGTCCCAGAACGTGACGGGAAACGCCCTGTGGGCGTAGTCCTCGAGTCCAAGTTCCGCCGCCCGGGCGGCGAAGGCGGGCTTGTTGCCACCCGGCTGGCAAATGCCCGTGAGGTCACCTTTGACGTCGGCAAGGAAGACAGGGACCCCGATCTGAGAAAACTGCTCGGCCAGCCGCTGGAGGGTAACGGTCTTGCCCGTACCCGTGGCACCAGCAATGAGCCCGTGGCGGTTGCCGAATTTCGGCAACAGATTGAGGGGGACGTCTCCGACTCCGATGAGCAATGGGTTTGTGGTCATGGGCTTCTTTTGGTCAGGAGTTTCGGCGGCGGGGACCCTGTAAAGGCCGACAAAATCGACGAGCTTGTCAGGCAACCTCAGCGGGCGTAGCCTCACTGAATTGTAGACCAGGATGATTGAGCTAAAGGACGCTAAGCCCCAGACTTCCCAAACACGCAGGGCGGTAATCTGCGCCCGATGCTAGTACCCACCGCAGCGTTGGCCCTCTTCACGATCGGCAGTGTCGCCCCGTTCCGGGCCATCGATCTGCGGTGCGAGCACCTCGTCGAACCCACCAACGTCGACCAGACGGCCCCGCGCCTCAGCTGGCGCACCCAAGCGTCCGTTCCGAACTGGCACCAGACCGCCTACCGACTCATGGTCGCGAGCAGCCTCGCCGCGCTCAAGCGCGGAGAAGCCGACCTCTGGGACACCCGCAAGGTCCTCTCTTCCGAGTCGAACGCCATCGCCTACAAGGGCAAGCCGCTCGCGTCGAACGGCACCTACTACTGGCGCGTCCAGACGTGGGATTCGAAGGGCAACACCTCGCCCTGGAGCGAGCCCGCCAAGTGGCAAACCGGGCTCTACGCCCCGGGCGACTGGGGCACCTCGCGCTGGATCGGAAACAACCAAGCCGGCCCCGCGCCCTACCTGCGCCGAACCTTCCAAGCCAAGCGCCCGATCAAGCGCGCGCGACTCTTCGCCGCCGGTCTCGGCTACGCCGAAGTCCACCTGAACGGACAGTCCGTCGCCCGCAGCGGAGACCTCAAGGTCGAGCGCGAACCAGGCTACACGAACTTCGACAAGCGCGTCCTCTACGTCGCCTACGACGTCACCCGCAACCTGAAGCAAGGCGAAAACTGCCTCGGCGCGATCCTCGGCACCGGCTGGTACGACGTCCACGACATCGCGACCTGGCATTTCGAAAACGCCCCTTGGCGCGGCCGTCCGCGCCTTCGCGCCCTCCTCGCCATCGAGTACCGTGACGGCACCAAGGAGCAGGTCGTCAGCGACGACACCTGGAAGACCGCCACCGGCCCGATCCTCACCGACGGCATCTACACCGGCGAGACCTACGACGCGCGCAAGGAACTGACCGGCTGGAGCAAGCCGGGCTACGACGACTCGGCCTGGTCCAAAGCGACCCTCATGGCCGACCCCAAGGGCAAGCTCGTCGCCAGCTCATGCCCGCCCGTCGTGATCAGCGAGACCATCCGGCCGATCTCGATCAAGCAGCCCAAACCCGGCGTCTACGTCGTCGATTTCGGCCAAAACTTCTCTGGCCACGCCCTGCTCAGCCTCCGGGCCCCCGCCGGGACCGCCGTCCGCATGCGCTACAGCGAGAAGCTCGACGCCGAAGGCATGATCGAGCGCTCCCAGATCGAGCAGTTCATGGAGAAGACCACGCCGCCGCAGCCGTTCCAGACGGACACGTACATCTGCAGCGGCAACGGCAACGGCAATGAGACATGGGAGCAGAGGTTCTCGTATAGCGGGTTCCGCTACATGGAGGTCACCGGCCTGCCCTCCGCGCCGACGCTCGAAACCTTCCGGGGCCGATTCGCCCACACCGACCTGAAGTCCGCTGGCTCCTTCGAATGCAGCGACGAGACCCTCAACAAGATCCAGCGCGCCACGCGCTACGCCTACCTCAGCAACGCCCAGAACATCTTCACCGATTGCCCCCAGCGCGAGAAGAACGGCTGGACCGGCGACGCCCACCTCGCCGCCGAGGCTGGCGTCATGAACTTCGACTCCGTGAGCCTCTACGAAAAGTGGCTCAACGACCTCGCCGACGCCCAGTTCGAGGACGGCCGCAACAGCATCATCGTCCCCACCGGCGGCTGGGGCACGGGCGCCTCCCACCCCGCCTGGGATAGCGCCTACCCCATCATCGTCGACACCCTCTACCGCTACACCGGCGACACCGCCATGATCGCGCGGCACTACGACAAGCTGAAGCGCTACGTCGACGGCCTCGCCCTCCAAACCAAGGACGGCGTCATCCCCTTCGACAGCCTCGGCGACTGGGTGCCCTGGTCCACCCAAACCCCCAGCCAAGTCATCACCACCGCCTTCCTCGGCCTCGATGCCCACCTCCTCGAGAAGTTCGCCCGAATCCTCGATAAGCCCGAGGACGCTCGCAAGTACCGCGCCTTGGCCGATTCGACCCGAAAGGCCTTCAACGACCAATACTTCGATGCCAAAAAGGGCGTCTATTCGAACGGCAGCCAAGCCGCGCTCTCCACCGCGCTCTACTACGGCCTCGTCCCCGAAGAGCGCAAGGCCATGACCTTCCGCGCGCTGGTCGCCGACGTCGAGCGCCAAGGCCACATCGACACCGGCATCATCGGCGCGAAGAACGTGCTCCGAGTGCTCTCCGAAGGCGGCCGCACGGACCTCGCCTACAAGCTGGTGACAAGGAAAGAGGTCCCCAGTTGGGCCTACTGGATCGAGCAAGGCGCGACCACGCTCTGGGAAGACTGGAAGGGCGAGTCCTCGCTCAATCACATCATGTTCGGCGACGTGAGCAACTGGTTCATCCAGTGGCTCGGCGGCATCGGCCTCGACCCGCAGTCACCGGGCTTCCGGCACTTCTTCGTCCGGCCCCAACCGGTCGGTGGTCTCACCTGGGTGAAGGCAAGCCATCGCTCGCCGTACGGAACGATCTCCTCGCAGTGGACTCTGAAGGGCAAGACCTTCCGCCTAAAGATCGAGGTCCCACCAAACACAACCGCGACCGTCGTCTTGCCCGGCTCCAAGTCGGCGCCCATCGAAGTGGGTTCCGGTGCCCATAGCTTCAGCGTGACGATCGAGTAAACAAAGAAAATGTCGGCTATCAAGGAGCAAGAGAATCAAAGGCATCCCCAAATAGTTGTTAACTTACATGATTTCACGAAAATTCTAGGGTATTCCTGATTCTTCGCAATACTTCACTGTGGTAACCGATCCACTGGATACTCTCATGGAAATGTATCGGGTCCTTTCGAAAGGATACTTCATTCTAGTCTACACATTGAATTTCACCTTCAACCCGTTCTCGAATCTGTTTCTCAAGAGTAGCTAAGGAGAAGCAAACGACAGCATCACGCTGGACCCAATCATTGATCTCTAGACTTGTAGATATACTCGATAAGAAGCCAAATCCAGTATCAATGATTCGATCCACTTCCCAGCTTTCCAAGAGCTTATCGTAGGTAAGTTGAGGGAGCGCAATGCGAGAGATGTCGATTTCCTCGCCGACCCAGCGCACTGGAAGAAAATGTAACACTTCGAATACCACAGCATCCGCAGTCCTTCCCGCGGACCGCTAAGCGTTCGGAGGGGAGAATTTATGGGTGTAACGCCGTAATAATACAGGAAGAATTTCGTAGTCCATCCGTGTCTCTTTTGCGAGGTGATAAGACCCAAGTCGCCGAACTGATCCGTGACTCTACAACGACAAAATTACCTGCGCTTACGAGCTCAAGAGACCACAGCCGCGATGCTTGCTGTAGTAGTCTCACACATGGTAACACAGTTGATATCCGTTCAAGACTGCGCGGTGGTCATCGTCGCAACTCCATCAGAGAGGACTGGTGTAGGCATACCCGCGCCATCGTTCAGGGCCGGCACGTTCACACCTGCGCAGAAAGCACGAAGTCACTAGTGGGCGAAGGACGAGTCGATCGTCACGCTGAAGCTCTCGGGAATGCAAGACGCTGCGGACCTTGAGGTGCGACCAATCGCGTGACCCCCACCGCTGTGGCAAACAACCCACTTCGCTTCTTCAAACACAGAATTCGCAGCTGCGAGGTCATCCGGAAACTTTGCGCAGGTATCGCAGCGTTCGACAACCGTCCAAGAACCTAGACCAGGAAGATCGCACAACGGCATCGCCGGGACTCGAACACCTGTTCCTCTGCAGCCTTCACACGCCTGTTGCACGCCAAAGATCTCCTTCGTTTTCTATGAGCCCGAGTCGCTTGTCTTGCTGTTGTGCTGTTCGAACCGCGTGCTTCCATTTCTTGCCGTATCGCTTTGGGCCGATTACTCGGTCTACCGAATCGTCGCACAGGTCGGGATGTAGCGATTGTACTAGCCTATGAATCGCCTCGGTGCGAAGTGGCCCGTGCTTCCGAAGTAGGTGCACAATAGTCTTCGCGAATACGGTGTGCATGGCACCACCGGCAAGACGAAATCGAATCAAGTCTTCCTCAGCGCTTTGGATAGCTTTTGCGAACGCCTGTTTGAGCGCCGGGTCGACCGTCGTTTGTTGCTTTCGGTATGACTCCCTGACCCGAATCGCGACATCTACATACTCCGCAAGTTGTTCGGCACTTATTGCGACGCCAAGAAATCTCACTTCCGCAAGGTCCGTGTCAATGGTCGCAACGAGCTCTTTGTCGCAGACGTCAAAGCCGTACTCTACGTTGCGATAGAGTGCGCCGGCGGTCAGGTTGCCGGAGGTAACGATGGCTCGCGAGCCATCGGCGATATAGATCTTTGCGTGAAACCTTGGTACATGCCAGAGGCTCGCAAATGGGGTCGCCCCCATCAGACTCTGGATGGCGGCTGGTTCTAAAGCACCATCACAAACGTGCCCCGGTGATAGGTCGGTGATGACGTCAATCCTTCCGCTGTTTCGAAGTACGGGATCGAGTTTTGCGGCAATTGAGCTCGCGCCCGACGCAGTGATAAATGGAGCGGCGATTGTCAGGGATTCGCGAGCTCCCGCAACCAGGCCCTCGAGCGCTTGGTGCCATCCGCGATGGATGGCGGTCAAAGCTCCCTCACGTATCGAATCCTTGCCTCGCCTTGTTCCACAACTTTCCGAGGCGTCGTGTTGTCGAAGTGGTCCTGGAGCTTGGACATCAACGACATTATGGACATCGTAGTCGTGGCTGCGCGTGAGAATTTTCGTGATCCTCCTGCGACAAGTACACTAGAGGCCCCGTGATCCTCTCTGTTACCAACATCGGAAGGAGTTCGCCAACGAGATAGTGTTTGATCAAGTGACGTTACATCCTGAGTCCCGTGAGAAGGTGGCATTGGTGGGGCGCAATGGCACCGGATAGACGACGCTCGCCAAGATTCTAGTCGATGCCGACAACCTGATACATTCGTGTTCTAGAGACGAATTCGGTCAAAGTGGCCCGAGCCGTAAGCTGCCTCTGCCAGCCGCAGCAACACCCCTCCGAACACAATTTGCTCAAACTCACGAGAATCGAGGCTTGTAGTTTTACTAGTTTTCTGAACATCAGAGGTCAGCTTGCGCATTTTCATGGAAACAGTGCATAACTTATTGTCATGCAAATCCTCGCCGCTCCGTTCCTAGCCGGTAAAGGAGCCGGTGGGAGAGATGCTTAGCCTGCTTGCAGCCTTCGTGTTTGAGGGCGGGTCCGGCAGTGCGCTGGCGGATACCGTGCGCCGTGCTGCGGGGAGCACGTGCGTCGTCTCTCTGACCTCGGGAGAGGCATTTCGTGCCTTTCAGACTTCATTCATCGACTTCGGCGATCTAGGCCGAGCGTTCAAGAAAGGTCTTGGTCTGGTGCATCCCGACGTCGAGGAGACTGTCTTCTGCCAACCGGGCTATGAGCCTCCGATGGTGTTCCCGGCTGGCGACTCTTTGAGCGTGCCGCCATCTCCGATTCGACGCGATGGATCTCTTTCTATCTCAGCCAAAAGAGTCTCGACTAGCACCGGCGGTTCTACTTTTGCGCTCGCGTCCCTCCAGAACCAGAAATTCTCGAAGCCAATCCGAGTTCACTGGTTCATTCAAAGGCAATTCGTGGCGGCATCTGCCTCCAAAGAGCGTGAATCCACCTTCCTCCGTTTGGTCGCTCTCGCCGCCGGGGCCGAATTCTACGAATCCCCAAAGGAATACCGGATTGACTTCGAACCAAGCGAGTTTCGTAAGCGCGCACTGTTCACCTATCAGGCGGTTGGTGCCAAGAACGGACTAGGGTTTACACGCGCGGACTTGGCATTTTCTGGGGCCGTTCTACGGGACCTCTCCGACGAGCAGTTACGCGAGGTCTACAAAAAGCCCGACAATCAGGTCCAGTTTCCGATGCCGATAAACTCTGAGCTCTATAAGCTTGCCGTGGGCCGGTTGGAAAATGACTACGCCGACAAGAACGACGCGGGCGCCGACTTCATCCGCGGGAACGTGGACTTCACGACCGATGGCAAAGTTCTTGTCCAGCCGATCCGGCCCCCGCAGTCCATGTTCAAAGTGCGCGGCAATGACCCCAACCACTGGTTCGTGTACTAAAGACAACGGCGTCCAGATTGGCCCGGGCCGCAAGCTGCCCCCTGCGAACCGCCAATTGTCAGCCGCAGGCATCGTCCCCGACGGTTGTCGTTTCCACCTCTCGCGTACCATATCCGAGGGGGCCACTAAGGCTTGATTAACTTTACGACCCCCGGAGCGCACCAAAATCAAGTGAAAAATCAAGTGACCGCCATCACATTCTTCACCCGCTGAGGCGCGAGACGCAGGGGAAAGGAATGCGATCGAGATGGTTCCCCTTAGGGCGCAAGGGGAACCACTCGGAACTACTCGATGAAGGCGTCTTCGGACGGGGTTTGCCGCAGATACGCCTCGATGAAGCCATCGATGTCGCCATCGAGGACGCCGAGGATGTTGCCGGTTTCGTAGCCGGTCCGGTGGTCTTTGACCATCGTGTAGGGCTGCATGACGTAGCTGCGGATTTGGCGACCCCATTCGGCAGGTCCGCCGTCTCCCTTCAGGGTCTGCATGCGTCCGGCCGCCTGCTGCTTTTCGAGTTCCATCAGGCGGGCGGCCAGAACCGCCATCGCACTGGCTCGGTTCTTGTGCTGGCTCCGCTCGTTTTGGCAGTTGACCACGATACCAGTGGGCAAGTGGGTGATCCGGACGGCGCTTTCCGTCTTGTTGACGTGCTGGCCACCCGCACCACCGGCACGCAGGGTCTCGACCTTCAGGTCCTCGGGGTTGATGGTGACTTCACCCTCCTCGATCTCCGGCAGGACTTCGACTTTGGCAAAGCTCGTGTGCCTCCGGGCGGCCGCGTCGAACGGCGAGATGCGGACGAGCCGGTGAACGCCCTGCTCGGCTTTGAGGTAGCCGTAGGCATTCTCACCATTGAACTGCATATGGATGCCGCGATAGCCGACGACGTCGCCGGGGGTCTCGCTGATGATCTCCATCTTGAGGCCGCGCTCTTGGGCCCATCGGGAGTAGAGGCGGAAGAGAATCGAGGCCCAGTCGCAAGCTTCCGATCCGCCCGCACCCGCGTTGATTTCCATCAGCGCGTTTCGGCCATCGAATTCGCCCGAAAGCAGGGTCTTCAGCTCGTAAGCGTCAAGGTCCTTCAGGAACTTGATTGCCGTACGATCGGCTTCCTTCTCAAGCTCGGCATCGGTCTCCAGTCTCAACATCTCGTAGAACTCGGCGATCTCAGTCGATCGCTTGTCGAGCTCCAGGTAGGGGGCAGCAATGCCCTTCATGCGCGAAATTTTCTGAAGAATCTTGTTCGCGGCGGTCGGATCGTTCCAGAAGTCTTGTTGAGCCGATAGCTCTTCTAGTTCTTGGATCTGAGTTTGCAGGTTTCCGAGGTCAAAGATGCCCCCGGATGGCGTCGAGGCGGCTCCGAGACCGCGTGAGCGCATCCTGCTGTTCGAGTGACAGCATAAGAGCAACATAATACCGCCCCGGAAACTCTCCAGTGGGCCGACTGCTTGTACAATAGGATAGGAGTCGGTTGGTTTCCCACTGAGGTCTCATGAATCGTTTTAATTTTTCTCGCCTAGTTTTCGGGTTTGCCGCAGTTGCGGTCGCCTCGGTTTCGTTGGCTCAGCAGGGGCGGGTCATTACCCCCTCCCGAATCGAGCGCAATGTTCGCCCCGTTGTTGAGAACACCTTGACGGTGGTTCCTCAGATCAATACCAAATACAGTCTTCAGGCTCTGCGCCCGGAGAACCCCCATCCGCCCATCACGATCCTCCCCGCACCGGATAACGGTATGCCCGTGGGCGGTCTCTTGGCGGCATCGCGCGGTATCCCCGAGACTCGCTTCCCCGGCATCGGGGCCACGGGCTGGGTTCCACCCGATCCGAACTTGGCCGTGGGTCGCAACTTCATCGTTTCGACGGTGAACTGCTCGGTCGCATTCTTCACCAAGACCGGCACCAAGACCTTCGAGCAGCAGATCAACGGCGCGAGCGGATTCTTTGGCTCGGTCGGAGCGACCAACTTCGTTTTCGACCCCAAGTGCTTTTACGACCGAATCGCCAAGCGCTTTGTGGTGATCGGCGACGAGTTGCAGGATCCCGACACCTCCAAGATCTGTGTGGCCGTCTCGGCCAGCGAGAACCCGAACGGTGCCTGGTTCAAGTACCGCTTCGAAGCCAAGCAGACCGTGGGTGGCAACACCTTCTGGCTCGACTACCCCGGCCTTGGCTACAACAAGGATGCCATCGTGGTCACGGGCAACATGTTTGGCCTGACTGGCAATTCGGGTTGGAACGGCGTTCAGTTCATTGTGATTCCGAAGGCTCCGCTTCTGACCGGTGCACCGGCGACTTCTTTCTCGCTGAGCGACACTTCGGGTGGTAGCGTTCAGGTCGGCCGAAATCCGGACCCGAATCAGACTCGAGTCTTCGCCGCGGGCATCGAGAGCACGACGCAGATGAAGCTCTACGCGATCAACAATCCGGGCACGACGCCCACGATTGTTTCGACTCTGGTTCCGATCCCGACGTTCATCCCGCTTGCGAGTGATGCGCGATCGGCAGCCGGGCATCGCCTCGACTCGCTGGACGGACGACTTTTCAACATTGCCGTTCGCGGAAACAAGCTCTACACCGCGCACAACGTGACGAGCAACGTCGGCGACAGCAGCATTGGTTGCCGCTGGTACGAATTCAACCTCGGCACCTGGCCCGCCTCGGGCAACCCAACCAATTCGCAGGCTGGAATTGTGGCGGGCGTAGCCGGACAAGACTTCCATATGAACGGCATCGAGGCCAATGGTGCCGGTGACGTTTCGCTGATCTTCACCCGATCAAGCTCGTCGATTGTTGCCGACATCATGATTGCAGGCCGCTACAACACCGACCCGAAGGGAACGATGGGCGCGCCGAGGAGGCTCGTGACGGCAGCAAGCAACACCTACGGTGGCGCGGGCGGAACGAACCGATGGGGCGACTACTTCGACATGGCGGTTGACCCGCTGGATGACCTGACGTTCTGGGGTGTCGGCATGACCAGCAACTCCGACGGTGGATGGCAAACGCACATCCAGAGTTGGAAGATCTCGACCAGCATCCTTGGAACGGAGAATCGCGCGGTCGAGATTCGCAAGTATCAGGGCGACTTTGCCGATGGGGCATTGTCAACGACCTTCCTTTCGGACGACACTCGCTATAAGGTGAAGTCGGAACTGTTGGCCAACGTTGGCAATGTGGGCGGTGCCTACGCTCGATACGAACTCGGCAAACCGGCTTCGGCTCTGTCGACGCTTCGGGTTCAGATTGAGGCGAATGGCGCTCTGGGTGCGACGGGCATGGTGTGGTTCTTGAACCGCCAGACCAACCAGTACGATCACCTTGGCAGCTTCCCGCTGGGTACCACGGACACGAACTGGGAGTTCACGCTGAACCCAGATAACATCGCCAAGTACGTGAGCAACACGGGCCGCCTCGAAGTGGTCGCTCGCGGACTTAGCCCTGCCCGTGCGGGACGGTCGACTCCGTTCACGTTCGGTATTGATCAGCTGCTGATCTTTACTCGCGAGAACTGATCGTTCGATGAAAAAGGCCCCCGCCATTCGGCGGGGGCCTTTTTTGCATTGGGATCAGCGTCGGGCGGCGACGAGGATCTTGCGCCACTTGGTTTCGCCGAGGTAATCGGTGGCGACACCGCCACGGCCGCTGCTGCTGTGGACGAAGTATCCGTTGCCGAGATAGATGCCGGTGTGGCCGATCTTGCCTCGACGGGAGTCCCAGAAGTAGAGGCGATCGCCGGCGATGAGGTCTTCCAAGCGGCCAATCGGCTGGCCGACCATGGCTTGCTCGGAGGCGGTGCGGGGGAGGGAGACTCCAATCTGGCCGAACATCTTCTTGACGAAGCCGGAGCAGTCGATGCCATTGTTCAGGTCGTTGCCACCCCACTTGTAGGGGGTGCCGACAAAGTGAGTTGAGTATTGGGCGATCGATGAGCCTGTTCGGGAAGAAAGCGATTGTTGGCGGCTAGAGCCTTGGGATCGAACTTCGTAGGGGAGTTGGACGACCTTCTGGCTATCGACGTACCCGTAGGCACCGTTCTGCATGAGCACCATGAACCACGATTTGGTGCGGGACTTGCGGACGACGAGGTAGTCGTAGGCGCGGACGCGGTAGTAGACCCGCGATCTTGCCGTCGGGGCAGCGAAGATGGAGACCTGGTCCATGGCCTGGCCAAGCGCGCCGAGCACAGCACCGCTTCCTCGCTGGGCGAATGCGCCGGGAGCGAGCAAGGAGGCGAAGGCGAGGAGGGCGAGCTTGCGGGTCATCAGACTGATTGAAGATACCTTGTTGTCAGTTGATGCAAGGACGCATCAATGGCAGGAAAGTTCGGCTTATTGTTGGAGCATCTCGATGGCGCGGGCGATGCGGCGGGCACGGGTTGCCTCGGCTTTGGCTTCGAGGATGGCGCGGACGTGCTCCTTTTGGTGGGTGAAGGCGAGCTTGGCGAATCTCTCGATGAGGCCAGCGGTTTCGAGGGCATCGCGAAGATCTTCGGGGACTTCGACGACGCGTTCTTCGGTGTCGAGTTCGAGGGTGAGGTCGATGGTTTGTCCCGCCGCGACGCCCGCCGCGTTGCGGTTTTCAGCGCTGAGAGGGAGCATGAACTGGCCGCCGTAGACCGAAATTGTGCTCCGGTAGGTGTGTCCGTCGATGGTGACCTTCACTTTGGGCCGCTTTCCGGCGGCAAAGTTTTCGACCACTTCGGCGGGGATGCGAAAGCCGGTAACGCCTTCACGCTCGGACCACACTTCGATCTGGATTGTTTGCGTCATTTGAGTTGGGCCTTCAGTAGATCGGGCGCGGCAGCGAGGGCGGCATCGACTTGCTCGAGGACTTTGCCTCCGGCGGTGGCAAAGTCGGCGCGGCCGCCGCCGCTTCCACCCGCGATCTTGGCGATTTCACGCACGAGGTTGCCAGCGTGAGCACCCTTTGCTTGGGCGTCGGGGCCGAGCTTGCACACGAACTGGATTTTGCTGCCATCGACAATTGCGGCAACGGCGACGAGGAGCGAGCTTTCGCGGACGGCATCGTCGATGCTGGCAGCGACAATTTTGGCGTCCATGGACTCGAATTTGCGGGTCCAGAGTTGGAGGCCGCTGATTTCCTGGGCTTGGCCCTGGCCCGCGCCGTCACCCTTCGCCAACGCTTGCTCGGCGCGTTCGCGCTTTTTGCGCTCCTCGCGTAGGGCTTCCTGCAGGGATTCGATGGCGTGACTCAATTCCTTGGGGTTGGTCTTCAGAAGGTGGGCGGCTTCGCGGAGGCGGTGGGCCTCGTCGAGGGCCCAGGCGTAGGCTCCTTCGCCGGTCACGGCTTCGATGCGGCGGACGCCACCGGCGGCACTGCCTTCGCTGACGATCTTGAACATGCCGATTTCGCCGGTGGCGAGGACGTGGGTGCCGCCGCAGAGTTCGCGGCTGAAGCATGGCTCGCTGGGGGGCTCGTCGCCGACTTGGACGACGCGCACGAGGTCGGAGTACTTCTCGCCGAAGAGAGCCATCGCGCCCATGGCGCGGGCGTCGGCGATGGGAACATCGACGTAGGTATGGACCGGGCGATTTTCGAGGGCAATTCGGTTCACGATCTGCTCAACCGTGGCGATCTCCTCGGGGGTGACGGCCTTGCTATGGGTGAAGTCAAAGCGCAGCGCATCGGGCGTGACCGCAGAACCTGCCTGGGTGATGTGATTGCCGAGGGTCTGACGCAGGGCCGCCTGGAGGAGGTGGGTGGCGGTGTGGTTGCGCTGGATCGCACGACGACGGTTTGCATCGACAACGGCGCGGACTGGTTTCGCAAAGAGCTTTTCTTGGAGGAGAAACTTGCCTTCTTCCTCGGAGATCTGGGTGAGGTCGGGGATGCCGTCGGTGTCGAGGGGCTCGGTGAGGTGGACGATGACGCCGTCTTGCTTTACGAGGTCGGTGACGCGGAGGAGCAGTCCGTCGCCTTCGATGAAGCCGAGGTCGCCAACCTGGCCGCCGCTGGGGGAGTAGAACGGGCTACGGTCGAGGGCGACGACGATCTCGCCGGTGTTTTTGCCGTCGTCGGCGGCGGGGAGGGCGCCGACGATGTGGCCCTCAGCTTCGAGGGTGTGGTAGCCGAGGAAGTGGGTTCCGGTCCTGGGGGCGTCATCTTCGCCTTCTTCGACCTCGAAGAGAGCGAAGAGGGAGATGCCGACACCGCCGTAGACGGACTCGCGCTCTTGTCCCGCTCGGCTGCGCTCTTGGGCTTCTTTGAGGGCGGCTTCATAGCCGTCGAGGTCGACTTCGACGCCAGCTTCGTGGCACAGTTCGACGGTGACCTCGAGGGGGAAGCCGTAGGTGTCGTAGAGTTTGAAGGCGATGTCGCCGGGAAGGCCACTGCCAGTCGTGATCCGGGCAAGCTCTTCTTGGAGGGTTTCGGTTCCCGCCGAGAGTGTTCTTCGGAACTGAGCCTCTTCGTTCTTGAGGGTCTCCACGATCACGTCGGTTCTCTCGACGAGTTCGTGGTAGTGGTCGCCCATCGAAGACAGGACGCCTTCGAATACAAGGTGGAAGAACGGTTCTTCGTAGCCAAGGGTTCGTTGACCCTTGAGGACGGCGCGGCGGATGAGGCGGCGGAGGACGTAGCCGCGGCCAGTGTTCGAGGGCAGTACGCCGTCGGCGATGCAGAAGCAGGAGGTGCGGATGTGGTCGGCGACAATGCGCATGGCCCGGTCGCGGTCGGGGTCGTCACCGTAGCAGAAGCCATCGGGGCCAGAGAGCTCTTCAAGTTTGCGAAGGATTGGGGCGAAGGAGTCGGTGTCGTAGACCGATTTGAACCCGGCGAGGACGGCGGCGGTGCGGTCGAGTCCCATGCCGGTGTCGATCGACCGGAAGGGCAGGTTCGGCATGCCTTCCTTGACGTAGCCCTCGTTGGGTCGCTCGGGGTTGCGGAGCGAGCCCTTCCAGTCGTACTGGATGAAAACATCGTTCCAGATTTCCAGCCAATTCTTGGCTTCATCGTCGCGCAGGAAGTCTTCGCGGGTATAGGCGCCATCGGGAGGGGGCGTGGTGCCCGTCCAATAGAACATCTCCGAATTCGGGCCGCATGGTCCCGGGGGGCCTTTGCTGAAGCTGCTGGCGGGCCAATAGTTCGTATCTTCGCCGAGCCGGAAGATGCGCGTGGCGGGGTCGAGGCCAGCGGCAGAGATGTGGGTGGCCCAGTAGAGGTAGGCCTCGTCGTCTTCTTCGAAGACGGTGAAGGCGAGGTAAGCGGGGTCGAGGCCTAGCCACTCGGGCGAGGTCAGGAATTCCCAGGAGTAGGCGATGGCCTCTTCTTTGAAATAGTCGCCAAACGAGAAGTTGCCGAGCATCTCGAAGAAGGTGAGGTGCGAGAGGTCGCCGGTTTCGTCGATGTCGCCGGTACGGACGCACTTTTGGCAGGTCGTCAGGCGGCGGTTGGTGGGTTCGGCGACACCGCGGAAGTACGGTTTGAACTGGATCATGCCCGCGCCGTTGAAAAGGAGCGACTCATCGAGACGCCCGGTGACGTCGTAGGGCACCAGCGATCCGGACGGATAGATGGTATGCCCCTTCGATTCGAAGAAGCGGAGGTACTTTTCGCGGAGTTCTCTGACGGTCATAACGGTTTCCGTCAGGGTACCTTCTGACCCCCGTTTGGTTCGGTGGCGGGCTGGATTGAACTAGGTAGCCTTGGCGATTATGGCAATGATCCAGGCGGATGTTTTGATTGTCGGGGGCGGCACGGGGGGCTGCGCAGCGGCATTGGCGGCTTGTGCGGCCGGGTGCCGCGTGGTGATGACGGAGGAGACCGACTGGGTGGGCGGTCAGCTGACGGCCCAGGCGGTTCCGCCGGATGAACATCCTTGGATTGAGCAGTTTGGGTGCACGCGGCGATATCGGCAGTATCGAAATCGAGTGCGGCAGTACTACCGCGACCAACTGGGGCTGGCGTCCGCGTTTCGGGATGATGAGTTTTTGAACCCAGGCGGGGGCTGGGTGAGTCGGCTTTGCCATGAGCCGAAGGTGGGGGTTGCGGTGCTGGAAGCGATGCTTTTGCCGTTTGAGACTTCGGGGCATTTGGTGGTCTTGCGTTCCACGATTCCGGTTGAGGCGGCGGTAGTCGGTGATTCTGTGCAGTCAGTGACTTTTGTGAACCAGGTGACTCTTGAGCGGATGTCGGTCCGGTCGAGTTACGTTTTGGACGCGACAGAGACGGGCGAGCTCTTGCCGATGACGGGGACGGAGTACGTGATCGGGGCGGAATCGCGACGGGATACTGGTGAGCCGAATGCGGTGGAGGGGGATCCGGAGCCGGACAATGTGCAGGGGATCACTTGGGTCTTTGCTTTGGCGCACGACTCGCAGGGTGAGCATGTGATCGAGCGGCCCGAGCAGTACGACAAGTGGCGGGCGTGGAAGCCGGATTTTTGGCCAGGGCCGTTGTTGGGATTTGAGGTCTTGCATGCGCACACGGGGGAGTTGCGGGAACTGCCGCTCTATGGTCGGCGGCCCGAGGATTGGTACGCGCTGTTCCCCTATCGGCAGATTGTTGATCCGGCGCGGTTTGCGAGGCCGCTTGACCCGGTCACCATTGTGAATTGGCCGCAGAACGACTACTTTGAGGCGTCGATTCTGGATGTCGATTCGGAGCCGGGTGAGGTCCCCCGGTTAGCGGGGTCTTCGGGGCCGGTCTCGACGCAACGACTTTTGGATTCGAAGCAGCTCTCGCTGAGTTTGCTTTATTGGTTGCAGACGGAGGCGCCACGACACGATGGGGGGCACGGGTATCCGGGATTGATGATGCGGCCCGACATCACGGGGACGGCGGATGGCTTCGCCAAGTACCCGTATATTCGCGAGTCGAGGCGGATCCGGGCGGAGTTCACGGTCTGCGAGCAGGACGTGGCGGTGGAGTCGAATTCGAATCGGGACCGGGGGCGGGAGTATGCCGATAGCGTGGGGATCGGAGCGTATCGCATCGACCTTCACCCGAGCACGAACGGGGCGAACACGATAGATACGAGCAGTCTGCCGTTCCAGATTCCGCTTGGTAGCTTGATTCCGGTTCGGATGGAAAACTTGCTGCCTGCGTGCAAGAACCTGGGAGTGACCCACATCACCAATGGGTGCTACCGGCTGCACCCGGTGGAGTGGAACATCGGCGAATCGGCGGGAACTTTGGCGGCGCTTTGCGTGGGACAGGGTTGCAGGCCGCGGGAGGTCTGGAACCAGCCGATTCTGCTGGAGAGGTACCAGGCGAATTTGCGGGCGCAGGGGGTTGAGCTTGAGTGGCCTCGGTTGCGCGCGCTTTAGGTTTTGGCGGTCGAGAACCGCATCTGGAGCAGAGTTCGAATCTGGATGAGGGTGAAACCGATGAGGATGGCGCCCATGACCCAGGCGGCGGCGGTGGCGTAGCCGAACTTTAGGTACATGAATGCGTACTGCCAGACCTCGAGGCCGATGGTTCGGGTGGAGTTGAGCGGTCCGCCTTGGGTGAGGACAAAGACGTTCTCCATCGCCTTGAAGCCGCCGATGAAGACGCCGAGAAGGTTGATGAGGATCAGGGGTTTGAGCCCGGGAAGGGTGATCGACCAGATTTTTTGACGCCAGTTTGCCCCGTCGATATCGGCGGCTTCGTAGCGTTCTTCGCTGATGTTCTTGAGGGCGGCGAGGTAGAGGATGGAGCCGGGGCCAGCACCGGCCCAGATGCCGGGGAGGACGACGGCGAACATGGCGAGGCGGGGATCGCCGAGCCAGTCGCTGGCGAGGGGGAGCGGCCCGAAGCCGAATGTGCCCCTTAATGGGTTGATCAGGGTCTGGATGATCGGCGCGAGGAGCGAATTCAGGATTCCACTATCGGTTTTGTCGTAGAGCTGCCGCCAGAGGAGGGCGACCACCATCGAGGAGGTCATGGCGGGCAGGTAGAAGAGGGTGCGGAAGAGGACCTTGAAGCGGGGGATCTCGTTGAGGGCGAGGGCGAGGAGCACGGGGATGAAGAACCCGATGAGGAGGCTGAGGCCGACATAGATGAAGCTGTTTCCGAGGGCTTTGTAGAAGATCGGCTGGGTGAAGACATCGATAAAGTTGTCGAGGCCGACCCAGGTGGGGGGGCGCATCACGCGGTAATCCTGGAACGCGATGATGAGGCCGCGGCCGAGGGGGTAGTAGCTCCAGACGGCGAGGCTGAGGGCGGCGGGGGCGAGGCAGATGGCGAGGAAGCTGAGGACGCGGCGGCGATCGATGCCAGCGGGGAGACGCTCGACGAACTCTTTGGGGTTGGCGCGGGCGCGGCGGATAGCGTGGACGGCGTAGGCGACGGTGGCGATGGCGAGGGTGAGAAGGATGCCGAGCGCCCAGGCTCGACGGGTGCTTTGGATTTCTTTGGGGGCGAAGCCGAGGAGCTGCTGATCCATGGTGGCGGAGACTTCGCGGAGAATCTCGCGCTCGGGCTTGTTGGGGTCGAGGCGGGCCTGGTCGAGGGCGGTGTTGAGGACGGTGTAGACCTGCTGGCAGTTTTTGCCGTAGGGCTCGGGGTGGCCTCGGGTGAAGAGTTGGCGGTTGGCTTCGACGTAGCTCGGGTCGACGGTGGCGAGGAGGTCGCGGTAGCCGAATTGCTCGAGATAAGTGGGGTTGACGAGGTTGCCGAGGCCGAGCTCGACCATCTTTTTGGTGTTGACGCGGGCGGCTTCGTTGCCAGCGAAGAACTGGATGAATCGCCAGCAGGCGGCGAGTTTTGCGGGGTCTTTGATGCGGCTGTTGATGGCCCACATGCCCGCGTTGATCTCGTTCACCTGGCCCTTGGGTCCGGCGGGGAGGGCGGCGATGCCGATGACGGACGGGCTGAGGTCGGATTGGTTCATGACCACGTCGTTGACGTAGCTGAACCACATCGAGGTTTTGCCGGTGCGGATGTCTTCGCTGAGGTTGCTGGAGTTTAGGACGGCGGGGCCCTGGGGCTTGCCGTCTTCGCCTGGCCATTTGGCGGTGACCATTTTGCGGTAGAAGGCGAGGGCTTCGGCGGCTTCGGGGGAGTTGATTTTGCTTTGCCAGCGGCCACTGGCGGTGGGGGCGACGACTTCGCCGCCAGCTTGGTAGACGAAGTTTTGCCAGTGGTAGCTGGGGGTGGTGCTGAAGGCGAAGCCACTGCGGCCCTTTTGGGTCAGTTTTTGGGCGTAGCGGTAGAACTCATCCCAGTTCTTGGGGGGACGGTTGGGGTCGAGGCCTGCTTCGCGGAAGTGGTCTTTGCGGTAGAAGAGGCCGACGGCGACTTGGTAGAAGGGGATGGCGTAGGTGTGGCCATCGTAGCTGCGGATGACATCCATCACCATGGGGTGGGCGCGGCGGAGGATGCTGGGATCTTGGGCAACGAGGTCGTCGAGGGGTCGGCAGAAGCCCTGGTCGAGGAAGGTGTAGTACTGCCGGAAGTTGACATAGAAGACGTCGGGGGCGCTGTCGCCGGCCATCGACATGAGGAACATGCTTTCGCCTAGCTCGCCGGCAATGGTGAGGCCGCCGGCGTTTTCGACGCGGACGTCGGGGTTTTGGCGATGGAACTCTTCGAAAACGGCGCGCCGGACGAGGGCGGGGGTGTTGGTGGCTTCTTTGGGGGGGATGCCGTAGCTTGCTCCGGCCATCATCTTCACCACGATTGGCTGGGCGTTAGAGGTTTGAGCAGCCGCAGGGGCCGCCAGGAGGGAAGCGAAGAAGATGGATAGGGCAAATCTCATGCCGGTGAAATAGGAAAGGCTCCCTGACTTTACATCAGGGAGCCTTATGAACAACAAGCTTTGGCTTTGGCCTTACTTGGAGTTGCTTCGTCGGCGAAGAAGGCCGAGGCCACCGATGGCGAGAGCAGCCATGGATGCGGGCTCGGGCACGGCTTCGGGGGTGTAATTCAGGGCCATGGCGTAGGGCGAGACGGTCCCATCCGACAGGTTCTTGATGACAACGCTCGTGATCTGGTTCTGGCCAACACCGGTGCTCGTCGTGAACGGAACGGTAACGGACACCCAAGAAGTGCCGTTCGAGTTGAAGCTGGCGCTGGTTACGCCCGATCCGTTGGCGAATCCGCCACCGTCGAGGACGAGGTCGCTCAGGTCCACATCCACCGTACCGGTGGTGAGGTCGGTGATAGTGAGCCAGAGATAAGCCGTGACGGAGGTGTACTTGACTCCGCCAGTGTTGAACGAGGAGTTCCACGACATAGAATAGATGCTCGGCACAACGGGAGCGCTGTATCCACCACCAAGGTTAGTGTCGAGGTTGGCGATGTATGTGTCGGGATACTCGTTGACATTGCCGTTGCCGGTATCGAAAGCAACGGTGCCGCCGCCGTCGTCGCCTTCAAGAACGGTGGTCGAGAAAACACCAGCATTTGCAGCGGTGACGCTGCCGATCAGAGCAAGCAGAGCAAGCTTCTTCACTTTCGATTCCTCCTCTTAGCAATCAGTCCGAATCCAAGGGCGAGAGCAGCCATGGAGGCAGGCTCAGGCACAGCTTCGTTGTAGGCCACGTTGGTGGTCTTGGCGTTGACATAGCCGCCAGCGTTTGCCTTGGCACTGATGTCCAGGATGACGTTGTACGAAGCCTGATCGTTAAGACCAACGAACTCGGACGGGGACAAGGTCGAAGCCGTAGCACCTGCGGTCCAGGTCTTGTCTGCGAAAGCACCGTCGTGATCGATATTTGCCGTGAACCAAGCATTCTTCAGAAGGCCCGGGTTGCTGATCTCAGCAGTGGTCAATGCACCAAGGCTTGAAGTAACGGTGTAGGTGACGGTGTAGCTTCGAACTCCAGCGGGGGAACCGAAGAAGAAGTTGGAAGCGTTGAAGCTGATCGAACCACCCGCTACAGTGGCAGTGACGCCAACCGGGGTGTTGATGTTGGAGAATGAAATCGCTGCATTTGCAGACACGGCCACAAGCGTTAGGGCCAAGATTCCAAGTGTTTTTTTGTTCATAGGTAGCTCTGGAGACAGCCCGACCGACAACGGGCAGAACAAGGACGCAAGGCTAGTTGCCAGGTCACTCCCGATTCTGAAAAAATTATACGCGACCTGTTGCGAATGGGTGAAGAAAGGTTCCGGGAAATGTGGTCACGGGGAGAAATCAAGTATAAATACTTGCACGATATATCGGGTCTTGAATAGACAAAAGTGGCTCCCTGACAGAAAGTCAGGGAGCCACGTGAACAACAAGCTTTGGCTTTTGGCCTTACTTGGAGTTGCGTCGTCGTCGAAGAAGACCGAGGCCACCGATGGCGAGAGCGGCCATCGAAGCAGGCTCAGGAACCACGTCGGCGGTGTAGGTCAGGCCAATCGAGTTGGCGGTGATCGAACCGTTGGAGAGGTTGTTGATCAGAACGCCCGAGAGCTGGTTCTGGCCGGCGCTGGTGCTGGTCAAGAATGGGACGTTGAGCTCGATGGTCTTGATACCATTCGTCGTGAAGCTCACGCTCTCCAGGTCCGATCCGTTGGCGAAGCCGCCACCGGTCAGAGCCAGACCGCTGAAGTCCACGTCGACCGAACCGGTCGTGAGACCGCTGATCGTGATGGTAAGGACAGACTTGACCGATGTGAAGCTGTATCCGCTGGTGTTGAACGATGAGTTCCAGGTCAGCGCGTACAGGTCAGAAACGGTCGGGTTCGAAACGCCAGCACCGAGGTTGGTGTCGAGGGTTGCGGTGTAGTTGTAGCCAGCAGACTCAACGAGGTTACCGTTGCCGGTGTCGAGTGCGACGGTACCGAGACCGCCGTCGCCTTCAAGCACGCTGGTCGAGAAAATAGTAGCATTTGCAGCGGTGACGCTGCCGATGAGAGCGAGCAGAGCAAGCTTCTTCACTTTCGGTTCCTCCTCTTAGCAATCAGACCGAAGCCAAGGGCGAGAGCAGCCATGGATGCGGGCTCAGGCACAGCTTCATTGTAGGCCACGTTGGTGTTCTTGGCGTTGACGTATCCGCCAGCATTTGCCTGGGCGCTGATCGTCAGTTCGACGTTGTACGAAGACTGATCATCAAGCGCAACGAACAGAGACGGGCTCAGGTTGGCAGCCGAAGAGCCTGCAGCAGACCAGGTGTGGTCAGCGAGATCGCCGTCGTGATCGATCTCAGCTTTGAACCAAGCCTTCTTCAGGAGGCCGGGGTTGCTGATCTCAGCGGTGGTCAAGGCACCAAGGCTGGAAGTGACGGTGTAGGACACGCCGAAGGTCTTAAGTCCAGCGCCGGCCGAGAAGAAGAAGTTGGAAGCGGTGAAGGTGATCGAACCACCCGATACGTTGGCAGTGACGCCAGCCGGGGTGGAGATGTTAGAGAATGAAATCGCTGCATTTGCAGACACGGCCGCAAGCGAGAGGGCCAAGATTCCAAGAGTTTTGTTGTTCATAGATACTCCTCAAGAGTCAATCCCGATCGACAACGGGAGCGAATCGATTGCCGGGCAACTTTGCCAAGCACTCTCGGTTCACATGAGGAGTATAGCGCGACCTGTTGCGAATCACAAGGGAAACGGTTCCCAAAAATTCAATCGCGATTTGAAACTAGTATTAATACTAGAGTCTACTCTCCCGGTCCCTTTCGGGGAGGAGCGTGGACTGGCTCTCGGGCTTTTGGGCCAAGAGCCAGCTTTCGGTAAGGGTCCGGTTGGGCCTTACTTGGAGTTGCGTCGTCGTCGAAGGAGGCCGAGGCCACCGATGGCGAGAGCAGCCATGGACGCGGGCTCAGGAACCACTTCGGGAGTGTATTCCTGGGTAAGGGTGTCGATCTTGATGGTTCCGTCGGAGCCATTGTTGATGAACACGCCGGAGGTCTGGTTTTGGCCGAGGCCCGTCATGGTCAGGAACGACACATCGACATCAACCGTCTTCACTCCGTTTGAGTTGAAGCTGAGGCTGCTGAGGCCTTGGCCATTGGAGAAGCCGCCGCCGTTGAGGACGAGTCCGCTGAGGTCGACATCGACCGAACCGGTCGTGAGGCCGGAAATGGTCAGCGTCAGGGTGGTCTTAACCTTGGTGAAGTTGACCGGGGCGTTGAATGAGGAGTTCCAGGTCAGAGCGTAGATGTCGCTGACCGAAGGATTGGAGACAGGAGCGCCAAGATCCTCATCGAGGGTGGCGCTGTACTTGTAGCCAGCCGATTCCACGAGGTTGCCGTGGACGGTGTCGAGATTGACGTCGCCGCCGCCATTGTCACCGACGAGGTAGCTGGTTGAAAAGATGGATGCGTTAGCAGCGGTGACACTGCCAATCAGAGCGAGCAGGGCTAGCTTCTTCACTTTCGGTTTCTCCTTTTTGCAATGATTCCGAAGCCAAGGGCGAGTGCGGCCATGGATGCGGGCTCAGGCACGGCTTCGTTGTAGGCCACGTTGGTGGTCTTGGCGTTGACGTAGCCACCGGCATCGGCAGCGGCGCTGACGCTCAGGGTTACGTTGTAGGAAACGGCGTCGGTGAACTCGACAAACTTGACCGGGGTCAGGTTGCCCGCGGCGGCACCGGCAACAGTCCACGTCTTGGAGACGGCGGAGCTGTGGGTGACTTCACCAGTGAGCCAAGCCTTCTTCAGAAGACCGGAATTGCTCAGCTGGGCGTTGGTGAGAACTCCGGCGTCGGATGCGACGGTGTAGCTGACGCTGAAGTTTCGCGTTCCGGCGGAATTGCCGAAGAAGAAGTCATCAGCCTTGAAGCTGATACCACTGCCAACGACGGTGGCGGTGACGCCCGCTGGGGTGGCGATGTTTGAGAATGAAATCGCTGCGTTCGCAGAAACGGCCACAAGGGTAAGGGCCAGGATTCCAAAAGTTTTGTTGTTCATAGATACTCCTCAAGAATCAATATCCCGATCGACAACGGGATGGCATTTCGGAGACGATCATTGTCTCCTTGCGCTGAAGAAAGTATAGAAGTTTTTGCTGCTCAACTTACAAATTTTGGTTCCAATTCTGGAGTTTTGTCCAAAAGCTCGCATTTGTGCTTTGTTTTGAATGGCCTCTGTCTTGCCTTTTGTGTACAGTCATTGAGGGGGGGTTTGGGCCTTGGCCTGGAAACAGCAAAAGAGGCTCCCTGACTTTCGTCAGGGAGCCTCTTAGGTTTTCCGTTTAGCTTTTGGCCTTACTTGGAGCTGCGTCGTCGTCGGACGAGGGCGAGGCCACCGAGAGCGAGCGCAGCCATGGAGGCGGGCTCGGGCACGACTTCGGGAGTGTAGTTGAGGTAGATGGCCTTGGCCTCAATCACGCCGTCGGAAGCATTGTTGATGAGCACGCTGGAGAGCTGGCTTTGGCCACTGCTGGTGCTGGTGGTAAACGGAACGGAGATATCGATATCCTTGATGCCGTTCGTGTTGAAGGTGAGGCTGGAGACGGCCGAGCCGTTGGCGAAGCCGCCAGCACCGAGGGCGAGACCGCTGAAGTCCACATCAACCGAACCGGTGGTGAGACCGGTGATGCTGATTCGGAGCTTTGCCGAAACCGCAGTGAAGTTGACTCCGCCGGTGTTGAAAGTGGAGTTCCAGGTCAACGCGTAGAGATCGGTAACGACTGGGCTGCTGAGTCCGACACCGAGGTCGGTGTCGAGAGCGGCGGCATAGTTGTAGCCCGCGGACTCGATGAGGTTGCCGTTGGCGGTGTCAAGGGCGATGTCGCCTCCACCATTGTCACCGGACAGTGAGGTGGTCGAGAAAATCGCAGCATTTGCAGCGGTGACGCTGCCGATCAGAGCGAGTAGAGCAAGCTTTTTCATTTTCGGTTTCTCCTATTTGCAATCAATCCAAATCCAAGGGCGAGAGCGGCCATCGATGCGGGTTCGGGGACGGCTTCGTTGTAGGCCACGTTGGTGGTCTTCGCGTTGACGTATCCGCCTGCTGCGCAGAATGCCTCGACCGTCAGATCGACGCTGTACGATGCAGCGTCAGGAAATTCGACGAACTTTGCCGGGGTAAGGTTCGATGGAGTTGCACCTGCAGTCCACTGGCCGACCTTTAGGCTATCGTGAAGAATGAACGCGGTGAGCGTCGACCTCTTCAGCAGGCCAGGATTGCTAACCTGCGCGTTGGTCAGCAGACCAAGACCGGAGGTGACGGTGTAGCTGACACTGAACCCGCGGGCTTCGTCGCTGAAGAAGAAATTGTCAGCATTGAAGCTGATGGATGCGCCCGTCACGGTTGCAGTGACGCCCGCCGGGGTAATGATATTCGAAAAGGAAATGGCTGCATTTGCAGACACGGCCACTACGGTGAGGGCCAGAATTCCAATCGCCTTAAGATTCACGCAAACTCCTATAAGATACAAATCCCGATCGACAACGGGAGAGCACTGAGACGTCCGACAACATCGCCTGACAGTCAGTAAACGTCCCGGATTATATCCCACCCTGTTGCAAGCGCGGGCAAAGTGGTTCCCAAACTCAGGATGACACCGCAGAAACCAGTAAATATGCTGTACTTTTTACTATTAAAGAAGCTTCTTGCGGCATAGAAAAAGCCATCGTTGCGGCCTTTTGGGTCGCGACGATGGCTTTGGTCGTTGGTCTCAGCTAGTGGGCTGGAGCCTTACTTTGAGTTTCGTCGTCGTCGGACGAGGGCGAGACCACCGAGGGCGAGCGCGGTCATGGAGGCGGGCTCGGGGACGACATCGGGGGTGTAGGTGAGATAGATCGCTTGGGTCGTGACCGTCGCATCAGAAAGATTCTTGATGACAACGCTGGCGATCTGGTTCTGGCCCGCGCTGGTGCTGGTTGTGAACGGAACGACAAGGTCGATGTCCTTGGTGCCGTTCGAGTTGAAGCTGACGCTGGTCACGCCAGAGCCGTTGGCGAAGCCGCCGCCGCCGAGGACGAGGTCGCTGAAGTCCACATCAACCGTACCGGTCGTGATGCCACTGATATTGATTCGGAGTTTGGCCGAGACAGCAGTGAAGTTCACTCCGCCAGTGTTGAAGGAGGAGTTCCAAGTCAGGGCGTAGAGAGAGGTGACGACTGGATTGCTGAACCCAGCACCGAGGTCGGTGTCGAGCGAGGCGGTGTAGTTGTAGCCAGCCGACTCCACGAGGTTGCCGTTGCCGGTGTCGAGTGCGACGGTGCCAGAACCGGCGTCGCCTTCAAGCACGCTGGTCGAGAAAATAGCAGCATTTGCAGCGGTGACGCTGCCGATGAGAGCGAGCAGAGCAAGCTTCTTCACTTTCGGTTCCTCCTCTTAGCAATCAGACCGAAGCCAAGGGCGAGAGCAGCCATGGATGCGGGCTCAGGCACAGCTTCATTGTAGGCCACGTTGGTGTTCTTGGCGTTGACGTATCCGCCAGCATTTGCCTGGGCGCTGATCGTCAGTTCGACGTTGTACGAAGACTGATCATCAAGCGCAACGAACAGAGACGGGCTCAGGTTGGCAGCCGAAGAGCCTGCAGCAGACCAGGTGTGGTCAGCGAGATCGCCGTCGTGATCGATCTCAGCTTTGAACCAAGCCTTCTTCAGGAGGCCGGGGTTGCTGATCTCAGCGGTGGTCAAGGCACCAAGGCTGGAAGTGACGGTGTAGGACACGCCGAAGGTCTTAAGTCCAGCGCCGGTCGAGAAGAAGAAGTCGGAAGCGGTGAAGGTGATCGAACCACCCGATACGTTGGCAGTGACGCCACCCGGGGTGTTGATGTTAGAGAATGAAATCGCTGCATTTGCAGACACGGCCGCAAGCGTTAGGGCCAAGATTCCAAGTGTTTTTTTGTTCATAGGTAGCTCTGGAGACAGCCCGATCGACAACGGGCGGCACGGACACACTAGCAAACAAGCGGGTCAGAGCCATTTGAATTATAGGGATTTTTGTTGCGATGTAAGGGGCAATCGGTTCGCGATCATAGCGCCAGAGTGGAAAATCTAGTATTTTTACCTTGAGTGCGAGGATTTGTACGTCGGTGACGGCGAAACGCTACAATGGGAACATTGTGAGAAAGAGTTCCACCTCCGATTCTGGACCGGCAAAAGCCACCAATGACCGAGAAAAGGCCCTAGAACTGGCCCTTGGGCAGCTTGAGAAAACCTTTGGAAAGGGTTCGGTGATGCGCATGGGGGATGGGACCCGTGAGGCGATTGAATCGATCTCGACCGGGTCTTTGAGCCTGGATATGGCGCTGGGGATTGGCGGCCTGCCTCGGGGAAGGATTACGGAGATCTACGGGGCGGAGTCGAGCGGAAAGACGACTTTGGCTTTGCACTGCGTGGCGGAGGCCCAGAAGGCGGGCGGTCTCGCCCTTTATGTAGACGCCGAGCACGCGATGGACACTGAGTATGCGCGCGCGCTGGGTGTCGATGTGGATCGCCTCTATATTAGCCAGCCGAACAACGGCGAAGAAGCGCTTGAGATCATGGACGCCATTATTAAGAGTGGCGCCGTGGATGTGGTGGTGCTGGACTCCGTGGCGGCCCTGGTGCCCAAGGCGGAGATTGAGGGTGAGATGGGCGACGCGTTTGTGGGCGTTCAGGCCCGGATGATGTCGCAGGCGTTGCGAAAGTTGGGTGGAAGCCTGAACAAGACTCGGACTTCGGCGATCTTCATCAACCAGCTCCGCGAGAAGATTGGTGTGATGTATGGCAACCCGGAGGTCACACCGGGTGGTCGCGCGCTGAAGTTCTGGGCTTCGGTGCGGCTCGAGGTTCGGCGCGGCGACGCGATCAAGGTGGGGACGGAGCAGGTGGGCTCCCGCACCAAGGTGAAGGTCGTGAAGAACAAGGTGGCGCCTCCCTTTAAGACGGCGGAGTTTGACACGGTCTTTGGTAAGGGGATTTCGAAGTCGGGCGACCTTTTGGACGTGGCGACGGCGCGGAACTTTATCACTCGCTCGGGAACCTACTTTAACTATGGTGAAATTCGCCTGGGTCAGGGTCGCGACAACGCCAAGACGTATTTGGATGAGCATCCGGCCGTTTTCGGCGAGATTGATACCAAGGTTCGTGAGGCCTTCAAGGCAGATCGGGCTTTGGCGCCGCTTGCCGTGAGCGAGGACACGGAGGACGAAGAGCCACCGGAAGAATGAGATCGGAGGGACCGGTTCCTGATCCGGTTTTGCTGGAGCGGGCCTATCGCCTTTTGGCGAAGGGTGACCGGTTTGCGGCCGAGGTTCGGTTGGACCTCGCGACGGCTGCCGATGAAGATTCTGTTGGTTTGGTGTTGGACTATTTGGCCCGCAAGGGCCTTTTGCATGACCGCCGGGTGGGCCAGAACGTGTTGGACCACATGGCGGGGAAGCCCCTGGGAGATGAGAAGTTGAGAGAACTATTGGAGCGCAGAGGGGCGAGCGCGGAGCTGGTGGACGAGCTGATGGCGACTCTGGAATCGGAGTCTTCGCGGGCGGGCCGGCTGTTGGCGACGCGCAAGTGGGCTCTTTCGGCCCGAGACCGGGCGCGGGCGGGCCGGTTTTTGGCGAGCAAGGGGTACTCGGAGGATTCGATTGCTTCGGCTTTGGCCGGGCTTTTCGGTGATTCGGAATGAATGTGATCGATGGATTGGGCGGCTTCTTGGTGGGTGGCGTTGCCGTCGGCGCGCTCTACTTCGGGGTTTTTCGCCCTCGGCGAAAGCAAGCTCTAGCGGAGCTTTTGCGGGAGAGCCAAACGGAGGCGGAGCGGGTGCTCTTGGAGGCTCGGGAAGAGGCCTTGCGCATTCGGGACCGAGTGGACGAAGAATTGCGCCAGCGCGAGGCCAAGGTTTTTGCTCGCGACGAGGCTTTGGAAACGCGACGGGCGCGCTTGGATGAACTTGAGTCCTCGGTGCGCGCGGAGAAAAAGCAGCTCGAAGAGAAGCTGGCGGGCTTGGATGACGAGCGGAAGCGGATTGATGCGGAGCTGACGAAGGTCGCGGGCTTGGAGCCGGTGGAAGCGCAAGAGATGCTCTTGAAGCGGCTCGAGGGCGAATTTCGCGAGGTTGGGCTGCGGCGGGCGCGCCAGGCGGAGCATCAGGCGGCGAGCGAGACCGAGCGTCGGGCCAAGAAGCTTTTGATTGATGCGATGCAGCGGAGCGTGGTGGACTATGTGACCGAGGCGACGCTGGCGGTGGTTGAGCTCCCGAGCGAGGACATGAAGGGGCGGATCATTGGCCGGGACGGGCGGAACATCCGGGCGTTTGAGCAGGTCACGGGGGTCGATTTGATCGTGGACGAGACTCCGGAGGCGGTGGTGGTGAGCTGCTTCGACCCGGTGCGTCGGGAGACGGCCCGTCTTGCTTTGATGAACCTGATGCTGGATGGTCGCATCCATCCGGGGCGCATCGAGGAGCTTTACGAGAAGGCCAAAGGCGAAGTGGAGCGGACGATCGATGAGGCGGGTCGGCGGGCTCTGGAGCGGGCGAACGTGGCGGACTTGCACCCGAAGGCCCTGGAAGTCTTGGGTCGTTTGCGGTTTCGGACGAGCTTCGGACAGAACGTCTTGGATCACTCGGTGGAGGTCTCGCGCCTGGCAGTGTCTTTGGCCAGCGAGATCGGGCTGGATGTTGAAGTGGCCAAGCGGGCTGGGCTTCTGCACGATATTGGTAAGGCATTGGGTCCGGAGTGGGAGGGGCCACACGCGCTGACGGGCATGGAGTTTTTGAGCACTTTGGGCGAGAGTCCGGAGGTGCTCCACGCGGTGGGGGCGCATCACTACGAGATTGAGCCAACGACGGCGGAAGCAGTGCTCGTGATTTTGGGCGATACGATCTCGGCGTCGCGGCCGGGGGCCCGCCGTGAGAGCTTGGACAACCACGTTCAGCGGTTGACGGCTCTGGAAGATTTGGCCAATGGCCTACCGGGCGTGGACCGCGCCTATGCGGTGAAGGCGGGCCGCGAGGTTCGGATTATTGTGAAGCCGACTGAGGTCGATGACCTCGGGGCAGCGAAATTGGCGCATACGATGGCTCAGCGGGTGGAGGCGGAGCTATCGCCAGGCATGCCCGTGCGGGTCACCGTGATTCGCGAGTTGCGCGTGCATCG
>JBMOJD010000017.1:0-44941 GCA_049317025.1 Fimbriimonas sp. | reverse complement strand
TATCTAGCCTAGCAAAACAAAATGACCCACATAACTCTTTGTTGGACTCCGATTTGCGGAAATCCATGAGGTCAATCGCAGTAGCAAAGCCTGCGTCGCGGTTCAGTCTAACAAGATCGTGTACCTTCATGGTGGGCTACCTGTGTCGTGTCTTCGAATTCAGAGTACAACGAGTCTCTCCTCGCTCTCTAGCTGATCGCGCGCGGGGCCCTGAGGCCCTAAAAAGGAGGCACTAATGGGCAACAGCAAAATGACGGGATGCGGGGCATTTCGAGCAAGGCGAGAGAATTCGAGCCAAAACTCATCCAGATGCTGACGACTCCATCGAGATAGCACCACGTCAAAGTTCTCAATCAACCTGCAGAGGAATGGAGCGCTCTCAGATGAAATCGCTTTCAGTTCGCGTATCATCTTCTCGTAACTCTGGTCAACCCACCGCTGATCAGTCTCAAGCCCGGCGATGGTTCGTTCAAGCCAGTCAACTCGATCTGCAGGAAGCCTCCTCGCAAGATCTTCCGCTATGGTCATAGTAGACGCAAAAATGACACCGCTTCTATGATAGAGCGAGTGATCTTTGAATGCCCCAAGCTGATTCATGATTGTCACTCTAACTGTATAAGCGTTCCACGACCTCGCTGACGTCATGCCATCGACGAACGATCTGATGGGGTGGAGCGGAAGTATAAAGATCGATTAGTCCAAGCTGTCTCACCTGTTCAAGCAGTGCTTCTATGTCGAGTTTAGAGAGCCTGAAGATATCTTGGAGCCTCGATGCTGACAGGAAGGTATCCATTCCCGCCGTAAGCTGATCCGGATGAATATCACTCCAGCGTTTTGCCAGAGCATACGCGACTACTGTTGCAGAAGGCCACGCAATCGGAGCTGTTCCAACGTAACCATCTCCGTTCCGGCTTAGCAATGCTAGATTCCCAAAGAGGTCGGCTTTGGTATAGCCATCGGTCATTTTGGTGACACCGGACTGAATCTTGGCACGGACTACCGATTCTTGCTCAGAGACAACATCTGCAAGCTCAGTTGCAGTTCGCGGCGTCCCAACTATCAACGCATCAAGCATCAAGTTGCCCCAGTAAGAGGGACCGCGTCCAGCGGGGTCAACCATGCCAAAGTGCATGAGCCATAGCGAATCTGCCTTCTCTAGAAATGGGTCATGAGCTACAACCCTTACGCCGAGTTCTGTGAGTCTTCTTCCGTTACCATCCTCCTGAATGAGCCCACAACCTAGTCCGAGGTTTGGTATGGCAATGGCCATGTTAGCGCCCAAATCTGCCCCTCTGCGAATGGCTTCGCGGCTCGCTCCAGGATTGTCGAGCAAAAAGCGCAGGACACTTGACAGTCGTTCACGGCTCAGCTGCAGGCCCTCGTGAAAGTTAATTCCTATTCGCTTTGTCATTTTCGATTTAGCTCCTGCCTCAAGACCTCCATCAGTCTAAACGAGCAAGCTAGGTTTGTATCCTCTTCTTTCCAAAACTCAAGCATTGGAGACAAGATTTCTGCGTGTGAAACGGATCTATGAAGGACTGATGTGTAACCAGTCCTTAGATGCTCAAGATCCTCCGAGCTTACACCGGGCACAGGGACGAGCTTCCAGAAGTCGGAGTTTCGCAGATGGATAAACGGATTTGCAAGTTCCACCCTGTCAGTAGGTCCCTCCGTTAGAGAAAAGTAGAGACGAAACCGATGTTCCAACCGAGCGTCTGGTTTAACAGTCCCATCCCACATCGGCGTGCTGCGAGCTATATCTAGCGCTGCCAGAAGCAGGACAACCTTATGCGGTTTGTGTGAGGCACCGCTCTTTAGTCGACGAGACGGAGCAACTGAAGCGACGAGTTGATCCAATTGGTTCATAGATGACAAACCAGACAGGAGTCGTCTCCGTCGTCCTCCATCGCAAACGCTTCCACTAGTTTCAGGGGTCGGAATCCACGCCGAGCACTTCGTTCTTCTGCTTCAACTCGAATCTGCTCGATTCGCTCTGGGCGCTGGAGCTCCTCCAAACTTTCCCGTGAAACCCAAGTGAAGCGTTCACCTGTTTCAGGATCGAACTTCTCGAATGACTTTGCCTTCTCAAAGAGGTCAGGATGCTCTTCGCTCAAGTTTGCCCACTCTTGACGCTGCTGAAAGAAACAGAAATAGCAACCAGACCTAGATCGCCATCGATAGTAGTCCGGAAGTCCCAAGCCACTCTCTAACAGTATGCGCTCAACTCCTGCCCGGTCAATGCCGTCGTCCTTAAAGGGATAAACGGGAATGATGTTCTCCTTTTTGGAAATATAGCCACTCCGATTCTCGTCCGCTCTGATCCCAATATAGCTGTAAACGAGGCCGTCTCCGACGTACTTCTCGAATGGCTTTATCTTAAGCATTCTCGTACACCACCGAGTCCTTGGGTCAGGCAGGACGCCGCGGTAAAGCTCCAGGTAGTGTGCGAATGGCCTTTCAGGGTTCAGGCGGATAATTGGGCGATCTAAATATGCCTCTAGCTTGTCTATGTACTCGTACGTCTCAGATAACTCTTCACCGGTATCGCAAAAGATGTACTCCATCTCTGGAATCCGGCCCCTCATGTGGATTGCTAGGGCAGTGCTATCTTTTCCGCCAGATAAGGAAAGGATATGTCGAGGCGCTTCGTTCATGGTTCTACTTTGCCTCCAGATTACGCAGCAATTCTCGAACTGATTCAATCATCGTCTGCCTGTCAACATCTTTGAATGCTGTGATTGTAGTATATAGCTTGGATGCAAGTTGGCGTGCCTGCTCGTTGACCTTGGGAGCGGATGTGCCAAGTTGACGTAGCACCTCTTCCTTGATTTCCCCACAGAGAGCCTTCGCACGGGCCTCAAACAGGTTACAATCTTGATCGGTCCACGACTCGACGGGACGCATTGCAACCAGTGCCAGTGCACCAGTTTCGGCGCTTTCCACGTCCTCGATTGCCAACCGTGAACATAGCTCGCGAGCCTTGGGATCCTCCAGACGGTCTCGGATGTTGGTGCTGAGACGCATCAGTTCTGCAAATCCGGATGGTAATGCCTCCAAACCTGCTTCCCTTGCCAATATCTGGGCCGCCCACTTCCGAGTTGACATGACCACTCCGTCAAGTTCCCGAAGAACCTGTGAAAGGCGCGCGACGAACTCTGAAGCATTCGCAGGGTCATGTTCGGTAAGTGGTTCAAGTTCAAGCGCTGTTGGAAGGTCGTGGAAGAAGAACCTTTCTGGGGACCGGGCTTCCAGCGCCGAAGCACGAGTTGCCTTCGCTCGCGAGGATATCCGTTGAGTCAACTTGGCGCGTGGAGGCAAGCCATCAATCGCGCGAATGACGAACTTCACGGCTGGCATAAGAGAAGGCGGATCCACCCCTAGCCGGCCGCAAACATCGTCGAGCGCCAACTGCCGTGCGCCGGTCTGCCGACATCCAGCAATGGCGAAGAGCTCTGGCCGACGGAGGAGCAACTCCCAATGAGCAATGTTAGGATCTGCCACAAAAGAGCCCTCTCGGTAGATCGCAACTTCCTTCTCGTGGCACATCACGAATGCCAAGAAGATGATCGGCAACGGGCCCTCCACTGCACCGAAGGGAGGTACAGACAGCTGCTCAATCAACCGCGCGACCGTGATTGGTTCGGGAAAGGAACCAAAAAGTATCTTCGCAAGATGATCCCACAGAGGCAACAAGTTACAGGGGTCAGCGTCGCGTGGTGCACCGAACAGCCATTGGCCGTCTGATCCCTGCCTGTGGATGCCGGATTCAAGTAGTACCGACTCGTAGATCGCTCGATCTGGTGGATATCCTTCGACATATCCGAGCCTGCTCTCGGACTGCCTGGTGAGCATTCTCTCCAACAGATCTCGACGGGCTGCCGCTGCCGCCGAAGACAAGGCACGCCGATTGATCAACTCGTTGCGAATCCGGGGAGCTTGCACAAAGCGACTGTCGCAAACGGTGCTGTATAGTCTTGTAAGGTCGCGACGGCTGGTTACGCTCTGCCTGGATCCCTTGTAATAGAAGAGGCACCCATTCGGGCCACTTGGGTCTAGGAGTCGGTCGGCTTCGGTTGCCATTGCTGAAGACAAAGCAGCTCGCCTCGACGCCAGTTCTTCGCGGGCGACTTTATCGCCCCGAAGCTCATGGCTTGAGGCTTCAACCAGGGTGATCGCTTCCAGTTCCTCTGCCATTGCTCGAAAGTTTGGAGCCCGATGTGCAACAGCTACGATTACGTCGTCTCGTTCAAGATCTTGCGCCCACTGCTCAAACTTCAGTTGAGAACTCGACGTCTGACCAAAACTGATCGCCAAGATACAGTTCGTTTCGTCAACCTGATCTGGCAACTTGATGTGATCAGGGTCGGTCAGGATGACAGGCGAAAACCAACGCAACGTCCCGGTTTCCTCGAAGTGTCGCTGAGCAATCCCCGCTCTCATCGAGCCTGTATCTTTTAGCAGCTTCGCAAGATTCGAGCGACCAGCAACTTCGACCCTGGATTTCTCAAGGAGGGTATCCAGGTCCACGTCGCTGCCCTCCCAAAGTAACCAAGCTCCCAAATGGCGGCGATGAACGATTGCTGATCGACTTTCCAGCCGATTTAGGGCAGGTTTCGCGTCAGAACCAAGAGCCAACGAGATTGCTTCGGTCGTCGACGTGAACGGAGCAAAGCGCCCTAATGCCGTTAGCATCGCGACCGTCCTTAAGACTTCCCGCTCGTCTGGGTCGAAACCTGGCCTTGAGTGGAGCAACTCCAGCGCCACACGCCACCGTCGAGAAGCGCCGTGTGTTCGGGCTCCATGACCAATCCACTCCGAGACGTGTTCAAACAGATCGCAGAGCCTAACAAATCTAGACTGTTCGTGAGACGTTAGGAGTCCTCGCTCAACAAGAAAAGCAAACAAGGATCGCTCGTTCTGGCCAAACCTCCGCATCAAGACTGGGATGGCTGCAACGACAACCGGATGAAGCGGCCAGCTTTTGGCGCAAAGGTCGACAAATCTGTCCAGCGGCATCGACGCGGGCCAGATTCCCGGCAAGCCGCGAACAAGCTCCGCCGTCCGGGCTACCTCATCCAACGCAGGGGGCACGCCATTGATGGACTCAGCCACGAGCTTGGCAAGTGTCTCTTCCGGTGGTAAGTAGGGGATATCGCTAAAACGCCCCTGTACCTTGATCCACTCGTTTCTGGCGGTCGTGTCGAGCCCTTCTGCGTAGCCTACGAAGGACTGATGGAGAACCCCTACCACCACCATTGGGGGCGTACTCCGATTCGCCGCTTCCGCGAGCTCCTGGAGGACGTATGGGTCGCCGAGTCGCGGCTCACTGAGCGCATATTCAAGGGGTTTGCCGAGCTCGTCAAGCACGACCAGGACGCCATCGAATCCTTGAGCTTCGGCAGCCTTTGGTAGCTCGTCGAACGTTAGGCCAACCGGTAGCCCGAACTTGGTACAACTTGCGTCGATCGCATCTCTGATCAAACTCTTGATCGGCGCAGCTGTACACGTTGCAAGTATAGGAAGAAAGCGTCTCGCGGGCTGTCGCTTCCCTGTTGCCGACTCTAGCCGGTTCAGGGCCCGATCCTGTCTGCTCTCGCTTCCGCACAACAAATCCGTTAAGAACAGGGCCATCGCTGATTTACCAGTGCCGAACGGGCCCGTGAGCGTAAACGCCCGAGTTGCAAAGGCACCCTCCGCTGATGTGGCGATCTTGACGATCGCTTCAACGGACGATGGGCTCAGAAGGTAGTGCTCGGTAGGATCAACTGAAAACCAGTCCGACTCTATGCGAACCGATCTGAGGATGCGCGGGTCCAAAAGGCCCTTCTCGTTCACGGAGACACTCCCAACCGGTAGTAATGCTCTAGAAGTTCGAACTCAGAGATTGGCGGAACGAACCCAATCCGCCTGATCGGACCATCAACGTTTACAATCCACCTCGCCGGGTTCCTCCGCTCAAGGCCCCGTAAGTGCGCGGCCACCGAATCCTCGTCTAGTTTGAATGCTTGGCCGGGACTGCCGGGAAGGTAGGTTGCATCGGACAGTGAGCACTCTGAAGCCTCTTGCATTCTCAGAAACTGGATCAGGGCGAATCCGAATACTTCGTCAGGTAGCGACCGCTTTGGGCCAACATTGAACGAATAGCGTTCACCTCCGCCGTGAGAGATGAGTCCAAGTTCGGTCATGGGGCAGCTGAAGTCCTCCTCTGCGAGAGAGTTCCGGGCTGTGACATAACACCTCACAAACACGTCGGCGTCCCGCACCGCTGCCGACTCTTCGACTCGCTGGGCTCCCGCCTGTAGCATCGCCAGCGACACCAAATCCGCCTTTCTGAACTCGTTCTCCTTGCTGAACATGAATGCGATCCGCCAGAGACTAAGGCGTTCTAGGTTCGTAACGAGCAACCAGTGAAGCAGCCAAAGAGAAGCGGCATCCTCCATGTATGGATCGCTGGACTCGTTGAATATGATCCTTGCCACTGTGCTGGGACCAAGCTGCCGAGCTCTGCTTGCACCGGCAAGTGGCTTCTCCTCAAGCATCTGCGTCGCCAAGCACCACGTGCGTATCGACCGCACCATGTTCTTGCCAACACCGAGCCGAACCACGGCGTCCTCTGCGTTGAACGCGTTGGGGTCGCTGACCGTCAGCACGCCCTTTCGAATCCATCCAAGCCGAAATGGGAAGGACTCGTGCCCACCGAACGAGACTTTCGATGATATGGGAGGAGCTGCTGCTGTCATGAGCGATCATTCTCAGAGGGACAGCCAGGGCAATCCTGACCGGACGCCAAGGCTACCAGATGTATGGACGGGCTCACTCACCCTCTCGATGCTGGCAAACCAAAATTGCATGAGCTGAACCTAACTTTGACTTTCCGGGTGGCCCTGATTGGCTATACTCCATCACATCAGACCTTGTTCTTGAAGAGAACTTGCGAACTACGATGCCTCAGCAATGCACCCACTGCAACTCCGAATACGAAACCGGAGCAGACCACTGCACCGCTTGTGGCATGCCCGAGCCTGCAGGCGGCTTCCCGAACGTCCTACTCGCAGAGGGTGACAGAGATGCGCTTGAGGAGCGTTACAGACAGGCTTTGGATCTCGCAGAAGGAAAAGGGACCCGTTCGACCGTCGATCTCTTCGTGGATGCCGTAATGACCGACGCCGTCCTTGTGACCGCTTGTTCGTTGGAAAAGATAAACCGGCTCGTTGAACGCCGGGGGAGCCTGTACGATGTTTACGCAAACTTGGTCCGAGCCCGTATCCGCTTCCCAGGCGATGACCGGAACAATACGGATCGGCTGGTTGCCGAGGAAGCTACCATTCCCGGAAACAGCCAGTGGATCCACTATGCTGCCTTGAGCTTGGGGGGTCTAGGTCTGGGCAACTATGGAAACTACTTTCTGTTTTGGCGTCTCGATCGAGTTGCTCATCGCACAAGCCTTCTCGAGGGCAATTGCTTGACATTTAGACGGAAGCAACGAATAGATCTGGATGGTCCATTGCCGCCTGGCACTAGGGCCCTTTGGGATGAGCGGCATTTGTTGGCAGTGGCAAAGTACGAACACATATTGCGTGCAGACACAACTCCTGACAGGTTCCCCGAAATCCTGATTACAGTAGCTCCGACTTCGGATGATGATGACTTCATTGAAGCCCACATCTGGGGCCCGCTGTCTAGCGACTCCTTGGATAGGGTTGTGGTTGCAGCTCCCGACCCGGAACCAATTCCGAACGACGATATTGATCGTGCTTACTTCGCCGCGATGAAAGATCGGATGTTTAGGAATTTAAGTACTTTGGGTATAGCGTACGAGGTTAAGGTATGAGGCTAAGGCTCAGTCCGTCGCGGCGCCAGGGAGTCATAGACGTAGAGGCTCGGATCGTCTTGTTTGACTCCGAATCGAATGAGCTTGCTGACCTCACCCCAGGTGAAGGTGATCTCCTTGAATTCGATTGGGAAGATATCGAAACCTACGATGTGGCTTCCGTAGAAGAGGCCCACTTGACGCTTCAGGGTGCAGTCGCGAGGTTACAAGGCCTGTACCTCATCCTGTTCGCGCTAGATTCGGAAATGGAAACTACTTTGCGACACAATAGCGCTATTGCAGCTAATCTCCTACTCAACAGGTTTCCGAAGTCAGGCAGGTTCATAAGCGGCATTCTTTCCGCAGAACCGTTGCCGCAAGATGCGGATGTTGACGCGGCCATCATACACGCGCGCACGAACCAATTGACTCACTTAGAGCCTATACTCACGGGTCTCTCTCGAACACAGAATGCCATCGCTTCCGCACGCCAAGCACTTGACAACGTTTCAGAAGAAGTGGCTGGCGAAGACAGGCAAAGGCATACGTTCCAAGCCGAAGCAGCCAGGCGCGGTTTGTTTGACAGTTTAGCCAAACGGATCAGCGACCCGAAACAGGTTGACTTCCTTCGGGATCAGCAAGGCGGTCTTCCTACAGACCTCATACCGGTGTTCAACGCGTGGCTTGACCAAGCGTTGAACATTGCACAGAACCTCAGAGAGTTGGCCGCAGCAGCGCCTCCGGAGATTGGCTCAGTGCCGACCACGCATGGAGCGCTAGTATCGGCAGGAGTCGCAGCTAAACACCAGGATCCTTTTCAGCCATGAATGTCCACCCAAGAACCTCGCTCTACTTGCCTGCACTCAAATGCAAAATGGGTGACTGGATCTACTTCGTAACCTCGATGCGTGTAGCAGATATCGTATCGAGGGTCGGCTTTGCTAAGGATATGCGCAATGCAGATCGCTATAGTGACTGGCTCCAACGCGAAGTACGGGAAGAGCGCCTTGACCAGATCGCAACATATCTCATAAGTCGCTCAGACCGCTTTTTTGGGAGCCTGGTTGTAAGCGTGTTTGAAGGTAAGCCAAGCTGGCTCGATGTGTCGTTGATAGACACAGACTCCTTTTCAGTTGATCAGCTTTCAGCCCTGGAGCTTTCCGAAATTAATGCCGCGTTAGGACTTCTCGTGCTAAATGGGGACGAAGATCTATTTGCGCTTGATGGACAGCACCGATTAGGAGGTTTACGGAAGGCTTACGAGCGCAATACTGCCTTGGGCGATGAAGTCGTCAGCGTGTTGTTTGTTGCGGACAGGGGACTTCAACAGACGCGAAGGCTATTCACCACTCTCAATCGATACTCGAAGAAGATCACCCCTGGTGAAAGAGTGGTTCTGGACGAGGATGACGCATTTGCCATAGTCGCTAGAAAGATCATCGAGGAGCACCGGTATCTGTCGCAGACAGGAGTTGTCACCTCACCTAAGCAGGCTAGCCTTCCTAAAACAAGTTTAAGCGTCACTACCCCGATCGCAATATACAAGATCATTGATGTTCTCTGTGCCGACTTAGACAGCAAGGCAGTATTCGTAGAGACCGCATCTCAGTGGAGCCGAAAGGCATTATGCGAGTCAATCAGGCCAACTGATAGCGTTCTCGACAGCGTTCACAAGGTTGCCTCCGAGTTTTGGACTACGGTGATTCGTGATTTAGGGTTTGACAAGTTGAGTGGAACGCAGATACGAGAACTGCGACTGGAAGGTAATTTGTTGCTTCGGCCAGAAGGGCAGATGTCGTTAGCAAGGGCTGTGAGGTTCATTATCGACTCCGAACAGACGAGCAGTTACGAGTCTTGGGGTGCGGCCGTTCACAAGCTGGTGGCTAATATCCCCGATACTGTCTTTTCAGTTAATCATCCAGTGTGGAAGAACCTTCTGTGGAACCCGGGAAAGAAGAGAATGTTCAATGGAGATGCGAAGCAAAAGTTGGCGGCACGCATCCTTTGCTACTGTGCCCAAGTCGGTCCAGAAGTGGACGTTGAACTGCTCACTGCGGAATTGCGAGATGAAGTCAGCGACGAGAATGCTACGTTGCCGATGTTGAAGAAGGGACGGTAGGACTCGGTGTCTTTGCTCTCCTTAAATTGGTACGGAGTCCAGGTTGAACGGGAGCACGGTGAAGGAGTCCGTGACTATCGACTCCTCTAGCACCTTTACACTCTTGCCCGCCTCTAGCTCGACGTGAAACACACGTGAAATAGCAGTTGGTGCTCCTTCGACTTTCCTTGGGTACTTGATCACGTCTCTCGCAATAATGTGCCCTCTTCTGCTTAGTTGAACCTACCTTATCAGGAAGGATCCGCATGTCCACCTGGTTACAAGTAGAGCCCTTTATGCACGAACGACGCTTGAATTTGAGCCACCTCCCTTGAATGCGATTGTGGGCGCATGGCTACTCGCCTTGCACCTGAACCCCCTCGCCGTTCTGCACCCTTCGATCATGAGCCTGGCTTCTATCCTGACGCTGGGCTCTGGATGTACGGAAATGTTTGTCTCCTTGGAGCCTCCCTTGCTAGCATCACTCGAGCCTTTGGTCCTCCGCATCAAACTCCCTCTGATCTCGACAAGATCGAGCGAGAGGCCGAACAGCTGGTGCTGGGCGGCAAGGTCGTGGTGACCGGCATCCACAGCCCCGCTCACCAGCGGTCGGCGATTGTGCCGCTTCGCTGGGGAGCTCCTCGGATTCTTGTCCTTTCAGGTGGTTTCCGCCACCACTTGGGACCAAATCTCAAGGAGGAACCATTCCGGGCGGCTCGACTGTGGCGATACCAGTTCGATGAACGGACCGATCTCGTGATCTCAAGACGCGCACCTGACAAACTGCCGACCTACGCTCAGTTCAATCCAACTGTGGACCGTCTTATCGAGCGGATTTCCGCTCGCCTCATCCCTGGCCTCCTCTTTAAGAAGAGGTAGTCAACCACTCTACGCAGTCCGCGATTCCGGGCTGCTTTTTCATTGGAAAAGAAAAATCCTCACGGTGAATCCGTGAGGCGGGAATAGGTCAGGTTGCATACTCGACACCTCTGATGAGGTCTGCGGCTCGTTGGGCTTGGGCTGCGGCGATGACAACAGCCTTCGGGTCAGACTTTAGGACGCCCAACCACCCATCAATGTAGGCGGCGGAACTGCCGATGATTCGATCATCGAGCGAGACGGTAGCGGCACAGAACGCCGAAGTGAGTTCCGCTACCAGCTCTTCCTTGCTGTACTCACCAGATCCAAAGAGGATCTGGCCTGTTACGCCGGGCCGGTTGAGACGGCTCACATGCCCAGTACAGTGGCCCAGCTCGTGGAAGAGTGTGGCGTAGAAGGCGTCCGGGCTCTCGAATCGGTCGAGCTCGGGAATTTGGACTCGATCATCTCTGGGTCGATACCAGGCGGAGCTACCGCCTTCGCAGATCTCGGGAGGGTTCGGCATAAGCTTCGCCAGGAGCTCTGCCTTCTCGATCCGCTCGTGCTGCGCCACCTCGCGGCCTTCGTACAGTTCAGGCAAGGGAAGTCCCGTGCACTGCTCGGCGTTGAAGACCTTGTAGTAGCGCAGTATGGGAATCTCGCGCCTGGTTGCCTCCCCTCCTTCTTCAGGATTGGTCGGCTGCCAGCGCTTCCAGAAGATCACGGTTGTCGCCTTCTGGCCGGGCTTCACAGATCCCCCGAGCTCATTGGCCTGGCGAAGCGTCAGCCATCGGTGGTCAGCGTAGGGATGCATCGCGAGGAGAAACAAGTTCACTCCCCGATAGGGTCGGTTGGTCGTTGCATTGGTGGGAACAGACTGTGACTGATGCCATGGCTTCTTCCACGGCACAACGCCCTTCTGAAGAGCTTCGATGATGGTCCGGGTAACGGACTCATAGATTGCGGTGCTCACGCGAGCACCTGATTGGTTTGATTTTTCAAAGTGAACCTCGGCGAAACTCGCCAAGGTCACGATCTCAACGTAGTCAGATTCGCGCTTGTAATGCCATGTCCATGCAACTGGTGCATGAAAGCTTTGAGAGTTGAGCTTTCGAAACGCGGGTCTCAACCTGCAGATATGAACTGTTACATCTGCGGGAGATACTTGAAGGACTCACGAACGCGGCTGCGCCGCCGTGTAAAGACTGGCGAGTGGATTCGGCGTGACTATCAATCTGGAAGACCACAGACGGTGCAGAGTCGGTTTGGGCCTCGCATTGTGTGTGGTGGTTGCGCCAAGAGGATGGATAGCCGGCAACTAAGGAGCGCGAGGTGGCAGTGGGCGATCATCTTAGTAACAACCCTGATAGTTTGTGTTTCGCTATTGCTCGGCTCCCAACACTAGACCATTTCAAGCTTTGATAGTCGCTGGCAACACTTGATGAGGGTGTTCCAAAACTCGTCGTCGAGGTCCACCAAACGAGACTCATCACCTGAAAAGAGGTGCTTTAGTCGCTCCTGGAAGCCGTTCTCGGGTGTTCGAACAACCCCAGACTTCAGGTAAACGAAGCCCTCTGGAAACACTTGCGCAAGCAGGTGCTTTTTTGTGTCTGAACTAGATCTAGACCATAGATCGGTCAGGCTCTCAAACACCTCGCGAGCGAAGTTCAGCAGCTCTAGAATCGAGGGTCCCGAGACCTTCGAAGGTTGTCGCTCGAAGAGCGCCTGAATCTGGGCATCGATCTCCTGAATCTGTTCTTTCGCCAAATCATCTGGTATGACGCCCGAAGCAACTTTCAGAGCAATCATCTTCTGAAGTGTTCGAAGTTCGGTGCGTTGGGTTTCAATCTCTTCGATTCTTGTTGCTGCGAACTCGTCACGCTGTTCGGCAAGTTTCTTGATCCGAGCCTCAAGCTTTGCCCATACTCCATGGACCGGTTGGTAGTGAGACAACTCCTGTGCGAATGCCTCCTCAACGACCTTGGCTGGATAGTTGCTCCTTGGGCAAACTATGCACCTGTAGTACGCGTATCTAGCGGACTTGCCCTTACTCCAAGAGGCAGTCAATAGTCGCCCACAGGTGCACCTCAGGTGCCCTCTGAGTACGAAGTAGTCAGACCGCTCGGCTGATGTCCCCTGAGCTTGACGCCCGAAAAGACTGGCCCGGGCTCGATAGAATGTCTCCTCATCAACAAGTGGCACAAAGGGAGGCTTTGCCTGGTGAATGTGTCCAAAACTGTGAATCTGGCCAAGGTAGACGGGATTCTGAATCACCCGATAGAAGGTGGACTTCTTCATTGGGAGACCTGCCTCTTCTAGATAAATTCGCACGCGTGAAACCGGCATCGCTCCTCTACCTAGAAGGGCGAATGCAGTGCGGAGCACCTCCGCCGATACTGGATCGGGCTCGATTGTCCCCTTGCCTTCGTGACGCACGTTTCGATAGCCGACAGGCGCTTTCCAGACCCACCGTCCTTGAGCCACCGCCTCGGTCATTCCGCCCTTGCTTCTCTCGGCTCTGACTTCATTGTCAAACTGGGCGACCGACGCCAAGATGGCCTCGGTAAAGCGCCCGACCGGGTTGTCCTCAATGTGCTCGCCTATCGACTCGATCCTCACACCGGACTTGGAGAGTTTCAGCTTCAGGTTGGTGTAGTCGTGAACATTGCGAGCGAGCCGATCAATCTTTGGGATGATCAACACATCGACCTGGTTGCTCTTGACTAGGCAGAACTCTAGGAGATCCTGCAGGCGTGGGCGTCGATCCGTCTTGGCACTCTCGCCCTCTTCTCTGAAGACCTTATCCAGCCGATAGCCGCGAGATGCGGCGTAAGCAATCACCTGGCGCTGCTGGGTAGTGAGAGAGTTTCCGTCATCGGCCTGACGCTGATCGGAGACTCGAATGTAGGCGATTGCTTTCTGCATTGGAGGAAGGCGTCAATGATTAGGTGAGCGAGGGCGTCGATCTCTTCCTCTCCAATGTCGCCTATTGCCGCGCCATCGGCAAGTCTTGGCCGTTCCACGAGAAAGCGACTGGGCAGACCGACGGGCCGCGTGTGGAGCCGATACGAGCTCTTGGGAATCGGAATCGCTTGAGGCGTTCGGAACATGACACACACACTGCAGCAGCCACGCCATGCACCGCAATTAGTCAGCCAACCCCGCAATGCTTGCATCGACGCATGAGGACTTGATCGGTATTTGTTTGGTGTGATTGCATAGAGTCATGTCACATCCACCACCATCGCAGGGCTACGGCCCGGCCATCAACCGCTTTGCGGACGTGATGGCTCATCTCAACCGATATATGTTCAAGGGGACCATGTCTCTGGCCGAGGATGCCGGGGTGGACCCTTCAACGGTGTCAAGGCTAATACACCAAAAGATCAATCCCTCGTTCCTGCTCGTGGCTAGAATCACCGGCGCGCTAGAGCGTCAACTTGGTCGCAGAATTGATCCCCGGGACCTGATCGCCGAGAATGGCGAGTTTCTGACTCCATTTACCTGCGACCTAACCGGGTGTGCCGGATGCCTACCTGAATCTGCTCTTGATGAGTTTGGAGACCGCAAGAGTGCATTCGCCGAGACAGCTAAGGGCAAATGGGTGACCTCACACTATCCAAGCGGCTATCCCAAGAAAGGAGGCCACCATGGCTGACACAGAGCTGATGAGAGCGCTGCAGAATGCCTCGCTCCACGCACTCCTGATAATGACGGCCAGGGGGCTGAGCCGGTCTGGATTTGGTGATGTTCAGATACTAGATCGCAGGGAAGCGAAGCAGAAATCGCGGTACGGCGGCCATGAGCTTCTGTGCATCACAACCGTTGGCGGCGTTCCTTTTCGCGTCGTTGTCAAAGTGATTCGCGATTCGTTCCGAGTCCGCATGTTCGACGAGCTGGCCGGAGTGGTACTTCGCCAGAAGGCGGACATGGGAATTCTGGTCTCTCCCCGTCAGGGTAATGAAATCGGAATGAAATCGCAACCTCAGTATCGCCCTGTGCGGCTGTACTCGATGGATGGGCACGCCCTGACTCGCATGATCGCTCGATCCCACGTCGGAACGAAAGACGGTCTCACACCGGACTACGTTTTCCTTCAGTCCCTTGAGGAATATGGTGATCGCGTCAGGAACTTCGTGAAGGAACAGGAGGTGTATGCCCGATGATCGCGCCGTGGCCATCGCTACACAGCTTCACTTGCTTGGGCTAAGCCATGCCGGGGTGGTGGAGCTGCTCTCCCAGTACCCCCACGAACGGATTGAGCGCCAACTCGCCTACTTGCCATACCGGAAGGCTAAACGACCAGAGGCCATGCTCGTCGAGGCCGTCCGTAACAACTTCTCACCCCCAAAGGAGTTCTTCTATGCCCAAGCTGAAATCGCTCGTGCCAACACTGAACAAGTCCTGGACGAAGGTGCCGAACCAAATCTTGGACCAGCTTCTCCCGAAACTGAAGGACACCGAACTGAGGGTGCTCCTAGTCCTGATCCGGTCGACGAACGGATGGAACAGGGCGGGCCGAGCCGTGATCTTGCCATACCACCAACTGAAGCAGAGAACGGGCCGAGGATCTGAAGCCCTTGCGCGGGCGATCTCAAGGCTGCAGACGCTTGGACTTATCCACACGGGTCGAACTGTCATGCAACCGACTCTGGCAATTCGGGACATGGACACTGGCAAAACCGTAGAGCAACAAAACAAAGAAAGAGATGAAAAAGAACAGCGCTCGCCGGTGACTTTCCCACAGACCGCAAAGCCAGCAAGCAAAGCAACCAGACAGGGTGGGAGGGCGGGCTACTACTCCGACCTCGATGCGCCTCCGGTGGCCGAGTGATTGTGATTTGTATCTGGCGCTTTGCTGAGATAAAGACGATGAAGGAGGCGAACGGTGGGAGTGAGCCGACTGAAGAGTCTGAATCGAAGCGAAGCGTTGAGTAACCGACTGAGAATCAGGAGGGTTGAGTCTGGAATCCGATGATTTGAACCTAAATCCCCCGACCAGCATTGGTCGGGGGTTTGGTTGCACTTCTAGCCGGGCTCTTCACTGTCAAGTCAGGGCTCTTCATCGTTCCGATGCAGTCTCAACTCTATATAGTCATTTGCCAGGACTTCGTCTTCAGCAATCCAAGTAGCTCGAAGGGTCACCACTGGACCAACAGACCGTAAGGTTGCTCGCAGGAGAAAATGTTGGGTGTTAGGAGTGCCTGACGCAACAGAATGCACATGCAATCTAAGTCGGTCCTCCGATGTCTCGCATGCAACAATTTGCATCTCAGCTTCGGCCTGGTATTGCTCGGCAGTTCCTTCGAAATCAATCTTGTGCGAGCACGTCACGTCAACATACGAGGAATCTATATTGGCTGTGCCTTGATTGATGAGCGTAACTTTGAGGCATTGCTCCTCTCCTTTCACTGCAATGAGCTCCGATCGATGGATCCAAGAAAAGCTTGGCGCGCGTTCGTTCCAAGCGAATAGGCCGAGCACTCCGACTCGTTCAAGGGATCTAGGCCGGCGGCAGGCGGCAATAACCAAGTTGCTGGCTTGGTATGAGTCTCCGATCGTGGCAATCGCCCGACAAGCCAAGTCCGTTGAACCGAATGGAAATAGCTCCGGACGAGCAATCCGACAGACAATGTGGAGATATATACTGTCTGATGCCAGATGACCTCGAGGAGGAATTCTGAAGCTCACAATCTGATCGAGCCGTTTGATCTGGGTCTCTGGAATTGAGTCTGTAGAGTCCTTGCCATTCTTCTTAGTGACAATCAGGGCTTGCCCTGGAACGTACTCGACTCGGTCTGGCAGTTGGAACGAGACTTCTAGATCGTCCGCTACGGACGCATGATAGTTCTGAACGAAAAGCGCTAGCTCGAAAGCATCACCAGGTAACGCGGATGACTTGAGTTCAAAACCACTTGCACCTCCGCTGAGACCGATCCTGAGCCTACATTCAATCTCCCTAATGATCGTGTCATCATCCCGGTCCGCTGACTGGACGTGGTCTTCGAAGCCCAATGATTGAGTCCAAACAGGATTCTGCTTTTCGGCCAGATCTTTGGTCTCTACAGAAACTCTAGCTGGCACTTCAGTAGATGGCGCAGCATCTGCTACATGGTCATTGGCTTGCTTTAGCGCTTTCCGGATGTCAAATGACTTTCCTGCTACCAGTCTCCAGCGAAAGAGGGCGCAGACCGGCGCGGCCATTTCGGGGCAAACCTCCTCCATCCTGGCGTTTACGATGGCGAGAAACGGCTCAACAAGTTGGGGCGGACACTTCCTAGCCGGGCTCCCCGGGACAAGAACGAGCATTCCAGACACAGTCGATCGCAAATCTTTCGAGGCGTATCCTTCCGTTTGCTGGAGAGATAACGCAATCACGTTGACTGACGGGAGTATCGGGGTCCAGTCAAAGCAGAGGTGCCGGAGTGACGTTGGGTCTGATAATGTGATCCGAGTCATATCGAATTGCGATCCGACACGAACATTACCTGATGACCAAAATCATGTTCTCATGCCCTGAGGAATCTCAGAATATAGGAATGTTCTGGATCTGAGTGGAATGATCTGGAATGGATCTGGACTGACGGATTAGCTTCAAATTTCTTTGCTAGCCTCATGATATGCAGCAAGGAAAACCATTGTGTGAGCATTGCAGCTGGGCCAGTCTGGAGGCTCATCCCTCGGGAGAAGTCGAGGGGCAGCTGAGTTTCCTGAGTGATGTCAACCTCAACCTTCTTTCGCGATTGCTCACTTCGGCGTTCACTCTTAGTTTCGCCGTCCGCGGGGAAGGAATTCACCTCCGCACCAGCATCTGGGAGTTTGGGCATGTGCTCGCTGATTACGACAAGGGAGCAGGTGAGCGCGTCCTTACTCGGCTGCGCACAGCAGCCAGGTCTCGGTCTACGTTGGAGGATCTGCAGTGAGCGGATTTCCTCCCCATTGGATTGGCGTTCGAAGTGGCTGGGAAGAGATGACCAGTTGGGGCGATGCCCTCGTGCACCTGCCCATTCATCACCTTAAGACTCACGCGCTTGTCATTGGCGCGACCGGAAGTGGCGAGACCACGCTTCTGCATCACCTTATGGTGCAGGACATCGTGGCCGGTCACTCCCTTGTCATTCTGGATCTGCACGGCGATCAGGTAGCGGTTGCTCTCGAACTCTGTGCAGGAAACGTCGACCCGGCAAAGATTGCACTCTTTGACCTCCGGGAGAAGCGTAACCCTCAGGGATTCAATCCCCTCTTTGGTGCTGGTGATCCGTACTTCCGCGCCCTGGGAGTTCTCGATGTTGTCGCCGCCGAATCGGACTCTTGGGGAGTGCAACTTGCTGAGACTCTACGCAACGGAGTCATGCTGTTGGCCGAAGCAGACTCATCTCTTCCTGCCATTGAGCGCCTGTTCTACGATGCCGAGTTTCGCCTTAGCCTGATCCAGAAGTGCTCGTCCGAAAACGTGTCGGCATTCTGGAAGCGCTACGGCCAACTTTCGCCCGACAAGCAGTCCAGCATGGCGACGCCAGTGCTGAACAAAGTCAGCCTGCTCCTTGCGACGGACTCGCTCCGCAAGACTCTGGGACACCCGGCTCCTCTAGATCTCGGCAAGCACATCAACACTCCTGGGAGCGTGACGCTTGTTTCGCTTGCTTCAGATGAGCTCCACTCGGCGGGCCGGATGATGGGCTCCTTGATGCTCTCGAGCATTTGCAGGGAAATCTTCTCCCGCGTCCACGTGCCAGAGAGCAAGCGTGTACCTGTACGGCTGTATGTGGACGAGTTCGAGCACTTCGGGCTGAAAGAATTCGAGAACATCCTGGCTGAGGGTAGACGCTTTGGCCTCTCGCTGTGTCTAGCTCACCAGACCCTGGCGCAACTCTCTCCCCGCATGCGCTCGATGATCCTGAACAACGTCGGGGTCAAGCTCGTGTTCCGAACCGGTCGAGAAGATAGCGCGGTCCTAAGCAAGGACCTCACCGGAGATCCGAAGCTCCTCGATATCTCCGGCCTTCCGGTTGGTGAAGCGATCTTGGCCGTGCGCGGCTATGAGCCATTTCAGGTCGAAATCAACGCGCCGATGTTCTCGGATGTTGGCGTTCGAAGTCCTGCCGCAAAGGACCTGATTCGCCTCCTTCAGGCACGAAATGCCGCTGCAGTGGAACGCGAAGTCTCGCCTACTGCAAACCTAAAGCCTCCTGTCGAACCCAAGAGTGACAAGCCTCGATCTGCCGGAAGCAAGGTTCAGCTGGAGGACTGGCTGTGATCCTTCAAGCCCGCGATGTGAAGCTCATCAAGGATCTGTCCTTGAGTCACGTGCTCTCCCGTGACCAATTCATCGGACTCGGCTACTTCGGCTCGGTGACCAGGGCCAACACTCGGCTTCGAGAACTCAAGAATCTCGGTTTCGTGAAGAGCATCAGCACTCCGTTCATGACCCAGCAGCTTTACGCTCCGGGCAAGCGGGCAGTGGATGTTGTGGACTACCGAATCTCGAACCTCCTTCGAGGCCGGACTGAGACTCCGCGCTTCATTCAGCACGCCCTTAACACAACGAATATCCGCATCGCACTTCTAGCCCGTGGTGCGCTCGACTGGCGATTCGAGCAGCAACTCTGGCGCAAGCTGGCGGACCTTGAAGTCCGGCCAGATGGGTTGCTCATCACCCGTCAGCTTCCGATGTTCATCGAAACCGATCTGGGTCACGTCTCTCCCCAGAAGTTCAAGGCCAAGTTGGCCGCCTACGAAGCCCTGATTCATTCCGGGCAGTGCAAGTCGCTCTACGGTTTTGAGGAGTTCCGCCTTCTCACCGTGACGACAGGCATCAAGAGAGCACGAACGATTTCCCGCCTCCTACCGACGCCCGCCTTCGAATTCAAGGTGCAAACCTTTGAAGACTTGGGACTGACGCCCGTGGGGGCTTGGAGCTAGCACCATGCAGAACGACACCATGATTCCCCAGACGCTTAAGTCGCAGATCCAGAACGCGCAGAACCTGCTTGCCAAGAGCGAGCAGGCTAACGCTGAAGGCAACACGGCTCTTGCCGAAATCAGGGCCCGAGAGGGTCTTCGCGTCATCCACGAGCTCACGACTCGCAACCCTGAACTCGGTGCTTTGCTGAGCGCCGGTCATATGGGATACAAGGGGTTCGAGATCACCACCACGGAGCGATCCTACGAGCAGAAGCTTGTTCCTCGCGAGTTCATGGGCATCTCCATGGGCACCGAGGTGATCCCGATCAACAAGTACGTCACGACCACCAAGCGATACCGACTCTTCTAAGGAGAAATCTCAAATGCATCCGAACCTGACCACCCTGAAGTTGGCCTACACCGTTCGGGAGGCCGCAAACTTGCTGTCCCTCTCTCGCAGCCTCGTCTATGAGCTGATCAATGCCGGGAAGATCGACACCATCAAGATTGGCCGCGCTCGGCGGATTACCGCCAAGCAGCTGGCTGATTACGTGACCGCACGCGAGAGAGAAGTCGCCTGAGATCCACGACCGTCCGTCACTTAAACTGCGGATAAACTGCAGAAATGCAAAACGCCCTCCAGTTTGGAGGGCGTTTTTGTTCAATTTGAACCTGAATTCTGGTGGACCGTGTAGGGCTCGAACCTACGACCCGCTGATTAAGAGTCAGCTGCTCTACCAACTGAGCTAACGATCCAGGAACAACAGTGTACCCAGTTTTGACGCCTGAGTCAAGGGTAGGATGAGGCCGATGGAGTGGAGGATTCGGGTCGCTACTGAGGCGGATGAGGTTGGGGTTCAGGAAACGATCCGGGAGGTCTTCGACGAGTACGGATTCGCGTGGGACCCAGACGTTTATCACTCGGATTTGTATGATCTTGAGCAGCACTACCTATCGCTAGGAAATCCATTCTGGGTCGCTGAGGATGCTGGGGGAATTGTCGGGACCGTGGCCTTGGAGTTCTTCGAGGCGATTCCCGGTGAACTGGGAACAACGGCAATTCAAGAGGGCAAGGTGCGGGTGGCGGGAGCGGACTGCTCGTTGGAACGGCTCTACGTGCGCATTCGCGGCCGCCGAAGGGGGATTGGGAGCGCCCTCAACCAGACCGCGATCGCTCAGGCGCGCCAAAGTTCACGAACGGCAATGGAAGTTTGGAGTGACAAGCGCTTTGTTGAAGCTCACAGGCTTTACCAGGGGCTTGGCGCGACCATTGTGGGTGACCGCATCTGCGATGACCCAGACCTAAGCCCTGAATGGGGACTACTCTTAACGCTTTAGTCGAGAGTTAAGTTGGCAATAAGAGGGAAGTGGTCGCTGGGCACGCGGCCATTGTTGGTGGTTCGATCAATCAGCACGCTCTGAAGTTTCCAATGGTCATCGTAGAGGATATGGTCGATCATATCCCCCTGATCCGCGTCAGCTTCAAAGGCATTATAGGTGACGTACGGGCCATTACTTGGCCTCGCAAACGAATAGCCTTGCATCGTCTTGAGCGGATCGGAGGTCCACTCACAGTTGAAGTCCCCCATCATGATCGTCGGGAGACCTCGCTTCTTGGCAAACTCGCGCATCTGGGTTGCACCCAAGAGTCGTGCTTCGGCAGATTGGTGATCCCAATGGGCATTCATCACTAGAACTGATTGGCTCTGCTGGGTCGTCAAAATGGCCCATGAAAAGACCCGGGGGAGATTTGCGCCCTTCGCTTTTGAACCTGGTAACTCGGGGTTGTCGCTGATCCACCTTGTGCCGCCCTCGCGAACCCCGAAGCGGTTACGACGGATGAATAGGCAACTAAACTCACCACCTTCAATACCGTCGTCACGTCCCACGCCAACCACCTCATGTTCGGGAAGAAGCTGCCTTAGTGACGTAACCTGATCCGCTAGAGCCTCTTGGACCCCGAGTACATCGGGATCATGCCTGCGCACAAGAGCCAGTAGTGCCGCTTTACGGTTGGGCCAGGAGTTCTCACCATCCGCTGCCGTCCCATAGCGGACGTTGTAGGACATCACCTTTAGTTCAGTCGGGGCACTAGGCATGCAACTCGATACAAGCACAAACGCAAGGAATGATGCAACCAACGCAGTGTCCTTAGCCAAGACCTGACGAAGACTGCCCTGGAGCCTTTGTCGTGGTCGGTGAGCCGTCAACATAAAGCTCGAAGCCAATTCCTGTAGAAGAGACGTCGTATGTGCTGGTCGAAGCCCGATAAGAAAAACTGACAGTCCCCCTTGGTTGGCTCGTTGGGGTCTTTCTGGCTCCTGTCCTAACTCGAATACTGCGCAAACGATATTTGATTGTGCTCGTTTGGAATCCGTCCGAATCATCGTCCTCTTCTTGATTTTGGCTTCCGAAATCTCGGTCCAGCCCGCCCTCGCCGGAGCCGCCATCAAAGCTTTCGACTTCCTCGAAGCCGAGTTCGGATTCACTCTCGACGGACATCGTCGACCCTTGGGCGACCTCTTCACTGCCCGTGTAGGAGCCTGACCCATCGTCAATTTGGAAGCAGAGGTTGCCCGACTCAACCGTGAGGGTCACCAAGGAGCTAGCCGTAAGGGTCAGTCGACCGCCCCCGAGGGTCACCGTCAACTGGGGCGGGCCAACTCGAAGTTGACCGCCAGCGACCCAAGTTGTGGGAGCAGCGACGGCTTCTCCGTTCAAAACATGGCCCTGTCCACCCGGAATCGTCGGTAAAGCTTCTGGCATGAGCCGATTATAACAAGAATTGCTCCTTTTGAGTAGCCCTCCTGAACTGTGGGGCGGATCGATTCTTCACCCTGCACGACAAATCGGTTCCGGCTGCTTTCAAGAACTTCGGCGAGGATCTTCGTGGCCAAGATGACAAATCACAGATTAACCAGGAGAGACACTCATCCTGAGGACGGCTCTGCTCGCCAGAATCGTCACCTTGCATGCGATTGCAGAGAAGCCTGGAGGGCGATTCCTAAACCGTAAAGACCTCGACTTCCTCGGCTAGGCCCTTCGGGGCAAATCGGCCCGCAGAACGAAGATCCGCTACATTCACCAGTTTTGCTGCAGCGGATGGGCCAATTGCCAATGGAATCCCAAGAGAACCACAAGATCCCTGCAGTCGGGCCGCAAGGTTGACCGTGGTCCCCGTACTACTCCAGACTTTGCCCCGACCCTCTCGCACATATCCGCCCGAGATGACCCCGGTTTCAAATCCGACGGTAACTCCAATGGTGAGGTCCTCGGGTATCCCTGTGAACGAAGCAGAATCAATTGCGCTAAGGATCGCTTGAGAGCACTGAAGCGCCCGTTTGACATGACTTCTCTTGCCAGGCCAGAAGATAACTAGGGCTCCGTCGCCTAGGGTGCGCTCCACATCCCCCTTGAATCCGCTGATTGTCTGCATGAGTATCCGATTTACCTTTGAATTCAGGGCCTGGAAGTTCTCTCCGCCGAGTCTTTGGGTTAACCGAGTTGAATCACGCAGGTCCACAAAGAGAACGGTGGCCTCTTGCATGCGGCCAGCGACACGGAGGTCGGTTGGCAATATGTTCAGAGCCTGAAGGGAAACTACGCAGATGCTCACCATAGCGATGGAAAACGTTGGCGCAACTGTCTCTATAAGTAGGCCGGTCTGCGCCGATATGTACCTCGGCGCAAAGATCGCGATAGCTCCAGAAACAACTGGGCCGATCACAGCCGGTGATGGCCAGCGGTGCCACAAGGATAACACAGCTAATGAACTCAATACTGTAGACCATGCGAGAATCATCAGCAGCGGATAGGGGAGCAAGTGACCACGGCGAAGTAGAGCCGTATTCGCTATCATGGCGACAATCTGGACGCCTGCTTCCGCCTTGCCACCAGGTACCTTCAGGATATCCTTTCCACTTCGCGATGCATCACCCACAAAGACGATCTTTCCGCGAAACAGCGCCGGCTCTGACTTCATCTGGCGCAATGCGTCTCGGTATTCATAGGTCGGCCAGCGAGAATCCTTTCCAATTGGGATAACAGGAATCTCATGGCTAGCGCCCACTGTCCATCGGTTGCGTCCGACAACGAGCTGGTCTCCTACAATGCGTGCTTGCTGGATATCTAGGCCCAAATCCATCAGTACCGGGGTTACCCCAATATAGGATATGTTGCGCCCAGTCGTCCAATCCTTTCGAAGCGCGACTGCCGCGACAATCTCATCTTGGACTTCGGGATGCTCGATTGGTAGAATCGAGGCAACTTCTGCATTCGGCGTCGGTTTGGTTACGATGCCTGACCTTTCGAAGGCTATTCGCCAACCATCCGGCTCGTTCTCGTCTTCACGCGAGTCTTCTTCAGTTGGAGCCACACCAACCACGACGTTCATTGGCGCAACATCAACAATTGCATTTCGCAGCACTTCCTGCCCTGGCCTCGGTTCCCAGGAGAGATCAAAGGCAACCGTACTCGCACCTGCTTGCTTTAGCGAATAGAGCAGAGTCGCATAGTCGCTCCACGATAGCGCTTTGGTGGGATCATCCTCTCGGAATTCAATCACCACAAGCTTAGGGTGCCAGGTTGTCATCACCTGTTCCGCCTGCCTTCCGGCTAGCTCGCTACCATTGAGATTCGCTAGGATAGGGACATTGGAGCAGAGAAACTGGGCAGAGGCCGCGCCTGCGACTGCCAAGGTGATTGGCGCGACCCATTGAAAGAGGAGTTTTCTTAGAGACTCATTCTGAAACCAGTTTCCCAAGTTCATCGGCTAGTCCAAGGTGCCTTCGGTGAACCAGTTAGAGACCTTGCCCTTTTGGCTACCATGTCGGTGCGCATAGACCCAAACCAGCTCCATACCAAACCAATAAACCCAGTTGGTGTAGTTGATCCACAAGAGAATTACAACTAGAGCGCCGGCTGAACCATACAGAGCCGAAATGCCGGAGAATGTGAAATACAGACCAAGCAAGTATTTCGTTACGGACACACCAAACGCTGCCACGATCGCGCCAAACCAAACATCTCGCCAGACTACACGGCTACGGGGCAAAACTCGGTAAGTGAAAGCAAAAACTAGGAGCAGAAAGATGAAGCTAATCCCAAAGCTTAGGTATTGCCACGATGCCAAAAGCCCAGACTTGCGTTCGACCCATCCAATCCATGCGTCAAGAAATAGCCATGCCAGGACCAACGATCCGAAAACAACGACAAGGATCCACGCCTTTACTCGAGCCACAAATGCGTTAAGCCAAGGGTTTGGGTAGCCCTTGATGGACCAAATCGAGTTCGTCGCATCCTTAAGGTTCAGAAACAGATTGGCCGCGCTGCCAAACATAACGATAACCGAGATGACAGTTGCAATGATCGTCGGCGTTGGTTTACGCGTATTGTCGATCAAGGTGTTTAGGAAGTCGGCACCCCCTTGACCGAAAGCACTCTTTGCTTGGTTCAATATCTCAGCACGAGCGCTGGCCTCACCGAAGAATACTCCGCCGGCCATAACCGCTATCACTAAGAATGGTGCCATCGAAAGTGCGGCGTAGAAGCTAAGGGCTGCTGAGATCCTGGGCGCGTTATCTTCACCCCATTTGCAGCTAGCAAAGAAGAAGAGGTCGCGCAGCTCACGTGCAGACAGCTTCAACAAGGGCCACTTGCGGTCCCATATTGCGAGGGTGGTCAGCTTCGCCCTTTTCGGTTCTTCTGCGCCAATCATTGAACAGTCAGTTGTCGTCTTCGACAGGTATTGCATTGTACTTGGCCAACTCCCCACACGGGTGAGTGAACCCGGGACTTTAGCCTCCGACGACGGTGAGGACGGATCGGGCGGGAAGGTCCAAAGTAACCTCACCCTTGGCGACCATGACCGTGCGAGACACCTCTTGGCCTCGCTCTGTGCTCACCACAACGCGGGCTTTTTCGTTTCGCAGTCCCCGCAACGTAACTCGTCCCTTGCCTATGGGGTTGATCAGAAGCACTCCCCATCGCCCGGATTCGTGGACCGTGGCAAGCGCGCGGAGGTCCTCCGAACTGGTCGAAACCGGGGAGACTTTTGTCCCTGGAGCGAAGACTTGCTCCATTTGGCGAAGGACCCTGAGGATGGGGTACTTCACTTTGCCATCCCTGCTTGCAATCGGGTAATTGTCTTGGTAAGTCCAGTAGCTCATCAGAGAACTATTAGTAAGGCGAATAGTTCGTTCGTAAGCAATCGCTGTCTTCAGGGCATTGTCCCATGTTGCCCAAGGGTCCTTGGCTTGCCACAACTGGGCATCATGCCCAGCTTCCAGACACCAGATGTCTTTAGCGTATTGCTTGCCTAGGGCGGCGATGTTTTGGTAGGACTCATCACTGGCACTCATTGCATCCCAGCAATGGAACGAAATCGGCCCTAGGTATGGAGCGATCGACTTCTCCGCAAGAATAGGTGAAGCATATGCGGCGAAGTTGCCACCGTTGGCGGTATCACCCACCAGAAACTTCGTTTTTAGCCCAGCTAAGGCAAACTTCGGGCCCGCAACCCGGATGAAGTCAATCATCTGATCGGAACTGAACTTGAAATTGACTCCAAGGTCTGGCTCGTTGAAGCTGAAGTAGGGAACGCTCACACCGTACTTATCGCGAGCCTGGACCAAGTAGGCAGTAATGGAATCGACACAATCGATAACGCCCTGGGGAGTAAGGGTCCGCCCTTGCAGTTCGACAGCTCCTCCCATCATCCAAGTGGGACCCTCCCAAAGGCTAACCACCGTCGGGATCCCGCGTCGCTTCATATCCTGGAGCGCAAGGAACGAGGCCCGAGCCTGAGCTTCATCGCGGTACACGCCTCGAGATGGAGTCCAAGAGGTAAGAGGTAAGCCAATACGGGCATGGACCACGCGAAGGGAGCTCAGCACCGTGGTGCCAACAGCATCCATAGGTTCGGTGCTGCCGTATCGTGGTTGGCAGAAGTTCCCGCCAAAGCCCAACATCGTTTGCCTGCGCACTTTCAGATTAAGAGTCGCGTTAACTGGACCTAGGGGATTCTCGGCCGTGGCAAAGGCGATGAGTTCATCTAATGTCTTCGACTTTCGGTAGTTCAGAACCTTTAGGCCGCCAATCTCCACTCGCTGCGGCTGCAAAGCGAATCGGATTGAGGTCATGACTTCGCCGGGGGCGTAAGATGCAATCGAACGGAAAGCAACCACGACTTTGCGCCATGCCGCAGCATCCTTGGCGCCTGCCCCCGCCTGGCTCACCGATTTCGTCCAGGGCGAGGTGGATTTCTCAAACAGCAGCTCGACCCGTGCCGGGCGTTTTCCGTCCAAGCTCGATCCCCGAATATAGAACTGAGCGAGCAGGACGTCGCCCTCGGCGACCGGAGCCTCGTTCAGAATCGTAATCTGGGTCGCATTGGTTTCGTTCGCGCCCTTGCGGAGGGTCACACGCAAGCTCTCACCAATCATGGGGCCGTTGTTCGCCAACGTCTCGACGGTCGCGTCGGTTCTCTCCAGTCCGCCCACGGCGGTCCGAATCAGGGCTTTGGAGTCAAAGACCGGAGTCGGCGAAGTCTGCGCTCCACAGATGCTCGCCATCAGCATGAGAGAAAGTCCGAACGCGATTCGCCGACCCATGTTCGTGAACTTACCCGCTCCCTGGTCCCGGGGTGAGTCCTGGTAACCTAAGACAATTCGCGTTGCCCGGGCCCGCGCTTTCTTTGCATGTCACTACCTGTCTTGCGATGGATCAATGAGCGGTTGGTCCGTTTATCTCGATCCACAATCCTTGGCCTTGCGCTGCTGGCGTCCATCGGTGTCGGTGTCGCCGACCACTTCATTGGCTTCGACCTCCTCATCATCTACCTGATTCCGCTGTTTGTCGCGGCCTGGTATGGCGGGGCTCGCGCGGGTTACATGGTCGCGATCTATTCGTCGGGAGCAAGCTTCATCACCCAAGTGGTCGTCACCGGCTCGACCGAATTCAATCGCGGAGCCATCGGCGATCTCGTGGTTCGGCTGCTCGCATTCACGGCGTTGGCGTCCGTTTTCGACCGCCTTCACGAGGCCCGGCGTCAGCAAGAGGAGCTAGTTGGCTTCATCGTCCACGACCTCCGCTCGCCCCTGGCCTCCGCCATCACTGGCCTCATGACCTTGGAACAGACCGCCGACGCGATGAACGAAAGTGAGCGTGAAATGGTCCAGCTCGCCCTCATCTCGAACCAGCGTGCGCTTGGCCTCGTGAACTCGATGCTCGACGTCGCCAAGCTCGAAAGCGGAACGCTGTCGGTGCACAAAGAGCCGGTCGAAACCGAGGTCTTCCTCGCCGAAAGCCTCCAATCGGTTGCTCTCTGGGCCCGAGACGCGTCGGTGACCATCCGAACCGAAGTCGAGCGCAAAACAACCAATCTCGACCGCCAACTCACGGAGCGGGTCATGACGAACCTCGTCAGCAATGCGCTCAAATTCAGCCCCCCGAAGGGGACCATCCTTATCCGCGTGGTCGAAGACGGCCACAATGCCGTTTTCGAGATCATCGACGAGGGTCCGGGAATCCCACCGGAGTACGTCGAGAAGATTTTCGATCCGTTCACTCAGGTCAAGGGGACAAAGGGTGGAACCGGGCTCGGCCTCACCTTCTGCCGCCTCGCCATCCTCGCCCAGGGCGGGCGGATCGGGGTGCGCAGCACCCTCGGCCAAGGCAGCACGTTCTGGTTTTCTTTGCCGAAAGACGCCTAACTGGCGACTTTCGAGCTGAACCAGCACGCCGAAAGGTGCCCTTCGCCGATGGTCGCAAGCGGCGGAGCCTCCGCGCACTTGTCCTGCCGGTAGGCGCATCGCGGCGCGAAGGGGCAGCCCGTAGCAAGGGTGGCAAAATCCGGCGGCTGACCGCCAATCGCCTCTAGCTTGGTGACGCCGGCTCGGGGAAGGGCATTCAAAAGAGACTTCGTGTAAGGCATCGCCGGATGGCGCAGGACTTGCTCGGCGGTCCCGGTCTCCACAATCTGGCCCGCGTAGAAAACCGCGATACGCTCGCTTACGCTGGCAATCGCGCCAATGTCGTGCGAGATGAGCATCACCGCCGTGCCCTCCTTCTCCTGAAGGTCGCGCAACAGGCGGAGAATCTGGGCCTGCAATGTGACGTCGAGGGCGGTCGTGGGTTCGTCGGCAATCAGAACTTTCGGCCGACACGCAAACGCCATCGCGATCACCACACGCTGTCGCTGTCCGCCGCTCATTTGGTGGGGATACTTGCGCGCGCTCTGCTCCGGCGCTGACACCCCGACTTCGTCGAGCATCTCAATTGCGCGCTTCCAGGCTTCGGCCTTCGAGAGGCGCTGATGCAAGATAAGGGCCTCGGCGACCTGGTCGCCCACGCACATCATCGGGTTCAGGCTCGTGAACGGGTCCTGCATCACGAGCGCGATCTGCGCCCCTCGCACCTGCTGAAGCTCGCGCTCAGGCAAGCCAACCAGTTCACGTCCATTCAGCTTGATCGAGCCGCCACTGATGCGCCCCGGTGAGTGGAGCATGCCCATCACGGCAAAGCCTGTCATCGACTTGCCGCAGCCAGATTCGCCGACCACGCCGAGAGTCTGCCCCTCGATCAGGTCAAAGCTGACGCCCCGCAAGATCCGAGTCGAGCCAAAGGAGACTTCAAGATCGCGGACTTCGAGTACGGCCATCGCAGAATTCTACCGGGGTACGGAGTCGGGTCCCGATTTCTTCGCTTTCTTCGCGCGCCAGATCGCCAGCCCCAGCCGAAAGACCACGTAGGCGTTGATCCCGAGAACGATGTATTCCAGATTCTGCCGCACCGCCGGAATCTCCCCAAAGGCGAAGCCAATCAGCACGAACGTGCTGACCCAAGTGAACGCGCCCGCAAGCGAGAAGCCCACAAACGCCCGCCAAGCCATCCCCGAAACCCCGGCGAACAAGGGAAGGAAGCACCGCACAAACGGAACAAAGAAGCCAACGAAGATCGCCTTGGGGCCGTGCTTGGCGAAGAATTCTTGGCACTTCTCCTCATAAACCTTCACCTTCGGGTTCCGGAACGCGCTCGCCCCCAACTTGCGACCGGAGAGGTAGCCGACCAAGTTGCCCAGAAATGCTCCCGATCCAAGGACGGCGATCAGAGCCCAAGGTGAGACGCCCGGGGTGGATCGTCCCAGCAGGCCAAGCACAAAGACGAGCGGATTCCCCGGCATCGTCGCCCCGAGCGGGTTCGCGCACTGCACAAACACCACCAAGAACAGCAGGGCATAAGCCCAGATTCCAAACTGGGCGAAAAGATCGCCCAGGGTCCGCTCTAGATTGCCCCCGCCCATTAGTCAGAATTATGGCGCTAGCTGGGCTTATGCCAGGCCAAGGTGCAGTCATTCAGAAAGAAGTCGTGACTCAGAATCGGCGAAGTCAACTTCACGCCATTGACGCTCGGCAATCCAGAAGCCCCCTCTTCCTTCGTAAAGCGCAACGCCTGGCCCGACTCGCGAGTGACTTCGGCGTGGGCAAACATCGGCAGGCCCACCACGTACTCGGCCCGGCCAGGGCAGAAAGGGAAGAACCCGAGCGAACTGAAGAGGTACCAGGCCGACATCTCGCCGTTGTCTTCGTCGCCCGGAAGCCGCTCCGGCGTGTACATCTGCTTCATCGCCCGCGTCACAAACTGCTGGGTCAGATCGAGTCGCCCCGCGAGGGCAAAGAGGTAGAGCACGTGATGAACCGGCTGGTTCGAATGGGCGTACTGCCCAAAACGACCGGCTACCATCTCCGTCATTTCGTGAATCTCGAAGCCGTAGTGCCCGACACCAAAATGCGGCGGTGTCTGGATCAACTCCGTCAACTTCGCAACCGCCTTCTCGTCGCCGCCAAGAAGCTCAATCAAGCCGGCAGGGTCGTGCTGAACCGCCCAACTGCACTGCCAAGCCCCACCCTCCACATAGGGACCGCCCCACTCGAAGGGATCAAACTTGGCCCAAGCGCCATCACCATGCCGAGCACGCATGAACCCTACGCTCTCGTCCCACAGCTTGCGGTAGTTCTGGGCTCGCCCCTCGTAGCCCTCCGCCCCCGGCACCCCGAGCGAGCGCAAGACCTGGGCGATGCAGAAGTCGTTGTAGGCATAGTCGAGAGATCGGCTCACAGAAGCCTCTACGGTCTCCTCGGCAACGTACCCTTTGGCCAAGTAGTCCTCGATGCCGAGGCGGCCGTAGCTGCCGATCGCATCGCCCACTTCGTTGGCGTGCTTCAGCATCCCGGAAAGAGCGAACTTAGCGTCGAAGCCCGAGACCCCTTTCATCACCGCGTCCGCAATGACCGCGTCGATATGGGTTCCGACCATGCAGGCCCGGTAGCCAGGGCTGGCCCATTGGGGGAACCAGCCGCCTTCCTGCAAGGCGGCGTTCCACCCATTCAGTGCCATCACGGATCGCGACGGCTTCACCAGGTTGAACCACGGATAGACCGTTCGGTAGGTATCCCAAAACCCATTATCAGTCACGGCGACGCCGGGTTCCACCGATCCCCGAAAGAAACTGTAATGCCTCGCGGAGCCATCGGCCCCGAATTCATGAGTTTCACGAGGGAAGAGGTGGGTCCGGTAGACCGCATTTGCAAAGGTGTCGATAGCGTTCCGGTTGTCATCCTGGATATCAAACGCACCGAAGATTTCCGACCATGCCGCCAAAGCCGAAGGGGCCGCGTCGTCATTCAGAATGTTCTGCGCCGCCTGCCCATGGCTGATGAACGAGGTGCCGATTTTGACTTCGACCGACTCCGGCGTGCCCTCGAAAGCAAGCACCCAGACCTCTTCCGAAACTGCTTTCAGAAACACGGGGCTGCTGAGTTCCAGCAGGTAGTTCGTCGCGAAGCCATCCGGAACCCCGCCCGAGTTCCGTCGGCAAATCACCTCAACCCTCGTGAAATCCACAACGCGAACCGACTCGGCGTATTCCAATACGAGTTCGAGCGGCTCTCGCCGGTGGCTCTCGATCTGCACCACTGCGCCCGTCCGGCGTGGCTGCAACGTCGCCGTGATTCCGTATCGCACCAGATGCACCAGCGCCTGATGTGGCTCCAAACTGCGTTCATACGAGGACGCCCGACCTTCGGCGTCGTAACGCGCGCAAGGTCGCGCCGGCATCAGCGTCAACTGCCCATAGTCACCCATCCACGGGCTCGGCTGGTGGGTGGCCCGAAAGCCGCGGAACTTTCGATGATCGGGATGGAAGAACCAAGGGTCGCCTGCAGTCTCTGCACTCCAATGGACAAGCCCAAAAGGAACTGACGTCAAAGGCAAGCAATTGCCCGTCGAGAGCCCGAAATGGGAATAGGTTCCCGAGAGATTGTTGACTCGCTGCAGAAGTTGGACGCCTTTCATTGCTCGCCCTATTCTGGCTCTACTGCATGACTTCCAGCGCGTTCGGAACCACAGAAAATCGACCTGGCAGCCGCCCGACAAGTTCGCCATCGGCCAAAACCAAGGGCGGAGCATCCGAAAGTGGCTCGATCACAACTTCCGGCACCTGCCACGCACTAACCAGCCGATGCCCCAAATGCCCGCCCCGAAAGACCGATGGGAACGCTCGCAAAAACTCCATCCGGGTTGCCTTGCGCACCAAAACCACATCGAGCAAGCCGTCGGTCAGGCTTGCCTTTGGCGCAATCTTCATGCCCCCACCGTAGCTCTCGGCACTCGCGACACAACACAGCATCGCCTCGGTCTCCACGACCTGGTCTCCCATCGTGATCCTTATCGGCACCGCCTCATAGCTCCGCAAAGAATCCAAGACCGCCGCGATATACGCGGCCGTCCCCTTCAGGCGACGAAACCCGCTGTTGACCCGGGCCGCGACTTCGGCATCAAACCCGCAGCCGCAGGCGTTGAAGAAAACTCGCGAGTCCTCGCCCACGCTCCAAAGTCCGCCATCGATTGGCTTCGGTGTACCTGTCATGGCTATTTTCACCGCTCGCTCCAGGTTGCCCTGCAGACCCAAATGGCGCGCGAGGTCATTTCCCGTCCCCATCGGAACGACACCCATTGGCACGTGCGAACCGATCAAACCATTGGCAACATCGCCAATCGTTCCGTCGCCCCCGCAAGCCACGATCAGGTCCGCGCTCTCGGCCGCAATCCGGGCCTCCATCACCGCGTGGTTGGGACCGGTCGTCGTGACGATTTCTAGCGAAGCTATCGCCGGCCGATAATCTTGGAGCCACTTCTCGACCTGGGGCCAAAGCTTCGTGCCTGTTCCGCGACCCGATACCGGGTTCCGGATCACCACGATCTTCATTCGAACGGCCACCGCAAGGTGCGCGCATTGGGGAAGACAATCTCCGCCGCCGCGAGGTCGTTGTAGCCTGAATGGGTATGGCTGATCTGAATCTGGAGGCCGGGCCGGAGCTTCTGCAGGAAACGCGCCGTCAAGCTCGCATAGGGCCCCTCCGCGATCACCCGGACCAGCTTCGACTCGACCGGCTTCCCGATCACGGTCCGCATGGAAGTCAAAACGTTGCCAAGCACGTTGCCGGACTCAGGGATGACCTCGTACCCCTCTGAGCCTCCCGGCGCAAATAGGTGCAAGACCTGAGCCAAGAACTCGGGCAAACTCAGCCCTAAGTAAATGGCAAGCCGGAAGTCCAAATCGGCAATCGGCAGTGCCCAGGAAGAAGACACCTCTGGCTTGGCAATATCACCATCATGGATCGCCAGTTCCTCACCCGGCCGCGGACCTGCGAGCGACCCCAGCTTGCCCCATCGCGCCAGCCGCGCACTCGCATCGAAAGGCTGCGGATAGGGTGCCAGCAGAGCCTCATGGAGAAGCTCGCGGAAGGTCCGTGTGCTACGCTCGTGCCAACCCGTGACCTGGAGCTCGGGAGACGTCGGATCCTCTGTCCCCGCCACCGCCGGGTAGCGAAGACCGTCGGTCAGCGGGCGCTTTTCGATCGCATACGGTCGTGCAGGCTGGCCGTTCAAATGCTGGTCAAAGAACCCGAGCATCGCCTCGCGCATCCGCCGGTTGTATTCGTGAGGCGAATCCACGATTTCCAGACGCACGGCATCTCGCGCCTGGTAGTGACGATAAATCGCTTCCAGTTTCTGGTGCGTTCTTCGGTTCGAATCGGGCGGAAACTCCGGATCATCCGTCGCCCCAACGACCAGTACCGGCGCGGGCGCGCGCAGCGCCAGCACATCGGCCCGGTCACCCAGCTCCAAGATCCCGGGCACGTGATTGCAAAGGCACCCATTGTTGTGCTGGTCCTCGAAGCTCCCCACACCGCAAACCGGCACCGCGCTTCCGATGCGCTCATCGACCGCGAACGCGTACATCGTCGCCGCCGCGCCCCCGCTGCATCCGCTGATCCCCACACGCTTGGTATCGATTTCTGGCCGTGTCTCCAACCAGTCAAGCCCACGCATGACGTCCCAAACGTAGATGCCATAAAGCGGCGTTCCCATCGCGACAAGGGCATCGTCATGCTTGCCCATTCCTTGGCGCTCGTTGGTCGGACCTGCGTCCCACGAGACGCCCGGAGAATCCACAACGAGTGTCGCCATGCCGTACAGGGCCGCACTGATCGCCTGGGCCTGAATTTGGGGCTCATTCTTTTTGTAACTAAAATGCCCGTGCGGGGCCATGATCACGGGAAACGGACCCGCCCCATCGGGAATGTAAAGGTGCGCTGTCACCAGCAGTCCAGGACGAGATTCATATCGAACTTTCTCAATCCGATACCCATCGCGGGAGAGGACGCCCGTCACTTGGGCCCTCAGATCAGTTCGCGGAGGCAAGGGGTCAAGGCCAAGGCAACGCAACAGCCGAGGCCGGTCTTGGGCGACCCGTTGCGCATGCTCTTCCTTCGAACTCGCGGGCTTGCGAGCCGCCAATTCGCGCACTCGGGCCACCAATAAATCATTGAGCGCCCTGCTGTCCATAGCCTGATCATAGCCGTTCGGAAAGCGTCCGCACTACGAACACTGGCCAAAAATCGGGGGCCTTGCTACCCAAATAGAAAATCTTTCGCCGAGAGTCGTGTCAGTATCTGGACGATGCAACGGCCCATCCATTTTCGCGAGCTGGACCCCAAAGTCGACAAGTCCATCCAGCAGGTCTTCGCCCGCTTTGGCATGGCGATGTCGAGTCAGAAAGGCATCATCCGTCCCGAGGAATGGCGAGCGATCAGCCCCTACTACGGCATGCCTTGGTTCCGCCGACCGCGCAACCTCGTGATCATGCTCGGCTACCTCGCCCTCGCATTTTTCAGCACCATTGCTGTAGCTTTCGCATGCAATCTACTAGGGCTAGCCAATGACACCACGGTAAACCTGCTTCTTGGCTGGACGATCATGGCGGCAGTAGGATGGCTTTTTGTCGCTCGAAGCACGGCGAGCGCGATCCAACCCGGAACGCTAAGCCTGATGATTCCCTTCGTTCAGTACGACACCGAAAACGACCGGATCTACGCCGAAGCTGTGGCATCCATCATCGATAACCCCGCCCTGACGCCGGAAATGCAGCGCCCAATGATCCAGGCACTTAATGCCGTACTGGCGCGGATTCGTGAGTTGGAAGCTAGGCTGGTCGAGATCTCTCGAGGTCCTCTGACAACTGATCTAGATGAGGATCGCCTTCGCCTTCAGAATCTCCTCGCGAGCACGACTGATTCAGTCGCGGCTGGCGAGTACCGCCGGGCTATCGAGAAACTAGAGTTGCGATTGCAATCGGCCGTTGCCTTGCAGCCCGAGCAAGAACGAATCCAAGCCGGCCTCGAAAACCTACGCCAAGCCCTCCTCGCCGCCCGAGACCTAACCCAACGAGTGCGACCACAAGACGGAGTGGCTCTGCCCGCAACCTCGGTCGAAGAAGACCTCAACCACGAGGTCCAATCTGTAAACAGAGCCATGGAAGAAGTGCATCAACTCCTCAACTCTTGATCGTTGATCGGCGAAACAAGCAGCCTAACGAGAGCCGCCCCACAGAGGCCGCAAAAGACGCCAGCAACAACATCAGACGGCCAATGCACGCCACGGTAGATTCGGCTGATTCCAACGCAGGTAGCAAGCACTAAAGCCAGCACTTTGACCCAAGCAAATCGGCGGGGAAGAAGGAAACAGAGCAAGAATGCGACGGCAAACGAGGTGGATGTGTGACCACTCGGGAAGCTATCGTACTTAAACCCCTCCTGCGGATGCGCCCAAACAAGGTGGCTTGGCCTCTCACGGTAGATGAATTGCTTAAACACTTGGGCAAGCGGCAAGCCCGAGATGGCAATCGCAAGGACTAATGGCCAAAAAAGCCGCCGGTACCGAGGAAAGCAAAGCACCAAAGCCGAGAGCAAAAGTTGGACATACCCAAGCCCCAGTGAACTAAAGACCCAAAAGAACGGATCCAAAATTGGTCCGTGCCACCCCAAGTGAATGGTCCGAAACACCTCAAGATCAAGACGAAACACGGAGTCCATGCCTTCTAAGCCCCCTCCTTTCGCTCGCGAGAGGAGGGGGTTGGGGGTGGAGAATCCGGGCGTTTGGAATTAGCGGACGCCGCTCGCTGGTCACAGATCCCTTGCACAACACGAATCCACTCTGAGTACCGATCCCGCTCCTTAATGTGCGAACGCAGCTCACGCGCGCGCATTTTGGCTCCGATACTTCGGTTTCGACGCAAGTACTCCATGACTCTCCCTCCCCTCCCCCTCCCTCTCGCCCATCTCTTTGGACCGGCAGCGAAAGGGAGGGGCTCGAGAGAACTACAAGCGTACAGTGAACTCCCTAGGCCCACCGGGCTTCAGCGATATCGTCTTCCGAACCTTCTTCCCACCCAAGGTGACGGTGACCTCATGATCTCCGTAGAAAGCTCGAGACGTCGCCACACCCTTACCATCGCTCTTACCCCGCGACCGAGTCCACCACCTACGATTCACCCAATCCGAATACTCCACCGCGGCGGGCCTCAGGCTCCAGTCCTGTCGTACCATTGCGCCGCCTTGGGCGGCCAGCCAATGCTGCCCTTCCCAGAACCCCCACATCACAAAGGTGCGAACATTCGGGTGGCTAAATGCGGCAATCAAATAGTCGGTCGAATACTTTGCATGTGCCTTATCATCCTGAACCGAGACATCGAACTCGGTGATCTCAATCGGCAACTTCGTTGCCCGATGCACTTCGTCCCAGACTTGCAGCACGTGGGGCATCGTGGGTAGCGGCTTACCCATGTGCGCCTGATCGCCAAAATAGTCCACTGGTGCCCCATTCGCTTGGAGGAACAGGATTCGCTCAATGGCCTTCTTTCGCTGGGCAGTGCCGGCGCCATCGTTGGTGATATTGTAATCGTTATAAGTCAGCTTAACCGTGGGATCAGATTCGCGCGCCCATTTGTAGGTATTGGCAAATTGCTCCCAGCCGACTCGATCCCACAGTTCGGTCTCTGTCGCGGCCTCGTTCACAACGTCCCAAGTATAGAACTGGCCCCGGAAGCGAGTCGCCGTCTCTTGAACTCTGGCCTCGATGGCCGGGATCGCTTGCGCCTTCGGCATCTCCTTCATGACCGCGGGCAAGTTCTGCTTCGAACCCCAAACCAAGTTGTGGGCACGAACCTGGAACTTGCGCTTGTTCAGCCACACCATTGCTTGGTCAACAACTGGCCACAGGTCCTTGCTGTCGTCGCGCCACTTCAGGTCATTCTCGAATACAAACGTATTGAAATTCTTCTCGACAAACGCTTGGTACTTGAGGCTGTCGGGGTCCGTTCCCAGCAACCGCGAAGCCGGGCCCGCCGTTCCGAACCGGAACTCGTGGCGAATCTGGTTGATCGCAACGGTGGCGTTGGGCACTGGCTTGCCTGCCGAATTCACTACGCGGACCACCACATCGCCCTTCCGAATCCGCTCAATCCGCTCGAAAGCCGCCTTCTTCCATTCGTCGTTCACCTCCGCGCCGCCATAGATGTCGATGGTGGGATTAAACAGCGAAGAAGGTGCACTAGGGCCAAAGTTCTGCAGCCGGACTTTGGCGATCTCCACCGAACCTTGTGTGCGGCCGAAGAAGAATTTGAAGATCGATTCGCTTGGCCCGAAGGTCTGTGCCGCCGTGAACAGGAAGCGGTATTCCTTCCATTCCGGAGCTGCCTTCACCGTCTCGTAGAGGCTCTTCGTATTGGGGGCACTGTTCAATTCGTAAACAACTCCGACCGGCTGTCGCTCCGAGCTTCGAATCCAGAACTGAGCGTAGAGCTTGTCGCCGCGACGCACTGGGCTGGTGATCGCCTGGCCCATCTGCAGGTCCCAAGGGGCTCCGTCTTCCTTTGGCTTCGCACTCACGCGCAGCGCACGGCCAAAACCCGGTCCCGCCGCGGAAACATTGGCGAAGGCGATGGCAGGACCGGAAACTGCGGCCCACTGGCTGGGTGCATCTGCCAATTCGCCATCTCGGATCAACGAAACCGGTTGGCGAAAATCGATCCGAGGCGCAGCCGTACCGCCAGCGGTGAACAGTTGCACCGTCCCCAAATCGATCTGGGCCGTCGAGTGAGCCAAGTGGAACGTGAGGTTAGTGCCTCCCGATCGATAGCCTGCCCCTGAAGCCCCCGAGACCTCGTAAGTCTGCCACGCACTCGTCAGGTCGAAGGTCTTCTCGACAAGCTTGGTGTAGGGCTCGCCTGCCATCTCCACCATCGCGCCGATTCGCGCCGCTTGCTTACTGCGAGCCCGAAACCGCAACGTCAAGGGCTGGCCCTGAGCGATCACCGCCTCCACGGGTTGGGTCAAGGCTTGGGACCACGGAGTCGAACTCGCTGTGGTTTGGAATCGAAGAAATGACCCCGACGCCTCGCGGATGACAGCAGGGGCGGCCGACGTCGTCCCGCCTTCAGTCCCCTGCGCAAATGAGCCATTGACCACAACATCCGGTGCACTCTGAATCGCGAAGGCCAGCAAGAGCGACAGCATGGCTTCAGGTTACCAAATGCACCCTGCTGTGCATGGTCGTGTGAATCACCAAAACAAAAAGCCCGGCCACTCAAGTGGCCGGGCCTTCGAATCATGCGATAAGGAAGTTAGCGCTTCTTCTTCGTCGTCACCTTTGGCTTGGCCTTTGCTTTGGGTGAGGTGGCAGGTTTTGGCTTTGCGATCTGCGCCTGGCTTGGGCGGGGCGCAGTAGCCAATGTGACGGACCGCTCCAGAACTCCGACAACGGCTCGGCTAGTGCCCCCTAGGCTGCCAGTTGCGGCCGGCAAGTCCGGCGTGGGCGCCGTAATAATGGACGTGCTTCCGGCTGGCGGAGCCAGTTGACTAGGTGGTAGGACAGTCACATCCGCGCCCTTTGGTGGGACTGCGCCCGAGGGCACGGGCTGAAGTAGGCCAACTCCAATTTCCGCAGGTGCGGTCGCCGGGCCTATGCCTGCGCCCGTTGGGACTTCAAAGACTTCGGCGGGGGTGGCCGTAGGAGCAAAGGTGAATTGTGCGCCTCTGACGGTCAGGCCATGGACATTCGCTTCGAGTCGCTTCCGTTCCAGATCCTTTACTTCCTTTCGGAGGCGAGCTACCTTCGCTTCCATGCGGATGACTTCCGAATCTCGCTCGGCGAGGAGGGCTCCCTTCCGGGCCAAGAGTTCGGCCTCTTCGGCCTTGAGTCGAGCAAGTCGCTGGGCCTTGGTTTCGATCCGATCACCCATCGTGAACCTGTAAGTATCCAGCTTTCGCGCATTGAGGTCCCTCAAGGTCAGGGATTCGTCCTTGACTCGGAGCAGCTTCTGCTTTTCCAATGCCTGGGCATTCTGGACCTTGATGACGTCTTGGATGGGCACTTCTTGGAGTGGCTCCTTTGCGCTGGTCGGCTGCTGGGGAGGAAGCGGCTTGGCATCTCCGGCTTGGACCACCGGATTCTGGCCCGAGGGCACGACTTCGGCAACGCCCGTGAAGGCACCGGCACTAACCACGAAGAAAGCAAGGGCAAGCGTGCCCAATGTCGAAAATCCGCGTTGCGGACGAAGGGCCGCCTGAACGCGGCGTGAGAGACGTTGTTTTGACATGGTGATGGCTCCTTGGGATCGGACTAAACCCCGGTGGGACGGGATACGAGCGACCGCCAAGAGAGCATCCGCGTAGTCCAACGCAGGCACCCCCGAGGCAATCGCAAACTCATCCGCCGCCAGTTCCGACTCTTCGCGATGGGCCCACGCGAGAATCCACGCCAGCGGATGAAACCAGAAGAGCGCCCGGAAGGCTAGGGCTAGCCAATGCCAAGCGCAGTCAAAACGGCGAATATGCGCCGCCTCATGAAAGAGGACAGCGCGTTGCTGCTTGTCGGCCCACTCCAGGAAGGCGGCCGGAACAAGCAAAACGTGACGGCGAAAGCCGTAAGTGAGGGCGGTCGCGAGGTCCGTGCTCCGGGCCATCAAGACCGGCCGGTGCACGCCCGCATCCACCAAAATCTGGCGCGCATGGCCCGGGTTCAATCCCGTAGAACCCCGCCGAATTCGCGCGAGGCGGGCCATCGAAAGCCCAAAACTCGCGACAAGCACCAGCGAACCTCCGACCCAACCGTAGACCCAAATGGGCGTTTCGCGCTTGGGCTCAACCGGAGCTTGTTCAACTGGTCCCGGTTCCAAAACGTATTCCGTCAGCACGACGGGCTCAACCTTCTGTACCGGGCCGATGGGAACCCCAACCCGAACCGATGCGAGCGAGAAGATGGCGGAGGCCAAGCTGCAAACCAGCGTCGCTCGCAAAACCAGCACCCGAGTCCGCGCTGAAGTGCGGCTGCAAGCAAGGGCGGCCAAAAGCCCGAATCCAAGGGCGATGGTCAAACGAAGGAGGATCTCAGTCATTCTGCGCCCGCCTCGCATTCTCGATCAGGGCAACCAAGCGGTCGTATTCTTGGTCGCTAAGGTCGCGCTCTTTCTCCGTCAGCAGCGTCGAAACCACGCTCTCAACCGATCCACCGAAGAATGTGGTCACCAAGGTTTCCAGGGCACTCTTCGCCGCTTCTTCCTTTGGAAAGGCGGGCGCAAACACGTGCCGAACGCCATCGGCGCGCGAAGTCACCAAGCCCTTCTCATGCATGATCCGCAAAATGCCCCGGACCGCGCTGTAGCTAGCATCGGTGATCTCGGCATGGATGTCCGCCACACTCGCTTCACCCAACCGGTAAAGGATGTCCAGGATCTGGCGTTCGCGTTTGCTCGGAGGAATCGGAGACATGCAAGAAAGATAGCACACCTTTGCCGAAAGTGTGCAAAGTTTCTTGCATGTTTGTTTTGCGACCTGTCAAATCAACTCGGACCGGTCCTTTTGGCCCACCAAGCCCTGGCGCCTACTCGGTCAAGGTGAGATACCAACTGACGCCAAATCGGTCGCTCACCATCGCAAAAAGCCCGCCAAACGCTTCGCAGATTGTGCAATGAACGGAGACACCCGCCGACAAGCCGGCGAAGTAGCGCTCTAGCTCCTCACGGTCCGTGCAAAGGACATGCAAAGAGATTCGTCCGGCCTGCGCCTCAGGGCCATCCGCTGCCAACAATGTGTAGTGTTCACTGCGGAGTTCGGCATGAAAGATGGCTTCCGGAGGCAATCCAAAATGATCGCGGTCTCCCACCAGAACGAAGTGTGCCTCCCCACCGAAGACCGATTGGTAGAACTCAACTGCTTCGCGGGCACAACCCGCGAAGCAGATGTGGGGATTCATCGACCTCACTTCTTTTCGAACTTCAGGCTCACCGAGTTGATGCAGTAGCGCAAACCCGTCGGCATATCCGGTGCATCGGGGAAGACGTGCCCAAGGTGCCCGCCGCAACGTCGGCAAACGACCTCGACCCGTCGCATGCCATGCGAAAGGTCCTCGATCTCCTCAACCTTGTCCTTGTCGATCGAGTCATAGAAGCTCGGCCAGCCGCAATGACTGTCGAACTTAGTCGCGGAGTCAAATAGCTCGGTTCCGCAACCTGCGCACCGGTAGATTCCCTCATCCTTCAGGTCGGTGTATTCGCCCACCCAGGGCCGTTCGGTCCCTGCCTGACGTAGCACTCGGTACTGCTCCGGCGTAAGCAATCCCCGCCATTCTTCGTCCGTCCTGATCAGCTCGCGTTCGCTCATATCACTGCCTAAGTTCTGCCGTACGCCAAAGGTTCCTGCCTACGGCTCACTAGGTCCGAAGCACCTTCGTGATCAACTTTGGAGTAAAATGCACCGTATATGAGCGTGTGAGGCTCAAGTGGCTTCACTCTCACTCAAGCAAGAACGATCATGGGAAAGACAGTTGGAATTGATCTTGGCACGACAAACTCGGTCGTAGCCGTCATGGAAGCCGGGGAACCGGTCGTCATCAGCACCGCCGAAGGCGCACGAACGTGCCCCAGCGTGGTTGCATTCAAGGCCTCGGGCGAGCGAATGGTCGGTGTGACCGCCAAGCGCCAGTCCGTCGTGAACCCCGACAACACGATCTATTCGATCAAGCGGTTCATGGGCCACAGCATGGCCGAGGTCAAAGAAGAGGCCTCGCGCGTGGGCTATAAGGTCCGCGAAGGCAAGAGCGGCACCGTCGTTGCCCATGTCCCCGCCCTCGGCAAGGACCTCACCCCCGAAGAAGTCTCGGCGATGATCCTCCAGAAGCTCAAGGCCGATGCCGAAGCCTATCTGGGTGAGACCGTCGACCAGGCCGTCATCACCGTTCCTGCCTACTTCAACGACAGTCAGCGAACCGCGACCAAGAACGCAGGCGAAATCGCCGGCCTCAAGGTCCTCCGCATCATCAACGAGCCGACCGCCGCGTCGCTCGCCTACGGCCTCGACAAGAAGGCGAACGAAACCATCCTCGTGTTTGACCTTGGTGGTGGTACGTTCGACGTCTCCGTGCTCGACGTCGGTGAAGGCGTTTTCGAAGTTCGCTCCACCGCAGGCGACAGCCACCTCGGCGGCGACGACTACGACAACAAGATCGTCGATTGGCTCGCCAGCGAGTTCAAGAAGGACCAGGGCGTTGACCTCGCCAAAGACAAGGCCGCCGTCCAGCGCCTCCGTGAGGCCGCCGAGCGCGCCAAGATCGAGCTCTCGACCCAGGTCAGCACGCAAATCAACCTGCCCTACATCACGGCCGTCGATAACGAGCCCAAGCACCTCGACTTCAACCTCACTCGTGCCAAATTCGAGGAACTGACCGCCGATCTGATGGAGCGCGTGAAGAAGCCATTCTTCCAAGCTCTCGAGGATGCCAAGGCGAGCGCTTCCGACATCAATGAGGTCATCCTCGTCGGCGGTTCCACCCGAATGCCCCAGGTCCAAGAGCTAGTCAAGAAGCTCACCGGCAAAGAACCCAACCGCTCGGTGAACCCGGATGAAGTCGTGGCCATCGGTGCCGCCATCCAGGCTGGCGTCCTTGGCGGCGAAGTCAAGAACATCGTCCTCCTCGACGTCACCCCGCTTTCGCTGGGTGTCGAGACCCAGGGCGGAATTTTCGACAAGCTGATCGAGCGCAACACCACGATCCCCACGAAGAAGAGCCGCGTCTACACCACCGCGACCGACAACCAGCCCGAAGTGGAAATCCACATCCTGCAAGGCGAGCGCCCCATGGCTCGCGACAACAAGAGCCTTGGCAAATTCCACCTCGCCGGCATCCCGCCCGCGCCCGCACGAGTGCCCCAGATCGAAGTCACCTTTGACATCGACGCGAACGGCATTCTCCACGTCAGCGCCCAAGAGAAGGGAACCGGCAGCAAGCAGAGCATCACCATCACCGGCAGTGGCAACCTGAACCGCAACGAAATCGACCGCATGGTCGAGGAAGCGGAGATGAACGCCGAGAACGACCGCAAGCAGCAAGAGCTGATCGAGCTGAAGAACAAGGCCGACCAGTTGGCCTACTCCACCGAGAAGACCCTGCGCGAAGCTGGCGACAAGATCGACGAAGCCACCCGACAAAGCGCCACCGAGAAGATCGAAGCGCTACGAAAGGTCGCCCAAGGCGATGACACCGCCGAGATTCAGGCCGCCTTCAACGCCCTCGAAACCGAGAGCCACAAGATCGCCGAAAAGCTCTACTCGCAAGCCGCCGCTGCCGAAGGCGGAGCCCCCGACACCGAGGAACCCACCACCGGCAAGACCCAAGCCAAAGACGAAGACGTCATCGACGCGGAATTCCGCGAAGAGAAGTAAAGAATAAGCCCCTCCCTTTCGCTCCGCGAGAGGGAGGGGTTGGGGTGGGAGAGCCCGCAAACTCTCGCAAAGCGAGAGGAGCCAAGTGCGATAGGTTCATGCCAGGATTGAGGCATGAACCTATCGCCTAAGGAACAAGCAGAACTCGACTTCTGGCGAAGCCGACCCCGCCTGAACAGCGTCCTCGCCCACGACCACTACGAGTTCTTCTACACCGAATTCTTCGGCTTAAACGCCGAAAGCTACCGAGGCAAGACAATCCTCGACATCGGCTGCGGACCCCGAGGAAGCCTCGAATGGGCTACGACAGCCGCATTGCGAATTGGCCTTGACCCTCTGTCGCACGCCTTCACCGAACTCGGCACAACCCACCACGCCATGCAATACGTGGCCGCCCGTGCCGAGCATCTCCCTTTCGCCGACAAAAGCTTCGACTTCGTCACTTCTTTCAACTCACTGGATCACGTGGACGACCTCGAGAAAGTCATCAAGGAGATGACCCGAGTCCTCGCACCAAGCGGGACCATCTTGCTCCTAACCGACATCCACGACCAGCCAACCGTCCTTGAACCCGCCGCTTTCTCCTGGGACATCATCGACCGGTTCCATTGCCGAACAGCAGATGTACGCCACTTCGAACACTCGGTCACTACCAAAGAAGGCTTCGGTGATATCTACCAAGGCGCTCGCAAGGGAATCCCCTACGACCACACCAACAAGACGCCGCGCTACGGAATCCTCGCCGCGAAACTAAGCGTCTGAACCATCGTGGTATCTGTCCTTGCCCTCCTGTGCGCCCCCGCCGCAATCCCGTCGGGCGGTTACGTCATGACCGACTTGTGCCAGGTCCTGACCCAGGCCACCGGCCAGACCCACCGCGTCCTCGCTCCCCTCAACGACTGGGCCATTTACGTCCGCCTTGCCGACGCTAGTCCGGAAAACATCAAAGCCAAGGTCGCCATCGCCCTGCGGGCCGAATGGCGGGAAGAGAAAGGCGTCGCCTTCCTCCGGTCCGTCAAGAACTTCGATCCACCAACCGAGAACCTCTTCAGTAAGGGCTGGACCAAAGCCATCGCCGACCAACCCGAATACGGAACTATCCCCGTCAAAAAGCTCTACGAAATGCGAGTCGGCGACCAAATCCTCTTCAGCTCG
>JBMOJD010000016.1:0-46712 GCA_049317025.1 Fimbriimonas sp. | reverse complement strand
GCCTTGGTCCTCGGGATTCCGCCTGCCTTTGGATTGGTGGGGGCCACGGCTACGCCGCATGTTCGTGCGCTTTCCATGCGCTATGCCTCCGATCCGGGACCCGCCGAAGGGGCCTTGGTTCGGATGTTTGTTCAGAATCAATCGGCATCGAACCTGGTCTTGGGGGAGACGACCTTCAACGGTCGGACAGCCGCGAACCTCATGCTGGCCGGCGAGTGGTCATGGCACGATACGCCTTCGGTGCGCGAGCGGGCGGGCCGGGTTTTGCCTGCCGGGGCGTTGACGGTTTTCACTTTCAACGCCAATCGGAAGGCGTGGTGGTCGGGGAAGCCGGTCTCGGTTGGCAACCGCAACTGGCTGACGGGTTCGACGCAGAGTGCCTCTATTGCGGTGGGCAAGCCCAAAATTTGGTTCAGCGCGATCAACACCTTGGGCACGCGGGCGGCCGAGCCAAAGCGCATGGTGGCTTGGCTGGAGAACCGGAGTGGAGCCAATCTAGAAGTCATCGCGGTGCGACTTTGGCTACCAAAGCCAAGTGGTTCTCCATCGGTCTTCTTCCCATCGGCTTCAGCGGTTTCCGTTCGCACGTCGATTCCTTCGGGTGAACTTGGGTTTGTTGAAGTGCCCCTAGAAGGCGTAGCGCCAGGCTATGGCGTAGTGGAGGCGCTCACCAATCAGGGCTCGATCTGGGCGCATCTGCGGTTGCGGGTCGAGCGATTTGACATCGGTTCTGGCTGGCCTGGCCAGGTCAAAGGGGGCCAGAGTGCCCTCACGGCGGAACCCTACTTGAAGCTTCTGCGGCGGCTGAACGTCACCTCGGCCAACATCGACACGGTGCCGGGCTATTCCGACCGGCCCGAGCTTGTGCGCAAGTATCCGATTCGGGCCTTCAACCGCATGGCGGATATGCGCTTCTTTGGCTCCGACGAGAGGCTCGACTTGGTCCACGGGGTTGAGTTTTTGGGTGAGCCACAGCTGGATGCGAAGCCTCCGCAAGAGGTTTGGGCGGCTTTGCGGCCTTATGCCTCAAGCAGTTTGCCGACGACGGTGACGAACAGCGACGAGGCGACTTGGCGATTCTACGCCGGCCTCAGCGACTTTCCCCACTACGATGCCTACCGGGTGACCGCGCCAGCGGCGGATGACTTTCGGCTCTACCGCCGCTGGGGCGGGGAAAAGGTGGCTTGGGGTGCGCCCCTGGAGACGATCGGGGATATGTGCGTTAGCCTTCGCGAGATGAGCCGCCCGGCGGCCACGGCAGTCTGGTCGCAGGGTCCCCACGATGACTGGGGGCGCATCGCCGGTCGCCAGCGGACGGCACCGACTCCTTCCGAACTCCGGTCGCAGGCCTACCATGCGCTGGCGACTCGGGTGACATCGCTCTATTGGTTCAACCCAAGCCTGCGGTCAGTGGTCAAGTTTCGCGATCTGATCGACCCGATGGAGCGCATCGGTCGGGAGATTCGGATCATGGAGCCAACGCTGATCGAGGGCGCGGCCTACCGTTCGCGCCTTGGGACTTCTTGGCACTTGCGGTCGTTGGTGGCGCCGGATCGGGCTCTCTTGTTTGCCCTTGACGTTGCTTATCGACCTGATCCGGTGACTAAGACGTTTGTTTTCGGTCCGCCACGGGCGGTGCGATTTGCGTTTGACTTGCCGTTGTGGTTGCGAAATCCGAAGAGCGTCGTGCGGTTCGATGCGGATGGCGCGCGCGAAGTGGCGTTTCGGGTGACGCCGACGGGGGTGGTGATTGAGGACCAGATCAGTGAGGTCGCCACGTACGTGACGTCTTTGGACCGGGATATTGCGCGTCGGATTGGGTTGGAGGTTGCGCGGCTGAAGGGGGAGGCGGAGGGTTTGGGGTTTGACCCAGCGCGGTCGGATGGGGATTTTGAGGTTCTACGGTCACTTGCGCCCTAGGGGCGATCGGCCTTGGACGTGGCGTCCAAGCTCCGTTAGCGGAAGAGGCGTCCGCGCTCCCGGCTCTGCTCGGATCTGAGACTATTGCGCATCACTTCGGATGCGGGATGATGACAAAATGACATACTCGTCATCCTCGATTAGGAAGTAGAAGCGCCAGCTGCGGTTCACGCGACCTTGCCAGATTCCTTCCGCGTCGTTGTACTTTTTGGCATTGATTGAGGGATGGGAGACATTGTCAACCAAGAACCCCAGTTGCTTGATGAATGCTTTGCGCAGAGGCTCTTGAGGGCCAGCATAATCCTTGTCGGCGCGCTCTGTAAACCGGAGCCTCATTCCTCAGAAGCCCTTCCTGCTGTGCGACGAGCTTCCAGCGCAACGATCGCGTCGGCCACGCTGTCGTAGGGACCATGCGTTCGGCCTTCTTTCACGTCGAGAAGTGCCTCGGCCAGGTGGCGGTCGACGACCGACTTTGGAGTGAAGGTGATCTTTCCACCTTCGACTGAGGCCTCGAGCAGATCGCCGATGCCGATGTTGGCGAGTTCACGAATGCTCTGGGGGATCACGATCTGGAATTTGTTTTTGACGGTGACGAGTTCCATGCTTTATCTGACGCTTCGCGTGGTTGAACAGTTCAACTGTTCAACAGTTCAACTGGCCCGATTCTTGGTGCTTCCACCCTGATCCAGTGCGTTTGCACAGGATGCGCCAGCACAATCATCTGGCTTTCCAGTGGCACCTTAGAGGTCGGTTCAGAACGGGAGCTCGACATTGAACAGCTTCGCCAGGCCCGTGGTGATGCCGAGGGCGAGGGCGCTGCCGGTGAGGACGTGGAACATGCCGCTGTTCCAGAGACGCACGAAGGGGTTGTCCGACCCCGTGCGTCCACTGCTGAGCTTTTCGATCAGCTCTTTGCCGGAGCGGATGCCCATCTCTAGCTGCTTGTCGGTCGGGGGGCGGGTGGTGATATAGAACTGCACCAGCGAGCCCAACCGACGCCAAAAGAGCATCGTCAGAACGAACGCCATGATCAGGCGAATTTCGGGATCCTTCGTGATGATAGTCGAAGAAAAGACGCTGAGGAAGATCACGGCCCCGATGGCGAAGTTCGTGCCGCAGCGGGGGTGAACGCGGGGCATTCGCCGCACGACCTCAAGCGTCAGCTCCTCGCCTCGCTCGATGGCGTGAACCACCTGGTGCTCGGCAGCGTGAATCCCGGAGAGCGGGATCGCGCGCATGCCTCCCAAGAAGAACACGTAGCCAAGCCCCTGCATCATGGCCGAGGCCACCTGCATCGACACCCCCTTGTCGAGCGCCGCCGAGGCGAGCCCGTAGGCGGCGAATTGGCCGACGAAGAACAAGCTAAACAGAGTGATGCCAGTCGCGATCAATGCGTAGTCCGGGACCCCCGCCCGAAAGCCTCCGGTGGTCAGGTGCACTCCGAACGGGGTCGCCATTCCACCGATCATCGTGGGGCGAGGCTGAGGCGGACGGGTGTTGTACAGATCAGAAGCGGAGATTTGGCCTCGGAGACGACCGACATCGTCGATGACGAGGAGGGTAGAGACCCCGGCGCGGTCCATCTGACGGAGGGCCTCAGCCCCCGTGTAATAGGCATGCACCGTGTTCGCGGGCTCGGCGATGGACCCGACCGGCCCGCGAGGGGAAGCGCCTTCACCCAACGCGCGCAGCAGCCCATTCTCGGTGACCATCCCCACCAACACCGGCCCGTTGGTGACCGCGATAATCGCATTGCCCTCTTCGCGAAAAATGTTCGCCGCCGCGTCAAGCGAGTCCTCCGGACTCACTCTTGCGGCTTGCCGCATCAAAGAACTCACCGTCGCTTGCAGTGGGGTAAAGGGCATGGAAAAATTGAGAGACCTAACAAGTACCCCAAATCAGACTGGGGTTGCCCCGCTTTTGACACAGGAACTAGGGAAGCTCTCCCGAATCCTAGCAACATGGTCTCTCTCGCCTTGCTTGCCTTGGCAGCGCATCGAATCGACACGTCGGACTTTGGCCCCAAGACGGTGATTCGTCCGGTTCCACTTCAGTCCGTGACCCTGAAGGATGGTTTTTGGTCGAAGCGTTTGGAACTTGACCGCGAAGTCACGATCTGGCACGAGATTCAGCAATGCGAGCTGACGCCGCGCATCTCGAACTTCCGGGCGGCGGCGGGTGATCGGTCCGTCACTTGGGGCGGGATCGTGTTCGACGACTCCGACCTGTACAAGGTCATTGAGGCGGCGGGCTACCTTTTGATGACCAAGCGCGACGCGAAGTTGGAGAAGAAGGTCGACGACACCATTGATCTCATTCGCAAAGCGCAAGAGAGCGACGGCTACCTTTGCACGGAGATCTCATCGTCGAAATTTGGGCCGAACAAGATGTCGCGCTGGAGCGATAGCGGTGGTGAGCACGAGCTGTACAACCTAGGCCACCTGTACGAGGCGGCCGTCGCTTACTACGCGGCGACGGGCAAGCGGACCCTTCTGAACGTTGCGCTGAAGAGTGCGGACCTCGTGTGCGCGACTTTCAACAAAACTGGCATTCGCCATGCTCCGGGCCATCAGGAGATTGAGCTTGGCCTGGTGAAGCTTTATCAAACCACCGGGAATGTGAAGTATCTGAACCAAGCCCAGTGGTTCCTGGATGAGCGCGGCAACAAGGCGCGCAAGAACAACTTTGGCGATTACAGCCAGGACCACATGCCGGTTGTGGATCAGCGCGAAGCAGTGGGGCACTCGGTCCGAGCCGCTTACATGTATTCGGCAATGCTCGACGTGGGCACGGCGAAAGGTGATGCACGCTATGTGAATGCTTCGCGGACCATCTGGGGCGACGTCGTCCATTCGAAGATCTATGTCACCGGTGGCATCGGATCTTCCGGCTCGAACGAGGGCTTTAGCGGGCCGTTCAACCTCCCAAATAGCAGCGGATACGCGGAGACGTGCGCAAGCATCGCGAATGTGCTTTGGAACCAGCGGCTGTTCATGGTCGATGGCGATGCCAAGTACGTCGATGTTCTGGAGCGGTCGCTTTACAACGCCACGCTCTCGGGCTACGGCATGGACGGCAAGTTGTTCTTCTATCCGAATCCGCTGACCTCGGTTCATGGAGCGACGCGGACACCTTGGTTTGCTTGCGCTTGCTGCCCGCCCAATGTGGCGCGGATTGTGCCCTTAATGGCGTCGATGGTGGCGGCGACGGACGCAAATTCTTTGTATTTGAACCTGTATGCGTCCTCCACGATTCGGGCGAAGGTTGCGGGCAAGCCGGTGACCGTGGAACAGAAGAGCGGATTTCCTTGGAGCGGTGACGTCCATCTGACGCTGGGGAATTCCGGAAACTACGGGTTGCGTCTGCGCGTCCCCGGATGGGCGAACGGACAGCCGATGCCGAGCACGCTCTATCCCCGACTGACGGAAGAGAAGAGCAAGGTTGTTCTGAAGGTCAATGGCAAGGTTTTGAGTGCTCCGCTCAAGAACGGTTACCTTGTGGTGGATCGAAAGTGGCGGGCGGGCGACACGGTGGACCTGATGCTGCCGATGGAGTCGATTTGGCTGAAATCGGACCCGCGAATTGCGGAAAACCAGGGCCGGCTTGCGCTCCAGCGGGGACCATTTGTGTACTGCGCGGAGTTCGCCGACCAGGATGACAAGCTGGTTTTGAACCGAGTGGTGAATCCGGCCGAGCCGATTCGGTTTGAGACGGTCAAGGACCTAGGGGGCTTGGTGAAGCTCCACACCAAGGCGTCTTTGGCCGAGCGGGACGCGGCGGGTGATCCTCAGATCGCACGCTCAACGCCGCTCACCATGATTCCCTACTATGCCTGGGCTCATCGCGGGCAAGGCCAAATGACGGTCTGGTTGGCTTCGCAGGCGAGCAAAGCATGGGCAGCCCCGAGCCCGACTTTGGCGAGCACGAGCGTGATCACCGCGAGCAAGGGTGCGCGGACCGCGCCGATGGTGGACCAGATGATCCCCACGAGTTCCACCGACGAGCAGTTCCCCTTCAGCCACTGGTGGCCGAACAAGGGCACGACCGAGTGGGTGGAACTGAAGCTGAAGGCTCCGGCGACGGTCAGTTCGGTCTCGGTGTATTGGTTCGACGATACGGGCCGGGGCGAGTGCAAGATCCCCAAGGCGTGGCGCGTGCTGGCGAAAGTCGGCGATGCATGGGTGCCCGTGCAGCAAACGAAGCAAGACCCGATTACGATTGATCGCTTCAACGAGACGACATTTGCCGCAATTCGAGCAACGGCGGTTCGCATCGAAGTGGATCAGCAGCCGAACTGGGCGTCGGGAATCCACGAAATCGTGATCAAGTAAGGGCTATCGCGAAGGGAGGGATCCTCCCTTCGCGGGCATTGCTCGGTAAACTGCACCTCCATGGCGAATTACCAGCCGAGCGTCGGGATGGAAGTCCACGCGGAATTGGCGACCCGTTCCAAGATGTTTTGCCGTTGCCCGGTGGCCTTTGGCGGCGAACCGAACACACGGGTCTGCCCAATCTGCTTGGGCCTGCCGGGAACTTTGCCGGTGCCCAATAAGGCGGCCATCGAGATGGTGCTGCGCACGGCTTTGGCGCTGAATTGCACAATCGCCATGCACAGCATCTTCCACCGGAAGAATTACTTCTATCCCGACCTGCCCAAGGGCTACCAGGTGAGCCAATACGGCGACACCAACCCGCTGGGTTACAACGGCTACCTCGAAATCCCGACCAAGGATGGCGGAACCAAGCGCATCCACATCCGCCGGGTGCACCTCGAAGAGGACACTGGCAAGCTGATGCACCTGCCCAGTGGCGGCTCGGGAATCGACTACAACCGTGCGGGCACGCCGCTGATGGAGATCGTGACGGACTTCCCGCCCGATATCCAGGACCCGGATGAGGCGAAGGAGTACCTCACCCAACTGCGCCAGATCTTGATATACCTTGGCGTCTGCGACGGAAAGATGGAAGAGGGATCGTTGCGCTGTGAGCCCAATATCAGCGTCCGCATCGTGGACGCGACCAAGTACGGCACCAAGACCGAGCTGAAGAACCTGAACTCGTTCCGGAGTGTGCAGCTTGGCGTCAGTTTCGAGGTTCGGCGGCAGATTGCGGTTCTGGAAGAGGGTGGCACCGTGATACAGGAGACCCGGGGCTGGAACGAGCAGAAGGAAGCGAGCTACCTGATGCGCGTGAAGGAATCGGAGAACGATTATCGGTACTTCCCCGACCCGGACCTTGTGCCGATGCAATTTGAGGATGCCTATATCGAGGGGCTGCGGGCGGGGTTGCCTGAGTTGCCCTTGGCGAAGGCGAACCGGTACCAAACCGTCCTCGGCCTGAGTGCGTACGATGCCAGCCTCATGACCGTGGATGTGGAATGGGCGAACTGGCTGGAAGAAGCGGTTGCCCTTGGCGGCGAACCAAAAGCCATCTGCAACTGGATGAACTCGGAACTGGCAAAAATGCTGAACGAGGTCGGCGAAGGGATCCGCGAGTGCAAGGTTTCGCCCGCGCATCTGGTGGAGCTGACCAAGCTGATTGCAGACGGAACGATCTCGGGCAAGATCGCCAAGGACGTTTTCAAGGACGTCTTCAACACGGGCAAGATGCCGGCGGAGGTCGTTCGCGAGCAGGGCGCGACGCAAATTACCGATTCGGGCGCGATTCTTTCCGCCATTCGGTCCGTTCTGGAGGCAAATCCAGAAATTGTGGCGAAATATAAAGGTGGCCAGGTCACGGTCAAGGGATTCTTGGTCGGCCAGGTCATGAAGCAGACGGGCGGACGGGCCAATCCTGGCCTCGTGCAATCGCTGCTAGTGGAAGAGTTGGAGAAAGACTGATGCGAGCCATTTGGGTTGGAGTGCTGTTGTTGATGAGTGCCTTGGGCTTCGCCCAAAAGGCACCGGCCGCGGACCGCACTTCGCTCATTTGGGAATACGCGGGCGAGCGCATGGCCCGCCAAATCGACATCTGGTTCGACGAAGGGGACTTCCCTCGCTGCGTTCAGTTGCTCCGGGTGCAGTTCATCCAGGACCCCACCGACTACGACAACGCGACCAATCTGGGCTGGATGCTCGAGAATATCGAGCGCGACGACGAGGCTATCGCGATCTACATTCGCTTCAACCAGGCGAACCCGAAAGATCCTGACCGTTCCTTCCCGGAAGCGGATTACTACTTCCGGAACAAGGCGTACGCCAAAGTACCGCCGCTTTTGGAGCCGGTCCTGAAGAGCAAACCACAGCCGAATGCCTTCCGGATCCTTGCCCATTCCTACGAGCGCCTGAATCAGCTCAAGGATTCGAAGCGAGTTTGGCAAACGTACATCGGCTTGGTCCCGAGCGACGGGGCGGCGAAAAGAAACCTGGAGCGCGTCGAGCGCAAACTGAAGGGCGCCTAAAGTTCTAGTCCGCGATGGTGACGAAGTCCGGACTGATCGATGGCGATCAGATCGAAGCGGACGTCGCGGGTTGTGCCCGTTTCGCTGATGTATTGCCTCGCGGCATTTTGCATTGCGGCTAGTTTGCTGGTGCCCACGCTTGCTTCCGGCAGGCCATCTTGGCCGTACCGGGCGCGGACTTCGACGAAAATGAGCGTTTCTCCATCGAGGCAAACCAGGTCAATCTCGCCATGCCGGGCCTTGAACCTCCGGGTGATCAGCGTGTAGCCTTTGGCGAGCAGGTAATCGGCTGCTTCTGCTTCGGCCCTCCGTCCGCGATCGACTTTGTTTTTCATATCAGAAGATGTGCACGGCACCTGTGAATTGGCTGCTACTCTACGCATGCTCTGAGGGTCGATTGGTCTTTCTGAACTGCGCAAAGTAGGCACGATTGATCATCGCTATTCTGCTCTCGCACCTATTCCCCTGTCAAATTTTGGTGGCTCCGACGAGCAATCTTACGAGTCTTTCAAGGCGTGATCATCCGTTTCACCCAAACATGGCCTGAAATACTGCCTAGGTTTTGAACTCTTTGGGGGATGGGTGACGCCCCCATTTTTGAGGCTAAACTCGCGGGCATAGACATGACAGCGACTTTCCTGTTCCTCGCCCTCATCACACCCCACGCTCCTAAGGTCGCTGTGCCACCCTTGGTACCGATGCCAAGGTCGGTCGCCATGCGGGCTGGCGTCCTCCAGCTGGCAGGAAGCCGGATCGTTTACGATGCGCCGTCACTTGCCAGCGCGGCAAAGGTTCTCGCGGATGCAATCTTCCGCAAAACAGGAGCCAAGTTGGCGGTGGGTCCAGGCAAGGGAGCGGTTGGCATCCGTCTTCAAACGACTCAAGGCGGAAAACCGGAGAGCTACCGGCTAGAGATCGGTGGATCCGCAGTCCTGACAGCCTCGTCGCAGAAGGGCTTTGCGTGGGGCACGGCCACGCTTCTTCAAGCGATTCAGGGTAAGGCGCGCGTGCCACACATGACCGTTGTGGATGAACCGTTGCGGCCCTATCGTGGATTGCTGATCGATGTGGCGCGTCAATATCATTCGATCCCGGTGCTCAAGCAGTGCGTGGAGCTTTGTGCTTTCTACAAGATCGGGTACCTCCAGCTTCACCTCACCGACGATCAGAGCTTCATGTTTCCCAGCAAGTCGCTTCCGCTCTCGGCGACCCAGAACCAGCACGGCGGAGCCACCTACACGGTTGCGGAACTCCGGCAACTCGTCGAGTTTGCCAATGTTCGAGGCGTCACGATCATCCCGGAGATTGACCTACCGGGGCACTCGGCGGCTCTGATTCGGGCGATGCCAGACCTGTTCAAGATCAAAGGCACGAAACCCTACGAGCACCACGCGACGATCAACTTTGCGAATCCGAAGGTTCTTGAGGCTGTCGACACCTTAGTCGGTGAGGTCTGTGACGTCTTTTCCAGTTCGCCTTACTTCCATATGGGGGGCGACGAAGCCGATATCACCTATGCCGATCAGCACCCCGACTTCCAGGCGGCTTTCCGCGAGCATGGACTTCCGAACGGCTCGCAGCAAGAGATCTTTCGTCGCTTCTTGACTCAGGTCAATGAAATGGCCAAGAAAAGGGGCAAGAAGCTCATCGTTTGGGAGGGATTTGGACGTGATCCGGGGTCCAAGTTCCCGATCCCCTCGGATGTCCTTGTCATGCCCTTCGAGAATTCCTACTACTTGCCCGGCGATCTCCTGGCGGACGGTTACACCGTCATCAACGCCTCCTGGACGCCTCTGTACGTGGTCAAGCGCCACGTCTGGCCCGCGCAAAAGGTCTACGACTGGAACATCGACAAGTTTGGTCGCTTCTCGGACCTCTATCCCAAGCCCGATTCGTTCTTGGTGACCAAACTTTCGGACCAGATTCTTGGCGCTCAGGTGTGCTCGTGGGAAGGGCCCGAGGCCAGTGAAGTCGAGAACCTGCGGCGGATCGTGCCCGCCCTCGCCGAACGCCTTTGGAGCGATCCCAAGAGTGACTTCTCCGACTTCGCCCGACGGTTGGCCGTCCAAGATATTGACTTGGGCAAGCTCGTTTGGCCGGTTTCCATCCAGAACTCGAGACTGGACGGGACCGATCCCAGCGGGTTCGATGTCCCTTGCTTCACGAAGCCCCTTACTGTCACGCTTTCGGGGCCAATTGGGGTGGACGTTCGCTACACCCTGGACGGCTCGCCCGTGACCGACCAATCACAACTTTATGCCCTTCCTCTGAACCTGACCCAGACAACCACCATCCGGGCCGCAACCTTCTCCAAAGCCGGCGTCCGGTCGGAATATGAATCCGCCAAGACCTTCTACTTTGTTCCCGAGAAGCGACCGAACTTGGCGACGGGAAAGAAGGTCACGTCATCAGCCGGAACTCAACATCCCCAAGATCCTGAGCTTGTCGTGGACGATAGCATGGACCTCCACTCCAGTTGGTGGGCCGGTCCCGCCCCCCAATGGATCCAAGTCGACCTCGGCAAGTCGGAGCAAGTGGACCGAATCGAGGTCTTTCCCTATTGGGATGGCTCCCGCTATTACCAATACACGGTCGAGGTGAGCCCAGACGGCCAGAAATGGTCTGTGGTGGCTGACCGCTCAACGAATACGGTTCCCGCGAGCAGCAGTGGCGATGAGATTCGACTAGCCGCGCGTCCCGTTCGCTTCGTGCGCGTGAACATGACGAAGAACAGTGCGAACGAAAGCGTCCACCTGGTTGAGCTCAAAGTCTGGGGCCCCGGCCGTCAGCGTTGAATCCGAAGTAGCCAGGGGGCGTCGGGCCGATCACTTACGGAATGAAGTCTGGTTCGAAATAGCGTTGTCAAAGGAGAAGCGCGGGCTGGAGGAGGTCGCGCACGGGACCGAACGATTGGCGATGGATGGGGCATGGGCCGAGTTCGCGGAGGGCGGCAAAGTGCTCAGGCGTGGGGTAACCGAAGTGGCGATCAAAGCCGTAGCCGGGATAGGTTTCGGCGAGCTCAACCATCACGCGATCCCGGGCGCATTTGGCAAGAATTGAGGCGGCAGCAATGCACGCGACTTTGGCGTCGCCCTTGATCACGGCTTCAGCCGGGCAAGGGAGGCCGGGGGGGACCCGGTTGCCATCGACGACGGCACTGTCGGGTGCGGTCGAGAGACCGCAGAGGGCAAGACGCATGGCTTCCATGCTTGCCCAGAGGATGTTGAGGCGGTCGATTTCGGAGGGCGAGACCATTGCAACCGACCAAATGGCCTGGTCCTGGATGCGCTTTTCGAGTTCGAGTCGCTCTTCGGCGGTGAGTTGCTTGGAATCGTTGAGGCCGCGACGTTTGAACTTGGCGGGGAGGATGACGGCGGCGGCGGCCACGGGTCCGGCCAGGGGTCCGCGGCCTGCTTCATCGAGACCGGCGACGTCGGGCAGGTGGCGCAGGAGCTTAGTCCTGGGCATCGATTCCCGTGCCGGAGAGCGACATGAGGAGCCAACAAACCTGGTGGGCTTCGGGGTAGGTGGCGAAAGTGCCCTCGACGGTGTAGGCGTCGATGCGGTGGACAGGGGCGAGTTTGAGGATCTGGTCGGCTTCCTCGGCCCGGTTGAATTCCACCCGGAGGGTGACGGGTTCGCTGAATCGCACTGGGGCGGGAATCGACGTTAGGCCAAAGAAAACTGCATTCTCGATGAGGGGGCCGGTTTCGCTGGGGTGCAGGAGGCGACCCATGAAGCGTCCGTAACCAAACTTAACGGTGGCGCTCGAGATGCCGGGAATGAGGGCGGCGATTTCCTCGCATCCGGCTTGGTCGGAAGAAACGGCGGCCAGAGGCACACCATAGTGGCCCGCCACGCCCGCACTGAGGCCCATCTCACCGGTGAGTCGGCCATTGATCCAGAGGCGGTGGACGCCACCGGTGATGGTGTGCTCCATGATGCCCCGGCTAGTTCCGGCCATCGCGTGGTAGCCGACCAAGATGGCGGCATCGAACGTGGAATCAATGCCCATCATCATGCCATCGGCGACGCCATCAATGGCGGCGCTGCCGTGGCCACTGATCAGCTGGGTACCGGGCTCAAGGTCGCCGATCAACAGGTTCTTGCTGTTCCCGTGCGAATCTTTGACGACGACTTCGGTGGCCCCCGCCTGGAGGGCGCCACGAATGGCCGCGTTGACGTCGTGCGTCATCATCTCGCGGGCGAAGCCGTAGTCGTAGTATTGCGACTTCGGACGTCCACACTGCGACCATGAGACCAGACCCGTGATCCCTTCGATATCAGCGGAAATGTAGACACGCATGGGTCCTCTCAGATGATTTGCTTGATGGGATCTGCGCCTTCGACTCCGACCAGTCTCTGGTTCAGACCTCCATAGAAATAGGACAGGCGATTTGGATCGATTCCCATTTGATGGAGGATTGTCGCGTGCAGATGCTTTACCTTGAACGGATCTTCAACCGCCCTGCTGCCCAACTCGTCCGTCTGCCCAACGCTAACCCCGCCCTTGACGCCACCGCCCGCCATCCACATGGTGAAACCATAGGCGTTGTGGTCACGCCCAGTACCGACTTCGTATTCGGCGGTGGGCTGCCGACCAAACTCGCCACCCCAGACAATCAGAGTTTCATCCAAGAGGCCACGTTGCTTGAGGTCCTTGATGAGGCCAGCAATTGGCTTGTCGGTTTCGCCGGCGTGGAGAGTGTGGTTTTCCACTATATCGTTATGCGCATCCCAAGTCGACTCAATGTGGGCTCCACCTGAGTAGATCTGAATAAATCGTACGCCCCTCTCAACCATGCGGCGCGCCATGAGGCATTGACGCCCGAAAACCTCAGTGCGCTTGTCGTTCAGGCCATAAAGCTCTCGAATATGCTCCGGTTCGCTCTTCAGATCGGTTGCTTCCGGCGCCGCCGCCTGCATTCGGTAGGCCAACTCGTAGGATTCGATCCTTGCCGCCAAGTTCGAGTTGTCGGCCCGGATCCGCTCATGCTCGGAATTGTAAGCGTTTAGGGTGTCGAGGATCTTTCGCTGATCGGCGTCTCGCAAGTCACTCGGCCGTCGCAAGTCTAGGATGGGGGTATCCGTTGCACTGACTACTGTTGCTTGGTAAGTGGCAGGCATGTAGCCACTGGACCAGTTCTTCGGCCCCGAGATCGGCCCTCCGCGAGGGTCAAGCATGACAACAAAGCCCGGAAGATTTTGGTTGACACTCCCTAGTCCATAGTTCACCCACGAACCTATGCACGGACTGCCACTGAGAATCTTGCCCGAATTCATCTGAAGCATGGCCGATCCATGGATGGGAGAATCAGCGGTCATGGAGTGGATGAAAGCGATATCATCGACACAAGTAGCCAGGTTTGGAAAAAGCGAAGAGACCCATTTTCCACACTGACCGTGCTGCTTGAACTCGAAACGGGGCTCAACAATCCGTCCCTGGTTCTTATGGCCCCCACGTCCAAATGTCTTGACCTCAATGGTCTTTCCGTCCATCCCCTTCATTTTCGGCTTGTAATCAAAGGTATCGATTTGGGAGGGGCCGCCGTACATGTACAGGAAAATGACACTCTTGGCCTTGGCAGGAAACATAGGCGTCTTAGCTCCGCTTTTGCCCGCCTGAGGCGGAGTAAAGGGAGTGACGCCATCCGCCGCAAAAGCCTGCAGCGAAAAGAAGGAGTCATCGAACATCCCCGCCATGGCAGTTCCGACAAATCCTGCTCCCATGTCCCAGAGGAATTGGCGACGAGTCCTTCCGCAAAATTCATTTTCCATACGTTCTTCTCATTAATCTAGATACATAAACTCATTCAAGTTGAGCAGAATGAGGCAATAACGGCGAAGCGCTTCCTTTGGACTGGCACCAGATTGCTGAACTGTTTCGCGGAGAAAGGCAACTCCCCGAGCAATCTCCTTTTCCGTTGGTGGGCGTTGCAAAGCACGCCAAAGTCCCTGCGTCACTTGCGCTTTGGGGTCACTTCCGGCGCTGGCTTGGAGGGAAGAAGCAAAGTCATCCGCTTGCTGGGCCATGAAGGGGCTGTTTAGCATCGTTAGCGCCTGGGTAGGCTGTGTAGTGGCGAATCGGACAGGGCAAGTCGAGTCGGTATCCGCCGCATCAAAACTTGCCAACATCGGCAAGGCTAGGCTCCGCTTGATGTGAGTGTAAATACTCCGCCTTGTTTGGTGCTCTGGACCCGAGTTAACGTCCCATCCCGAGCCGGGAACGCTTTGACCTGCCAGCACTTCCGGAGGAATACGGGGATAAACTGAGGGGCCGTACAACGTTGGGTTTAGAGTCCCATTCGCGGCGAGAATCGAGTCTCGAATCTCCTCCGCCGCCAACCGGCGCATATCGACTCGCCAGAGGAGGTTGTTCTCGGGGTCCTTCGCCAAGGCGACTTTGTTGCCCTGCGACGACATCCGATAAGCACTAGACAGCGTGATCATTCGGTGCATTGGTTTGAGCCGCCAGTTACACTTAATCAGCTCCGTTGCAAGGTAATCCAGCAACTCGGGATGGGTTGGAGAGTCGCCCAACCGTCCGAAATTCGATGCGGAGCGCACGATGCCCCGCCCAAAGTGATGCTGGAACAGACGGTTCGCCATCACGCGAGCCGTCAAAGGATGCTTGGGACTTGTGATCCACTCGGCCAGCGCTCGACGCCGGCCCGAAGACGTGCCATCTGACTTCGGTTTGATGACAGGTTCTGGGGGCGAAAGAACCGAGAGGAACCCTGGAGTGACAGCAGGACCAAGAGCATGAGGGTTTCCCCGCGCCAAGATATGGGTCGGTTGCACTGGAAGTTTGTTTTCCGAAACACCCAAGGCTCTCGTCATACCCGGAGGAGGGTTATCACGCAAGGTTCTCCTTGCCTCGGTGTTCTTAACATAATCGGTAAACTCTTGCTCCGAGACAAGCTGAGGAACCCGCTTCTTAATGATTTCGGGACGTTTCGCTTCATCCCGGAATTCCTGTACTTCCACAGGTGCAAACGATGGCGCTACCTTCTTATCAACGTCAGCTATCGCCTTGTCGTAAGGATCGATTTGAGCCCGCCATCGAGCCACAGCATCAGCATGATTCTTTCGTTCATCCTCTGTCGCAATGACGCGAAGAGCCGGCACATCTACTCGCTCCCATCCACCTTGCTGATACCGCCGGATATTTTGGAAAAACGCGAGCAAACGGTAGTAGTCCTTCTGAGGAATGGGATCAAGCTTATGGTCATGACATCGAGCGCAGTTGACCGTTAGACCAAGCATAGTCTGCGTCGTTGTCGCGATGATGTCGTCAAGTTCATCATAGCGGGCTTGTTCGGGATCCGCGGGTTCATCATCCCATTGACCAAGGCGGTAAAAACCCGTCGCAGTCAAGGTCTCCGCTGTTACCTTATCCAGTTCATCGCCAGCAAGTTGTTCCCTCAGGAAGACGTCGTAAGGTTTGTCATCGTTAAGAGACTTGATCACATAGTCTCGATAGCGGTAGGCAAAAGGCTTCGCACTGTCACGCTCAAAACTATTCGTTTCCGCGTAGCGAACAAGGTCAAGCCAGTGACGCCCCCATTTTTCGCCGTAGTGTGGCGAGGCAAGCAAGCGATCGACTACTTTTTCATAAGCCTTAGGCGTTTTGTCGGCCAGAAACGCTCTCGTTTCCTCGGGTTTCGGCGGAAGCCCAATCAGGTCGTAGGTGACACGACGTAGCCAAGCCGCCCGAGAGAGCGGAGTTGCGGGCGTCAAGCTGTTCTTTTCCAGTTTGGCGAGGATGAACGCGTCGAGGGGAACTCGCACCCAAGCGGCATTTTTCACTGAGGGCACACTTGGCCGCTTAACCGGTCGGAAGGCCCAGAAGTTCTTTGTTTGCGCATTCACCTCGGGCACGCTGTGTGAATCAGTAGCTGGATTCGCCCCTGGCGTCGCTTTATCGGGCATAGGCAATCCCATCGCCACCCACTTTGTCAGAAGGTCAATTTCGACTTTGGGAATCTTGCCCTGAGGAGGCATTTTGCGGGCCTCATGGTAGTTGATGAAGCGCAAAATCAAACTATCAGATGTTTTGGTGAGGTTGACGGCTGGCCCGCTCACGCCCCCCGCGAGAATTGAGGCACGTCGCGTCAGGTCTAGTCCACCGCTTCCACCAGACCCGGTATGACAAGGCAAGCACCGCGACGCCAAAATCGGTTTGATCTTGGATTTGTAGAGGGCAAGACCCTGCTGGTCGGCCGCGGCTTGCCCGGTCAGTCCGGGGATTGCAGTGGCGACAGCCAGAAAACCCAGCGATGACACAACGCTAACCTTAGAGATGAGAAGTCGGTTCTGGAACATGGCAAGGTCGCTTTGGTACTTCATACCACACTTTTCCCAATGTAGCGAAGGGGCAGCGAGGGCGGTGGCGACTCAAATTGATGCCGCCAGTCAGAGGGAAGATGGCCAATGAGAAAGTACACTCCTTCGCAACCATGAAGAAATCAAACCTAGGCCTTCCGCTGCGTAGCGAAAATTATGCGGATTGGTACAACGAACTGGTCTTGAAGGCCGACCTCGCCGATCACTCGGCGGTGCGTGGCTGCATGGTGATCAAGCCGCATGGCTACGCCCTTTGGGAGCTGATGCAGCGCGCCCTGGACGACATGATCAAGGAGACCGGGCACCAGAACGCCTACTTCCCGATCTTCATCCCCAAGTCATTCTTTGAGAAAGAGGCCGAGCATGTGGATGGCTTTGCCAAGGAATGCGCGGTTGTCACCCACCACCGATTGAAGGCGAAGCCGGACGGCACCGGCCTCATGCCCGACCCCGACGCCAAGCTGACGGAAGAGCTGATCGTGCGCCCGACCAGCGAGACGATCATCTGGAACACCTATCGGGACTGGATTCAGAGCTACCGTGACCTCCCGATTTTGGTAAACCAGTGGGCCAACGTTGTCCGGTGGGAACTGCGGACGCGCCTGTTCTTGCGCACGGCCGAGTTCCTTTGGCAGGAGGGCCACACCGCGCACGCGACCTATGAGGAAGCCGAGGCAGAGACGCTCACGATTCTGCACCACGTCTATCGCAAGTTCGCCGAGGAGTGGATGGCGGTGCCGGTTTTGGTGGGCCTGAAGAGCGAAGGCGAGAAGTTCGCCGGGGCTGACCACACCTACTGCTTGGAGGCCCTGACCCAGGACCTGCGCGCGATTCAGGCCGGGACTTCGCACCACCTGGGCACGAATTTTGGGAAGGCGTTTGACGTGAAGTTCGTCGACAAGGACAACACTATCAAGGACGTTTACGCCACGTCGTGGGGTGTTTCGACGCGTCTGGTTGGCACGTTGATAATGGCCCACTCGGATGACCAGGGCTTGGTCGCGCCTCCGCGCTTGGCCCCGATTCAGGTTGTTTTCGTGCCCATGGGCCGCGATGAAGAGACGCGCGCGCTGACAATTGGGGCGTGTGAGAAGCTCGCAGCGGAGATGAAGGCGCGGGGTCTGCGCACGAAGATTGACGTGCGCGAGAAAGAATCGCCCGGGGCCAAGTTCAACTACTGGGAGATGCGCGGGGTGCCGGTGCGCGTGGAGATCGGACCTCGCGACCTTGAGGCGGGAACCGCCATCGTTGCGCGACGAGATACGGGTGACAAGGTCACCTTGCCTTTGGATGAGATCGTCGAGCGAGCAGTTGCCTTGCAGGATGAGATTCAGAAGGCCTTGTTCGAACGGGCACTTGCTCATCGGGAAGCGAACACGCATCGGGTGGACACCTGGGCTGATTTCACCGAGCGATGCTCGGGTGATGGCGGCGTTGGCTTCTTGGTGGCGCATTGGGACGGAACTCAGGAGACCGAGGACGCCATTGCCGCGGCGACGAAGTGCACGATCCGGTGCATCCCGCTGGAGCCTCTGCATCCGGATGACGCGAATCCAGGCGTTTGCGTATTCAGCGGCAAGCCGAGTCCGCAGCGCGTCGTCTTCGCCCGGGCCTATTGATGGAGCCCGGACGCCTCGTCCGGGTCCCAAGACTTTCCGCATCTTCGCCAACTTTCAGCCGTCCATATCCTGAATGAAAAACGGTTGGGCGGTAGGGTTGGCGGCGGTTGTGGCCATCGGGGCGGTGGGGTTGGCGTGGAACATGGGCAAGTTGCCTTTCGGGCCCGCACCGATGGATCGTGACACCCTGCCGGAGGCCACACCGGTCTCGTTGCTGCTGCTCCAACCGATTTCCTCAGGAGGGACCGACGAGGGCACCAAAGTCCCCGCCCTGGTCGAAAAGGACGTCTTGGGCGCTGAAGGCAAGGTCGCGATTCCGGCTGGCGCAGTCGCCATGGTCGAAGTCGTGCAGAGCCGGGGGGCAACGCCCTTTACGCAGTTTGTGAACCAGCCCGCACGCCTTTCGATCCGATTTCTAAGCGTGCAAGCCGTGGGTGGTGAGGTTCGGCTGCGGCCCGGCGAACGCACAGGTGACGAGGAATTCGCCCTAACTCGGGCGAATACAGAAGGCCCAGACCTCGCCGATCTAGCCGAGAGCGTGGGCAAGAACAAGGAGCTGCGCGATTCTTGGAAGGGTGCGCTGGATCAGCTGCAGTCGAAGGGCGCCGTGGACCTCCGGGCGCCAGACTTACGCAAGGTCTTGGAGGGAGTTGCGACCGAGATGGCACTTCCCGCCACGGCAGAAACCCTGCGCAGCGACCGATCCTGGCAGGCTCTCGCTGATGTCGCCGCGCGGGCGAAGGGCGGGGACCTGACAGGTTTGGCCGGGTCGGATGCCCTGCTCGCGCTTACCGCGCTCAAGGAGGTAGCTCACCTCGCCGGTTCGATGGACCGGACCCTGCGTGGAATATTCAAAGGCCGCAACATCGAGGCCCCTATGGGGACGAGGCTCACGGGCTACACGGCGGAAGAGCACAAGTTTGAAGTGCCAAGGAAGGGTTAGTTGAATCCGCACGATGAAGCCAAGAGAAAGGCGACCAATGACCGCTTAATCGTTTGCGGCTGCTTGGGAGTTGTCGTGGCGGTTGTCGTTGCCATCGTTAGTCTAACGTCGTACTACTCGGTAAAGGAGCATCCACCGGGAGAACAGCCGACGTTTGCCTTCATAGGTGAGTTAATGATCGGTGCCGTTGTCGGGGGAACGATGTTCTTGGTGTGGACCGGCATCGTGGAACTCCGCGACTACTTTAAGAAGAAGTGACGATCTGAATCGGCCAAACTAGAGCCATGCAGAAGCGCGAGCTTGGACGATCGGGAGTGTTTGTTTCGGAAATCAGCCTGGGTTGCTGGACTATGGGCGGTCTGAACTGGGTGAATGGGTCGCCCAATGGCTGGGCCAACGTGGACGAAGACGAGGTCACGGCGGCGATCAAGCTCGCGGTCGATGCTGGCGTCAACCACTTCGACAATGCCGACGTGTACGGCAACGGTCGGGCCGAGCAGATGCTGGCGCGGGTCTTGCGCAAGCTTGGCCTGAAGGCGACGGATTTCGTGATCGCCACCAAGGTCGGCCATTTCCCCGGGACCGCCGCCCATGCCTACGAGCCAGCGCACATCCGTCACCAGTGCGAGCAGTCGCTGATCAATATGGAGCTCGAGACCATCGACCTCTACTACTTCCACCACGGGTCTTTCGGCAAGGACGATGTGTATCTGGACGATGCGGTGGAGATGATGGATCGCCTGGTCGCCGAGGGCAAGGTCCGGCTGAAGGGTCAGTCGGCGTATTCGGAGGATGACTTCGAGCGCGTGGTGCCGAAGGTGCGGCCCTCGGTTCTCCAAAGCTGGGCCCACGCATTGGATGATCACTTCATTCGCCCCGGATCGCGAGTGAGCAAGCTGATGGAGGAGCACGGCATGAGCTTCGTAGCGTTCAGCCCATTGGCTCAGGCTCGCTTGCTGGACAAGTACAACCCGGAGAACCCGCCCAGCTTCGAGCCGGGCGACCACCGCGAGCATTCGGGGGCCTTCAAGGCCGAAGCGATCGCCGAGCTGAAACCCAAGCTGGCGAAGCTGAAAGCACGATTTGGCGATTCCATTGAGGACCTCGCCTCGGTTGCGCTCAACTATGTTTTGGCGATGCCGCACGTGGCGTGCGTCATTCCGGGCTTCCGCAACGAGCGCCAGTCGGCATGTAACGTGGCCGCGGCCGGTCGCGAATTAAGCCCCGAGGACATCCAGTTCATCCAAGATGTGCTGAACTAAGGCATGTCCGTAACCTTTGCCGAAGTTCAGGCGAACCCGAAGGTGCGTCAGCTCATCGACGGAGCCAACGAAGTGCTCCGGTCGATGGGCTACACCGAGCATGGCCAGCGGCATGCGTCGCTGGTCGCCAAGATCACGGGGGAGGTTCTCGCGAACCTTGATGCTCCCACGCGCGAGGTCGAACTCGGCAAAATCGCCGGGTATCTGCACGACATCGGCAATGTGATCAACCGCGTGAATCACCCCATTTCGGGCGCCAACCTGGCGTTCACGATTTTGAATGAGATGGGGATGGATGTGGCCGAAGTCGCTCCCGTGCTGGGTGCGATTGGCAACCACGAGGAGCTTCTCGGCGGCCCGATTTCGCGCCTATCGGCGGCGCTGATCGTGGCGGACAAGAGCGATGTCCACCGCAGCCGGGTGCAGAACACCCTGATGGAGAGCTTCGATATCCATGACCGAGTGAATTACGCGGTCACGAGCAGCCACGTGACGATGGAGAATTTGGACAAGACCATCTCGCTGACGCTCGATATTGACCAGAGCGAGGCCACGGTGATGGAGTACTTCGAGATTTTCCTCTCCCGAATGGTGATGTGCCGCAAGTCGGCGCAGATGCTTGGCTACCGGTTCCGCCTGGTCGTCAACGGCGTTGCCCTGGAATAGCCAGATTTTCGTTTGATGGGACGTCGGCCACATGGCTGTCGCCAAAAATATTCGGACCTTTTGGCCTTGATTATGGATGATTAATCGTATAATCACGAATACCAAGGTTGATTCCAATGAAGAAATCCGCATTTCTCTCCGCGCTCTTGCTCCTCGCTGTCATTGGTTGCGATAGCAACCCCACCAACGCTCCCACGGCGGATGCGATTCAAAAGGCCAATGAGGACCGCGCCCGCGCCATTGACAACGACAAGTCGATGACTCCTGAAGGCAAAGCCAAGATGAAGGAGATGCTGAAGCTGAATAGCCAGCCTTCTGAATCTGACTCGACGAAAGGCAGATAAGCCATGGCGGTGACCATCCACGATGTGGCGCGCGCCTCGGGCGTCTCCACGGCGGCGGTTTCGAAAGTCCTGCACGGGGCGGGCAAGACGGTTCGCGTCAGCGAAGTACGAGCTGCCCTCATCCGGGAAACGGCAGACCGACTCAACTACCGACCCAACTCGGTCGCGCGTAACTTGCGCGGGCGAAAGACGGGTGCAGTTGGGTTGGTCTTCGAGCATTTCGGAACCATTGCCCAGGGGCCCCGCTATTACGCCCACCTCTTGGATGGCATCGGTCAGGTTTTGTATGCCAATCAGTTTCGGTTGACGATCTTGCCCGATATGTCGAACGAAGACCTGCTGTCTGCCCTCAGTGATGGGCAACTAGAGGGCGTGGTCTGGTGCAAGCTTGCTTTGGACCCCGCGCTTTTGGCTTTGATTGAACAGTGCCCGATTCCAATCGTCGCGATGAACGCAGGGCATTGCGACCAGATGCTTACCGCCTCCTTCGTTGGCTGTGACAATGATGCGGGTATCGAGCTGGCAGTCGAGCACCTCTGGGAGCTTGGACACCGAAAGATTGCCTTTGCCAACGAGGTTGAGGAAGAGAAAACGCCCGACTGCGTCGCCCGCCGAGAAGCGTTCGTTCGCTCGCTTCAGGAGCGTGGTGTGGGGGCAACGATGCTGGCCTGGGATTGGCATGCTTACGACTTTCAGCTTTGGATGAATTCAAAGCCACCTGAAACCGCGCTCATTTGCTGGACCGAAGCGTTGGCGGGCCGCGTCCTTTTGCGATCAACGGAAGCGGGCATCCGGATACCCGATCAGCTCAGCGTGGTGGGCTTCGACAGCACAGACTATTGCGATACCACCACGCCGAAGCTCAGTGCCATTCGCCAACCCATCGTGGAAATGGCCAAGCAGGCAGCCACTAAAGTCTTAAACCATATTCAGGGCGACCTGGATCATTCGTCAATCATCTTCCCTTGCGAGTTTGATCGCAGGGAATCCACATCAACTGTGCGCTCATCCCCATGAACGCCCCGCTCAAAGAAGAGATCCATATGAACCGAAAAGCATTTACCCTCATCGAACTCCTCGTGGTGATCGCAATCATTGCGATCCTCGCGGCGATCCTGTTCCCCGTCTTCGCGCAAGCAAAGTTGGCGGCCAAGAAGACCCAGTCCCTGAGCAATGTCAAGCAGCTTGCGCTTGGCATCACGATGTACTCGACCGACTACGACGACCACTTCGCCCAGTCGGAGTACGGCTCTGGCGATCGCCACTACACGTGGGCGACGGCCATCTATCCCTACTTGAAGAGTGGCGATAAGAGGGTCAGCGCCGCAGGCGTCGACCAGAACTTTGCCCAAGACGGCATCTTCCGCAGCCCCGGCAACCCCAAGTCGTCCACGCCTGGATTCAGCTCGGGTGCTTCGTTCAGCTACGGCGTTCACTTCTCGCTGTTCGTGAACAACTTCGACAACTTCGGCGGCAGTGCGAATCCTGGCGTTTCGCAGTCGGTGGTTGATCAGACCGCAGACAAGATCATCCTGATGGAGAAGGGCGCCAACGATCCGGCATGGAGCTACCCTTGGTTCCACGACTGGCAGCAGCAGTGGGTTGGCTCGATTCTTGCCACTCCCGGCGACCCTTCGACGATTCTGCGCGATGGCGTGGACGTGTACACCCCGGGCACGGCCGTCTATTCGCCTGTGTTCGACTCTGACTGCTCGGCCCTCACGAGCGGCGCTTGGGAATGCGCGGCCCATGCCCGCTACCGCTTCAGCGGTGTTGCCCCCATGGCGTTTGCCGATGGACACGCGAAGACCATGAAGAAGGGAGCCATCAAGTGGTTCCAGAACATCTGGGTCGACCGACGCAACATGAACAACTGGAACTGGTACTACGGTTACCAGAACGGCGGCGGCTGGGGCTTCCCCGGCATCCACTAGTCGGCGGTTACTGCCCGGCCCGAACGAGAGTTCGGGCCGGGCCTTTTTGTGCAAACACGGCAAATGCATGATGACTTGCCAAACTACCCAGGCGACCCAGAAGAGCCTGGACAGGAGCGGTACGCTAGTAACCTGTTAAGGGTCGTTCCAATGCTTCAAAAGCGCCTAGCCTGTTCCATCTTCTGTCTGCCTGCCATTGCGAGTGTGATGGCTCCTTCGCCGAATCCAGAAGATGGGCTATACACGTACTCAAAATCACTAGTCCGTGAATGTCGCACCATGGTCCGGGCAGGCTTGGTGCCTCCCGTCTGGAAGACACTGGTCTCAAGAGCCCAAAAGCAGGTGATTGATGCTCCTATCGTAACGGTTACCGCGAAGACGTCGCCTTCGCCAAGCGGCGATTCTCATGACTATGTGAGTTGGGCACGTTACCGCTGGGCCGGTGACACATCAGCAAAGACGCAGTATAAGGATGGCGAGGTCAACACAGAGCAGCTTCAGCAGTACACCGATGATCGGGCGTGGTGGAATTTTGAGAAAGTCGTTAGCATAGGCACGCTTTGTTGGATTCTCTCCGATGATCCGAAGTACTCAAAGGCAGTTGCGGCTCATGTTCGAGCATGGATGATTACGCCAGAAACGCGGATGAATCCGAACTTCCTCTACAGCCAATGGTCTCCCGACCGTCCGCTCATCCACACAGCCTCCGGAATGGTTGACCTCAATAGCTCATTCCAACTATGGGAAATGATGCCGGTCGTTCTGACGATTCCCGACTTTTCCGATTCCGAGAGGTCCAGCATTCGTGCCTGGATGAGTGCCTTCTACAGTTGGTGTACGACGAACCCAAGCGCAGTCAAAGAGTCGAAAACCGACAACATTCATGCGGTCTACTGGCATGTGACAGTGGCCTGCATCGCCGACGCTCTCGGTCGGCCAGACGACGTTCGAAAGCACCTATCGAACGCAAAGTCACTCATCGACAATCAAATCCTTCCTGACGGCAAGATGCCAAAAGAGTTGGCCCGCCCGGATGCCTTGATGTACACCTGCTTTGCCCTGCGGGGCTGGTCGATCCTGGCTCAGCTTGGGGTCAAGTATGACGTTGATCTGTGGGGTTACCAGAGCCCGAATGGTGGCTCAATCCGAGTCGCTCTTGACTACGCAAAGCCGCTCCTTCTTGGCAAAGTTGTGATCAACTCCAAGCCAATTCGGCCCGGATTCTGGTACGAACCGAACCAGGCCTATCGAGCAGCCTCAACCGCTTACGGCAAAGATTACGCGGACTTCGCCGACCAACTGAACAAACTGTATCCAGAAAGCGTCCAGTGGCAGTCGTACTTCGTGGCTCCACTATTGGGCCAGTAGTTACGCAATAGTAGGGAAGCCTTGCTGGCCGAAAATCACGCGGGCATGGCGCAGTTGCTGCTCCATGGCCTTCGGTCCGGGGCCACCGTAGGACTCTCGTCGGCGCACCGAATCTTCGGCTCGGAAGACCCCAAGCGCTTCTACCGGCACTTCGGGGGCGATGGCGTGGAGGGTTTCCGGCGTAAGTTCCTCCAGCACGATGCCTCGTTCCAAGCACCCGCGGACAACCTTGCCAACGATCTCGTGGGCCTCGCGGAACGGGGTGCCCGAGGTGGCCAGAAAGTCCGCGAGGTCGGTGGCAGTCGAGAAATCACCGTAAGTGGAGGTCGCCATGCGCTCGGTCTGCCATTCGGCGGTTTCCAGCATCAGGCGGACGAGATGGATCGCATCCTTCACCTTTCCGAGCGAATCAAAGAGCGGCGGCTTGTCCTCTTGGGTGTCGCGGTTGTAGCCCAGGGGCAATCCCTTCATGACGGTGGCGAGGGTGACCCAGTTGGCCACGGCGCGTCCGGTGCGGCCACGGATCAGCTCGGCCATGTCGGGGTTTCGCTTCTGGGGCATGATCGAGGAGCCGGTGGTTACGGCATCGGCGAGCTTGACGAAGCCGAATTCACGGCCACTGAAGAGCACGAGGTCTTGTGAGATCCGGCTGAGGTCCAGCATCACGAGCGCGCAAAGGTGAAGGGCATCGAGGATATAGCTGCGGTCGCTGGTGGCATCGAGGGCATTCGGGATCGGGGCGGTGAAGCCGAGTTCCTGCGCGGTCATATGGCGGTCGATGGGGAAGCCAGTTCCGGCGAGTGCGGCCGAACCCAGGGGCGAGTAGTTCGCCAATTCCAGCAGTCGTTCGGCGCGCCAGCCGTGGCGTTGCAACGCCCAGAAGTGGGCGAGCAGGTAGAAGCCGAGGGTGATTGGCTGCGCTCGCTGCTGGTGCGTGTAGCCGGGCATGAGGTTGTCGCGGTGAATCTCGGCCTGGTCCAATAGGGTCTCTTGCAGGCGCTTAAGAAGGTCGAAAACTTGAAGGAGCTCGTTGTGGAGGTACAGCCGCGTATCGGTCGCGACCTGGTCATTGCGCGATCGGGCGGTGTGGAGTTTGCCCGCGACATCACCGACGATCTCTTTGAGGCGAATCTCGATTGCCGTGTGGATGTCTTCCACATCCAGGTTCAAATACTGGGGTCCTTGCTCGTGGATTTTTTCGAGGCCTTTCTCTAAGGTCAAGGCTTCCTCGGCAGAGATGATGCCTTGCTTCGCAAGCATCCGGGCATGGGCGACCGACCCGATGATGTCCTCTTGCCAAAAATTCAGGTCCGTGCGGATCGACTGGCCAAAGCGTTCCACCAATTCGTCGGTCGTTTCGGAAAATGCACCACCCCAAAGTGTCTTCATGCCTCAAACATCTTACCGACTAGACCGCACCCGACTCGCCCTCCGCTCGGTAATATCGCGCCATGAGAGTCCCCAGTCAGCCTCATCCATTTGCCTATCCCGATTCGGTTTGGCAGGCCGGCCATTGGCCCGCGCGCTGGGTCGACTTGCAGGAGCGCGGCGACGCAGAACCGCGCGTGATGGCGTTTCGACGAACGGTGAAGGTTGACACGGAGCAGAAGCTGCGGTTTCACGTCTCCGCCGACCAGCGGTACGAGTTGTATCTGGATGGCGTTCGAATCGGGCGAGGTTCCGAGCGTGGCGACCGCACGCACTGGTTCTATGAGACCTACGAGGTGACACTGACCCCGGGCGAGCACGTTTTCGTTGCCCGCACTTGGTGGCTCAGCGTGACGGAAACCCAGCCAGGACCAGCAGCGGGGGGGAGCCAGGAAGAGCCAGCCTACGCGCCGTTCGCCCAGATGACCGTCCGTCCCGCATTCTTCTTTGCCGCTGAAGGTGACTTGGCCGCGCAGTTGACCACGGGCATCGCGACTTGGGAAGTCAAGCGGCTCGGCGGCTACCAGTGGCTTGGCCGCGATCAGGCTTGGGGCTGTGGCGCGAAGGTCCACATCGTCGGGTCCAAGTTCGATTGGGGCTTCGAGAAAGGTCTGGGCACGGGATGGCAGCCCGCCGTGGTGGTGGGACCGGTCTTCGACCAGAACTCACGTGATCAGCATCGAATCTGGGTCGTGGAGCCGGGAACCTTGCCTGCGATGCAAGAAGAGCGCAAGATCGTCGGCCGAGTCCGGGCCGTGGATGATGCGAATCTGGGGAACTCACGCACTCAGGTCGTGAAGCTATCCAATCCCGTCGCGGATGCCGAGCCTGCCTGGGAAAGCTTCTTGACGGGGACCCCGGTGACGGTCGCGCCGCGCACCAGTCGCCGCGTTTTGATCGACCTGGAGGACTACTACTGCGCCTATCCGGAGCTCACTGTGAGCCAGGGTGCAGGCAGCAAAATCCGGGTGCACTGGGCCGAATCGCTCTTCGCCCGGGCACCGGGTAAGGGCGAGTGGATCGGGGCGATGGCCAAGGGGAACCGAAATGAGGTCGATGGCCGCGTTTTCTGGGGCGTTGGCGACCAGTTTGATCCCGATGGTGGAGAGCATCGCACCTACGAGACCCTGTGGTGGGAGGCGGGCCGGTTTGTCGAGATCACCATCGAGACCGGCGACCAGCCGCTAGTTTTGGAGTCGTTTGCGGTCCGGGACACCCACTACCCCTACCGGTTCGAGGGCACGTTCACCTCGTCGGACCCTCGGCTCGAAGAAGTAATCCCGATTGGCAAGCGCGTACTGCAAATGTGCTCGCACGAGACCTACATGGACTGCCCTTACTATGAGCAGTTGATGTATGTGGGTGATACACGTTTGGAAGTCCTGACGTCATACGCATGGACTAAAGATGATCGATTGCCGCGCAAGGCGATCCGAATGTTTGACCTATCGCGAATTCCCGAAGGGCTCACCCATTCGCGATATCCCACCAATGTCACCCAGTTCATCCCTCCCTTCTCGCTCTGGTGGACGGGCATGGTGTACGACTTTGCTCTGTGGCGCGGCGACCGTGCATTTGTCAAAGATCGAATGCAAGGCGTACGGGCGGTACTCGATTACTTCCGACCTTTGGTGAACGAGGATCATCTCCTTGTCTCGCCGTTCGGGTGGAACTATTTCGACTGGATCGGTGACCTTCCCGAATCCCCTCCCGGTACGGTGCATGGTCTCTACAACCTCCAGTTTGTCCTTGCGCTTCGGTATGCCGAGGCGCTGGAGCAATGGTTGGGCGAGGAAGAGATGGCCCTTCGCCACGGGCGCTTGGCGGATAAAGTGTTCCGGAGCTTCAAGGCCGCCTTCTGGTCCAGTGAGCGCGGGCTCTTTGCCGATGACCTCGCGAAAACCAAGTTTAGCGAGCATGTCCAGGCCCTCTCGCTGATAGCAGATGACTTCGGGCGAGCGGATGGTCCTTCGATTGGGCACGACATGGAGGCCTTTCTCGGCGATCACTCGCTAACACGCACGACCATCTACTTCTCGCACTACCTGTTCGAGGCCTATCGCCTCTTGGGTCGCACAGACAAGCTCGTTGAGCGCATGGAACTTTGGTTTGGTCTGGTGCAGAATGGTCTTAAGACGACCATCGAAGCGCCGGAGCCAACGCGGTCAGACTGCCACGCTTGGGGCGCGCACCCGCTCTTCCACTACCTCACTACGATACTGGGCATTCGCCCTGCCTCGTTCGGGTTCGAGACGGTGAGAGTTGATCCTCAGCTAGGGCCATTAGAGTGGGCTCACGGCAAGCTGGCGCACCCCAAGGGCCTGATTGAGGTAGATGTGCGACACGGCGATGTCCACGTGGTGCTCCCACCCGGCGTTACGCAGGTGAAGTGAGCATCAGCTGACGAACGGCGTCCACGCTGACGCCCGCCAAGGATTCGAGGCGGGCGTTGGCGTGGGAGAGGTCATGCCACGAGGTCGCCGGGTTCGGCACCACGACCACAAACACGCCCGCGGCTTGGGCCGCGCGTGATCCGTTCGACGAATCTTCGAGGGCCAGTGCCTCGTGAGGTTGCACACCCAGGTTCGCGCAGGCGAGCAAGTAGAGATCAGGAAATGGTTTGGCGCGCTCGACGTCATCGGCGCAGGCGATGGTCTCGAAGTAGTGCAGGAGCCCCAGCCGTTCAAGGTGGGCATCAACCCAACGGTGCTTTGAACTGCTCGCAAGGCCGATCTTCAGTCCCGACGCCTTCGCGTCGGCGAGGAGATCAGTGACCCCGGGAAGGATCTCGCTGGAAAGGATGGTCTGCATACGCCGCTGCTCGTAGGCTCGTTCAATCGAATCGCGATCAATCTCGCCGCCGGTGAGGCGGGCGAGCCGATCTAGCGGCCATTCTTCGATGAGGCTCGCGCCCTTACCGAGGAAGGATGCATAGAAATCGAGGGGGAACTCGTGGCCGTGCGCGGCGAAGATCGCCTTCCAGGCCTCAAACTCCGGCGTTTCGGTGTCCAGAATCAAACCGTCGAAGTCGAAAATGAGGGCCTTCAGCATCGCCCTCCATGGTACCGAGTCGGTCTTCGCAGGAATTCCCGCGCGCGTGACAAACTAGACGTCATGAGATCTCGATTCATGGTCATGGCGATGGGTGTTGCGGTGCTTGCCGGTTGTGGCGGACCCACCAACAACGGTCCGATGTCGAACAACCCCGGCTCCTCCGATTTCACGCGAACTTCGGGCAACACCAACAAAGGCCCTGTCGTCGACGTGGTGGCGTTCAAGGGTGGATACGACATCGACTTCTACGCCAAGGCGGCGCAGGAACTGCAGGACAAAACGGGCACGGCCCAGTTCAAGGTCAGTGGCAACCCGAGGGTTTGGGAGCAACTTCGACCGCGATTCATTGCGGGAACGCCCCCTGACCTTGCATTCCCGGGTTGGGACATGGGCTATTGGGCGCTGGTTTACGAAAACCAAGTCACGCCCTGGGACGAGGCCCTGCAGGAGAAAGCTTACGGAACCGAAACAAAGTGGCTCGACACCTTCGAGCCCTCGCTCCTTCGTCTGGGCCAGTACGAGGGCAAGCAGTACCTCATGCCGTACTACTTCAGCATGAACGGCTGGTGGTATGACCCCACCCTCTTTGCCAAGAACGGTTGGACCGCGCCTAAGAATTGGACAGAGCTGCTGGCCCTTTGCGAGGCCGCCAAGGCAAAAGGGATCGCGCCGATCACGTTCCAGGGCAAGTACCCGTATTACATGATCACCGGCTTCTTGTTCCCGTGGGTCATCAGCGCGGGCGGAATCCAAGCGCTGGACGACGCCCAGGCCTTGAAGCCCGGGGCGTGGAATTCGCCGGCAATGCTAGAGGCGGCGAACCGCATCGACGAGTTGCGCAAGAAGGGCTATCTGCAACCCGGCGCGACCGCGATGAGCCACACCGAATCGCAGATGGAGTTCGTCCAGAACCGAGCCCTGATGATCCCCTGCGGAACTTGGCTGAACTCGGAAATGAAGAACGTGATGCCCAAGGGATTCAAGATGGCGTACTTCAACCCGCCAACTCTGGATGGTGGCAAGGATGCCTCGAACGTCTCCGTCGGCATCGAGCCATGGATCATCCCCTCGAAAGCCAAGAACCCCAAGCCCGGCATCGAGCTGTTCCGCTACATGACTTCGCTGGACAAAGCGAAGCAGTTTGTTCGCGAGAAGGGCACGTTCACGGCCATCAAGGGCAGCGACCAGACCGAGCTGCCCGAGCACCTGAAGGATGCCGCGACGGCTTTCCGCGCGTCGAAGGCAGTTTGGTCCGTGGAATACATCCAGTGGTATCCCAAGCTGGGCAAGGAGTCGCAAGATGCCATGTCTTCGCTATTGAACGGCGAGATCACGCCGCAGCAGTTCTGCGATCGCTGCGAAGCCGCCGCGACCGAGGCTCGCAACGACAAGTCGCTGCCGAAGCACGCGACCAAACCGCGCTAATCTAGATCGTTGGCCGCAAACAAAACGAAAACCCCAGACTAGATCTGGGGTTTTCGATTAGCGGTCACGGGTTTTGTTAGCGGAACGCGACGTCGGTCTCCACGCGAACTTCAGATCCCTTATCGAATCGTCGGTACGCGATGGACTTTCGGTCGCCGAGCTTGACGCCCTTCATGAGGTCGGTCAAGTCTTGCGCTTTCGCGATCACCTGCTTATCGAATCGCTCGATCAAGTCGCCTGCCTTCAGACCCAACCGATCTGCTACCGATCCAGGCTGGACCGTGACCACAACCGCACCGGCGGCATTGTCGGGCAGGTTGAACTGGGTCTTCAGGGCCGGCGAGACAGATTCGACCATCACACCGAGCCGGACGGGACCAGCGCGAAGGGGCTTCTCATCGGTGCCGTCGCCGGGGTCGCCATTCTTGCTGGGGGGACTATCCTTGAAGAGGTCGAACGGCAGTTCATCGAGCGGCGAGCCACCGTTACCTGGGGCTACCGTGGGGACCTTGGGTCGGCTGTACTCTTTCAGCTTCACCTTCGTGCTGCCTGGCTTGCCTGCGCGCAGATAGTCAATGGTCACTTCCGTTCCTGGTCGGTATTCCAGCATCGCGTTGCGCAGGTCGAGCTGATTCTTCACCTCGGTCTGGGCGACCTTGGTGATAATGTCGCCTTGCTTCAGGCCAGCGGCTTCAGCGGGGCCATCGCTCTGCACCGATTCGACCAACGCACCGCCCTCAACGCCAAGTTCCTTCTTCTGGAACGGCTTGAGATCGACCGGCACGAGGCCGATCATGGAGCGGGTCAGTTTGCCGTCGGTGATGAGCTTGTTCGCGATCAGGCGCGCTTGGTTGGCGGGAATGGCGAAGCCGATGCCCACGCTACCGCCGGTCGCACTGAAGATCGCGGTGTTGATGCCGATGACTTGGCCGTCCACGTTGATGAGTGGCCCGCCCGAGTTGCCCATATTGATGCTGGCATCGGTCTGGATCAGGTCGGGATACATGCGAACCGTGTTCGGGTTCGACCGATCTTGGATCAGGTCTTGGCGACCGATAGCGCTGACGTGACCGACGGTGACCGAGTTCTCGAGTCCGAATGGCGACCCAATCGCGAGCGAAAACTGGCCGACGCGGACGGTGCTGCTGTCGGCAAACTGAAGCGTGGGCAGGTCCTTGCCTTCCACCTTCACCACGGCGATGTCGCTATCCTCGGCGCGGATCACCTTGCCGGGGAGTTCGCGGCCATCGGCGAGGATGACGGTGACGCGGTCGTAGCCGCCGACCACGTGGTCATTGGTGACGATGTAGCCGTCGGGCCGGAAGATGAAGCCAGAACCTTGGCCCCCAACCTGGGGCATTCGCTGGCCGTTCGAGGTGACCACGCGTCCACTTTCGGACCGAATGTGCACCACGGCGGGCTTGGCGAACTCGGAAAGGTTCGCGAACGACTCGTTCAAAGTGCGGAGGGTCGCGACATTCTCGGCGGTCAGGCCGTTGATGGGCAGGGCCCGAGCCGAGGTCGGCGAGTTGGCGAAGGCCTTCTGAATCGCGACGCCCGATTGGAGGGTCGCCAAGCTCATGGCGCCGAGGACAAAGCCTGCGGCGAGGATCCAGTAGGCGGTTTTGGGGCTACGTACGGGTTTCATTTTGTTTTGTTGGTCGATGTGGGTTTACGTGTCGAAAAGTTCGTTCTCAAGAGGGCTAGTGCAACCAAACCTATGTTAGGAGAAAACGTGGGAAAAGTCTTCTTTGGTTCCTTTTGACCCGGCGGTGGGTCGTTATAGGTCGCGATCGTATCGAAATCGGGCCATTCGGCACTGGCAAAGCTCGCCATCATCTGCTCGCGCTGCTCAGAGGTTAGTTCTGAGACGAGCAGCATGCTCACTCCGTTCGCCTCGGCCGAGGTGCGATTCTCCACCGACGTCACCTGTTCGATGTGGGCGGTGGTCTTCCACTGGTAGAGGGTGGCCTTCACCAACCCGTCCGTCATGCGCACGACGAGCGAGCGCCACTGGGGCGAATCGTTCGTTTGCATCTCCGTGACGCGGAATCCGAGCGGAAGCCTTTGGGGCATCGCAGGCCGAAAACCCATGGCGTTCTCCGCCTCGGTTGGGTTCGCGAAGGTCTCGGGTTTGCGGTAGCGGACATGCGTCAGGCCGCCGATCGTGCGCATCTCGAAAAGCCGTTCGTCCAAAGCCGCCGGGTACTGAATCTCGCGGGTCTCGAAGCGGACCACCGGTTCTTTGCCCAAAGTTGTGACCATTTTAAGCGGGTATCCGGTCTTCTCGTCGAGGTAATACCGGCGGGTCTCCTTGCCCTGGTGCTTCGGGACAGCAACCACGCATACGGTCTTTTGCCCCGCGGTAGTCCCGCCTTCTTCCACGCGCAGGCGGTAGTTCCGCGCGGCAAGTTCGGCCCGGCTGGTGGCGTCACCTGGCTCCATCTGGGGCGAATTCTGCTCAATCAACATCTTTTGATCAGGCAGATACATCAGCGTCCGTGTCCCATCGTCGATGGATTCAATGCCTTGCATGCGCAGAGGATGAAGCACGGTTTGGCGCACCTTGCCCGCTTTCGAGCGCTCGATTTTTACAGTCTGTAGAGGGCCGACGCTGTTGGGATCGCGCTGAACAACGATAGCGACGATGTTGCGCGAAAAGCTACGTCGCATCGAAGCCTGAAGGAGCTTCTGGGCGCGTTCGGTTTGCGGGTCGATCTGACCGGCCCGGCTAAATGCGGGCGCGACGAGCAGAACCAGGGCCAAGGAGCGACTAGCGCGTGCCATAGTTCACGGGCACCACCATGGAGCCAGACGTCGCATCGGAACCCACCGAGTACATCTGATCTCGCTGGACCTCAAAGGTGATGTCTTCGCGCGGGGCCGTCGCCAACTGCTGCCGACGCCACTGCAAACCGCCCAAAGTCATCACCATCACCGCCGCCGCAACGGCGGCATAGTGCCAGAAGTTGAGCACGAGCGGCTTGGGTTCCTCGGCTTGGGCAAGATTGACGGCGCGCAGTAGCCTCTCTTCGAAGTCAGCCGACGGGTCGGGGATCGTGACCTCGCCGATCATCTGCTTCAGGCGAGCCAGCTCGCGGGCCTCGATTTCGCAGTCTTCGCACGTGCGGAGGTGCTCGCGGACCTTGGCCATCTCGGCGGGCACCAACTCATCATCGACATAGGAAGACAAAACTGGTCGCACTGCGTTACAGTTCACTGTTCAGCCTCCGATAGGTCGTTGGGTGGTACTTCATTAGGTGCGATTTTAGCTGACGGCGGCCCCGATGGATGCGAGATCGAACAGTCCCGACTGATGTCCCCATCGTGTCGGCAATATCCTCGTACGCCATCCCTTCTACGTCGGCAAGGATGACCGCAGTTCGAAATTCGGGCGTCATTGCTTGGATGGCTTCTTGCACCGGTTGCTCCATAGTCGCTTCCATCAGGTCGCGATCGGGCAAGGATTCATGGTCGGCGAAGTCCCAAGTAGAACCCTCGTTGCCGGTTTGTTCAATGCTAAGGGTCTTCAGCTTGCTCCGGCGTCGCATCGAGTCGATGTGTGCATTCGACATGATGCGATAGAGCCAACTGGAGAACGGCAGGGCGGTGTCGTAGCGATGGAAGAAGCGGAACGCGCGCACAAACGACTCTTGGACGAGGTCCTCAGCTTCGGCCTGGTTTCCCGTCAGGCGGAAGGCGAGGCGGTAGGCCTGTTTGTGCGAACTCCGGAGTAGCTCTTCAAATTGGTGGGATCGATCGGTCACCGTGGTGGTTTGGGGTCGTAGGGCAGCAAAGAGCATCAAGGGGTCCTCAACGATTGGTGTTGTATGCGATGTACGCAAATCGTATCCGTTCCTGTTCCCGGTCCCAAAAGTGGTCCCGGGACGCCTAGCGACTCGTGGGGGCGGGGTCGCCGGGGAGCCTGGGTTCGCGGCTGTCGAAATTCACCGCTAAAACCGTCCCCCCGCTGGTGAAATCAACGTAAGCATCCTCTTCCACGAAGGTCTTTCGGTCGGGATTCCAAACCCCGCGCTGGTAGCGAAACGAATAGCCCCCGCTCGGCGATGTTTCGATAGACTTTGGCTGGCCCACCTCGGCAATCACTTGGCTCTCGGTCATTCCCGGCTTCACGGCCTCTCGCCGCAACTTCTCAACCGGATTGACGCGCGGAGCGGGGCCCAGCAGTTGCGTCACGCCGAACCACGCAATCACGAAGAACAAGATGGGCCCCCCGAACATCACGGAGTAGTCGAGGGGAGTCATCGGTTCGCGCTTGTTCGGCTCGCGGGACTTCATTCGGGACCTCAAGGCAAGAGATGGCCCATTTTCTCTTTCTTCGTTTCCATGTAGCGGGCGCGCTCATCGGCAGGGACGGCCACGAGCGGCACGTGTTCTACAATCTCGAGCCCGTAGCCCTGGAGGCCACTCACTTTTTTGGGGTTGTTTGTCATCAGACGCAGTTGGCGCACGCCAAGATCGGTGAGCACCTGCGCGCCCAAACCGTAATCGCGGAGGTCGGGTTTGAAGCCAAGGGCAAGGTTTGCCTCGACCGTGTCCATCCCTTGGTCTTGGAGTTCGTACGCCTTCAATTTGGGAATCAGGCCAATACCACGTCCTTCTTGCGCGACGTAAAGCACGACACCCCGGCCCTCATGCTCAATCAGATCGAGCGCCATCGCCAGTTGGTCGCCGCAATCGCACCGCAGGGAGCCCAAGATATCGCCCGTGAGGCAGCTGGAGTGGATTCGCGTGAGCACCGGTTCGCCGTCATGGATGTCGCCCTTGACGATGGCGAGGTAGGGGTGCGGCTCGACCGTCGTGCTGTACGCATACAGCGTGAACAGGCCGTGCTTGGTGGGAAAAGGGATCGGTCCTGCCTCGCGCACGACGAGCTTCTCGGTCATGCGTCGGTAGGCAATGAGGTCGGCGATCGTGATCAGCTTGAGGCCATGGAACTTGGCGAACGGAAGAAGGTCGTCCATCCGCATCATCGTCCCGTCGTCGTTGAGAATCTCGCAGCCAACCGCAACCGGCTGAAGACCCGCGAGTTCGCAAAGATCGACGCTGGCTTCGGTGTGGCCAGCCCGCCGGAGGACGCCGCCCTTCTCGGCTCGGAGCGGGATGATGTGCCCGGGGCGACCGAGGTCCGTCGGCTTGGCTTCGGGGTCGCAGAAAACGGCCACGGTCTTCGCGCGGTCGAACGCGGAGACTCCGGTGGTGGTCCCGTGGAGTGCATCCACCGTCTCGCCCATGGCCGTGCTGAGGCGGGCCGTGTTGTGCTTGGTCATCATGGGGATGTCCAGCTCCTCCAACCGATCGCTGGTGGTGGGGATGAAAGGCACGCCGCGCCCTTCTTTGATCATAAAGTTCATCGCCTCAGGGGTGCACATTTCCCCCGCCATGATCAGATCACCTTCGTTCTCGCGGTCAGGATCGTCGACGACCACGATCATTCGGCCCGCCCGGATTTCTTCTAGGGCCTCGGGTATGGATGCAAATTCGCTCACTATATCTATTCTACGCCCCTCGAACCCGTTGACTCTTAGCGAGAAGGATTCTTGGATTGCAGGTGTAATTTATGGGTGACATGGTTCGATGGACAGAACTTCGCGACCGGATCGTTGCGCTCATCCCGCCCCGAGACCAGTTGGCGTACGCCGCCATCATCGGGCTGGTTCTGTGTGTCTGCGGCTGGGCGGGCGGCAACTACCTGCGAAGACCAGCGCCAATTGTGATTCGCTCGGGGGTGACGCCTACTTCTCAGGCTCCAGAATTGCCGGAACCTACGAAGGTTGCGCCTTCCGTCGGCAGCGGTGAGGTGGTCGTTCATGTCGTGGGGGCGGTGCTTCGTCCCGGGGTTGTGCATCTGGCCGCCGGTGCCCGCGTCGAAGATGCCATCCGGGAGGCAGGCGGCGCAAAGCCGGGGGCCGACCTAGACGCCCTGAACCTAGCGGCGAAGCTGGAAGATGGCACCCAACTCAATATCCCGATGAAAGAAGCCCCAGGCTCCCCGCCGCCTGTTGCCAAGGTCCAGACCGAATCAGCCCCGCCCCGAGGGAACCCGGTCTATCGTGCGCCGAAGACCGTTCATCCGACCTATGCGGCCAAACCTGCCCCGCTTGCCGAATCGAAAGAGACGGCACCGGGCCTCATCAACCTCAACACCGCCACCCTCGAACAACTGGACTCACTTCCGGGAATTGGACCGGCAACCGCAAAGAAAATTCTCGACTTTCGCAAGCAGAACGGCCCGTTTCGGTCAGTCGATGGCCTGCTGGACGTACGCGGCATCGGCCCGAAGAAGATGGCGGACATTCGTCCGCTCGTCAAGATCTAGGCGCTCCAGAGCATCGAAATCGGCACCGCCCAGAGGTTCACCCCGATGGGTCGCACCTCTGGGCCCATGGTTAAGATCGCCCCGCGATGGAACCGATCGCCGGACACTTCGGCGAGGAATCGCAGTCCTTCAAGGTCAGACTCGGTGATATCAGTTGAACTAGTCACATCCAGCCCACTGATTCGCCCATCGCGGCCCTCAAGCACGAATTCGACCTGCTTCTGGCGCACGGTGCGAAGATGCAGCAGAGTCGGGGTCATCGCTCCGCCCGAGATTTGGCGGCCAAGTTCGTTGGAGACGAATGCCCGCAGCATGCGGTCGAGCAGGTCGCGATCCTGAAGCGAGCCTTCCTCCACGCTCGCGAGTGCCGAAGCAAGGCCGGTATCGACGATGTAACAGCGCGAAGTCTTCTGGTATCGCGTCGAGTCATCGACCGACCACGCCGGGACGAGTTGGATGACGTAGATCGCCTTCAGGAGGTCGAGATAGCGGGTCAGAGTGGTGTGGGGGATGCCCGTATCGCGCCCGAGGGCGGCCAGGTTTAGGGTTTCGCCATTGCGAATGGCGAGGAGGTTCAGCACCCGAGGAAGCTGGCTGAGGCCCGCGATGTTCGCAATATCGCGAACGTCGCGCTCCAGCATCGTGCGGATATAGGCGGTGAACCACGCACTGCGGCGGCGCTGGTTGACCCGGGTGACCGGCTCGGGAAACCCGCCCCTCAGGATTCGCTGGATGATGTCGTCCTTCGAGATTGGGTTCGCTTCTCGAGGCAATGGGTCGGAACACACCAGTGCGTCGACAAAGTTGGCTTGGGTTCCGTCGATCTCAGATTGGGTCATTGGCGGGAGATCAAGGACCTCCATCCGCCCGGCGAGCGATTCAGAAACCTTGGGCAGCGCAAGGACGTTGGCCGAACCCGTCAGCAAGAACCGCCCCGGGCGTCGGTCGCGGTCAACTCGCAGCTTCATGGGGAGCAGCAGCGACGGCGCGCGTTGAATTTCGTCGATGGTGAGTGGATCGCCATAAGCATCGAGGAAACCGCCGGGATCGCTGAGTGCATGCGCCAGCACCATCGGGTCGTCAAGCGACACGTACCGCCGCTCGCGAAACTCCTGGACCACCGTGCTTTTGCCCGACTGCCGCGGGCCAACCACCATGGTTACGGGCGTATCGGCGAGCGATTCGCCCAAACGCTCCGAGATAAATCGCCGAATCATGCGTAATTTATACCCCATTGAGTGGGGAATATTTACGCACAATTCGGCGATAGATCGCGCGACTTCTTACGGATTCATCGCGTGCAGACCGACCTTGTTGCCCTCGGTGTCGAGCACCAAGGCGATGTAGCCTTCTTCGTCAATCTTCATCTTCGGCAACAGAATCTTGCCTCCGGCCCCTTCGACTCGCTCGATCGAAGCGTCCAATTTGCCCTCGGCATCGAGATAAACAATCGTGCCGCTGCTAGACGGCTTGTTGTCATCTTCACTGGGTCCCTGAATGTGCCCACCAACTCCACCGTCGGAATGGGGGAAAATTCCCATCGCAACTCCACCCATTTCCGCTCGGTTGATCGCAATCGCCAAGATCGTCTCATAGAAGGTCACGGCGCGATCAAAATCGACGGCCGGAATCTCAAACCAGTTCAAAGCACTTGCCATTGTGTCCTCTCATTTCGGATACCAGACAAATATACACTAGTCTTTCAAAATGTGCAACTATTTTTGAGATTTCTCAATCGGTGTTTGACGGGCAAGAATGGCGAGTTGGATCGTCAGTTATAGTTATAATTAGCCATGCCTGAGTTGTTTGATGATGCTTCCGTCGCGAAAGCCTTCTATGTGAACCCAGCCCATCCGGGAGCGGGAGCCGCCAACTCGGGCACTTCCGAGAGCGAGCCATTCGCGACCATTGGTCAGGCACTCGCCGTCGCGGGAGCGGGCGACACAGTTTGGGTGGCACCGGGGATCTATCGCGAGACTGTTGCGCCGCAGCGCGGCGGACGCGAGGGCGCCCTGCTTACGCTGCGCTCTAGCGTTCCGGGCCAAGCCATCGTGAGGGGGTCCGAGGCGATGCCTGCGCCGCTGACCACGCCGGGTGTGCATTTCGTCGAGATTCCTGGCGATTGGATCAAGGATCGCAACCCGTTTGCGATGCCGGTCAACGGGAGCCGCCCCGGAGGCACTTGCGGGCAGGTGTTCATCGGCGGAAGACCCGTCCGCGAGGTCACCAAGCGCGAGCACGTAGAACGACTCCCGGGCACGTGGATAGCAATTGACCAAGGCAGGCGCCTGCTTGTGAACCTGCCCGAGGCATGGCTGGGCGACGACTGGGAACTTTCGATTCGCGACCGACTGTTTGCCCCCGTCGATCGTGGCCTTGGCTTCATCGACGTACTTGGATTCACCTTTGAGCATTGCGCCAACCAATCGGCGGCGGCCTTTTGGGAGCCCGCCAACCGTCAGTGTGGCGCGGTGGGATTCCGGGCCGGCCACCACATCCGTTTCATAGGCAACACCGTCCGGCACGCCAAGACCATCGGCATGGACATTGGCATCGAAGGCGGAGCCGACAACGGGCTCCGCGCCGGAGCTACGGATGGCATCATCCCCCGCGATAACCTGATCGAAGGCAACACCATCACCGACAACGGTGAGGTCGGCGCGTGCGGAATCCACAGCCTCCGGACCGTCGTGCGCAACAACCGTGTGGAGCGCAACGCCTGGCTAACACTCAACACCGTGGAAGAAGCCGGGCTCAAGTTCCACATGTTCTACGATGGCGTGATCGAGGGCAACCTGATCCGAGATAACGAGGCGGCAGGCATCTGGCTCGATGCCTCGTGGGAGGGCTCACGAATCTCGCGGAACCTGGTCGTGAACAACGTCGCCAGCGGCATCTTCGTCGAGCTTGGCGACAACGGCTGCACGGTAGATCACAACATTGTTGCCTACACGCGCCTGGGCGACGGCATCTACACCCACGACACGTCGCAGGTCTTAATCGCGCACAATCTGTTCTTCGGAAACGCCCATTTCGGGGTCTACATGCGCGTGGTCACGGACCGTTGGTTCCAGCGGCTCGATGGCACGCGGCCCATCAGCAGCTGCTCCTACAACCGGGTCTTGAACAACCTGTTCGTCGACAACTACCGGGGCCCCATCTGCGCCCCCGCAAACTCGAACATCTCGCGGGACAATGTGATCGATCACAACCACTATCTCAGCGGGACCCAGTGGCAATGGGAGGGCCTCGGCTTCAATCGCTTCTGCCTGGGCGACAACGACGGCATGCTGTCCGCCGAATCCGTCCGCGAGCAGGCCCAAGCCACCGGGGCGACCTGGTCAGAAAGCGCCTACCTAACCTTTGCCCAGTGGCAAAAGCTCGGCTACGACGCCAACAGTCACGCTCCCAGCGCCTTCCGAATCACCAAAGAAAATGGGGCCGTCACCAAGGGCTCGGCCGCACTAGGGGCACGAGACATGTTCTTCGAACTACGCCTCTCGGCCGAAGCGACCAGCCCGAAGGTGGCGGTCCTGGAGAATTGCGATACAGATTGGAACGGCCAACAACGGGAAGCGACGACTTCCCCCGGCCCCTTCGCCGTACTCGAAGCCGGTCACCACGTGCTCTCAATCAGCCCGCCCGTGGCTTGATCAGCCAAGGTCGGCCAACATGAACTGGTTCACCAGCAATCCTGGCCCACGCCGTCATGGCGGGGTGACCTCCCGCCGGGCAGTGGGACGCGGGCTCGATTCCGGTTCCCGTCAGATTAGAGTCCTGTCAATCACCGAGACTTTAGAATGCTTCGTTTGCACGCGAACGGACATTACATTTCCGCGCCGAGTGCTTGGCTGGCAAGCGATTGGCCCTTGTAAGAATGCCACACTCGGATGCTAGATATCGCGGTTCAATCCACATTGGGCGCCACGCGTTGATTGCTCAACCTAGGGATGCCTCGTAACCCTTACGCTGGGATATGCAGCGTTCCAGCTTTGCACATTATGCACCTCTGCCTGGGGCCAAAATCGTCCATGGCGCAACTTGGGACCAATCCTAGATATGACTCGGTTGATCTTATCAGTAAGATGGGATCGATCCGCATTTGTTAAGTTGCTGAGTCCAATTAGGACACTGTAACGGACTGGCCCCGACAAGCTCGCATTTTCAAAGACAAAATGTGCGTAAGCTCCGAAGAGTTTAGGAAGAAGATGTTCTTTTAGCAGTGCGTCACTTCTGAGCTCCGCCCAAACCTGTGCTTGAGCCCCTGGATGGGTCGCGCCCTCTGGGTCCTTTACTTCTATGAACCAAAGTAAGTTTGGGAGCCACACATAGAAGTCCATTGACTTTAGTGGTGGAGCGAGCTGAGTCATGGGCTCGGCAACTTCGTCGGGCTTGCACGTCTGAAGCGCTGACGAGAAGTCAAACTCCAGTTTATTCTCAGTCCACTCTGCTCTCACCACTCACTCCCGATAGTTTTGCGATGCTCCGATCGTATAAGTCACCATACTGCTGTTCGATCTTGTTAGGCGAAATATCAAGATACCTTGAAGACTGGTGTACTTCCGAGCCGGACTCTGAAGCCTTCAGGGAAAAAAATCTTAGACTATCCGTCTTCCTTGACTGGACTTCAAGCTCCCTAAGAATTATGTAGCTATGAGTAGCGAGGAATACCTGTACACCAGATCGCGACAGGGTAAGAATCGCTCCGACTACTTCATCCATAAGAATGGGATTGAGATTTACTTCGGGCTCGTCCCAGAACAGAGTACTTCCCGGAACAAGCCATCCCGTTTGAACCAAGCGAATCAAAGTCGCGATTTTTCGTAGTCCTTCTGCGACGGATGGCATAGGATACCGAGAGCCCTTCGCCACCAGATAAAATCGCTCGCCACTCAGCTCGACGTTCCCGCCAAGACATTCGGCCAGGACCTGGACCAGCTTTGTTGAAGCATCATCAAGCTCTCGCTTTTCCGGGCTCAAAAGCAGGCTCACTATCTCTCGATGAGTAAGGTCAAAGTCAATCTTGAAGTTATCGAAGGTCGAAACGAAGCCCTTCGTGTGACCCATCATATCGACAGCCGGAATGAACAATGGTGTGAGGGTCTTCATCGCCGGTTGCGGGCTATGAGAAAACAGGGCTCCATTCGGGTGATCGCCGGATTCATCGCCGGTTCCGAACCGGTTTCCTGCCCCCGAGCCTGAACCGAATCCCCACCCTGTTCCTGTGCCATCGCCATCTCCCTCTCCATTCGGATTTGACCCAACACGCTGAATGGCAAAGTCCCAACTCTCTTGCCCAAAAACTCCGCTGACTCTAGCAGATTTGCTTTTGATCCCTCCGCTGCGAACTAGTCCCGCAAGGGAATCTTCAAGCTGAAACACAGAACCGAGTCTCTCCTGGCCACCGTTTTTCAGCCAAGTGAGTTGCGCTGCGTAGAGGGCCTTTAGGATATGGGTCTTGCCCGTTCCGTTCTCACCGATGATCGCATTCACCCCCGGCACAAAGCTAAACTCTGCCCGCTGGAAGGCGGTGAATTCCTCAAGCACTAGCTTTTCGTGGGTGGGATGTCGTTGATTCACTGGACCCTCGCCGTCAGGATACCGTGCCTCACTTCTAAGGCGGGCAAGACTTGACCTTCTCACCCTAGAGCCATCACAACCTGATATTGCGATACAAACTGGCCGCAGACGTTGCAGGGAGCCGACTGGTCCTCAGCCTAGGTCGGTCTTGAACCGATGGGGCAGAAGGTCGGCCAGGGTGAATTCCTGGCGCGAGCCATCCTCGCTAACGCAAATGATGCCAAGATCGCCTTCGGCGAACTCGGCGATGGTCTGGAGACACATGCCGCACGGCGTTCCGCCGTCGCGGGTGGCGACGGCCAGCCCGCGGATTCTACGCCCGCCTTCGCTCACCATTTTCACAATCGCCGTTCGCTCGGCGCAGATCGTCAGGCCGTAGGATATGTTCTCAACGTTGCACCCGGTGAAGACGCGGCCTTGGTCGTCCAGCAGGGCCGCCCCGACTTGGTAGTGGCTATAGGGCGCGTAGGCACGCTCGCGCATCCCAAGCGCGAGAGCGACCAAATGAGAATCACTTGAAGGTGGCAATGGTCACCCCTTGGCCGCCTTCGGCGGGCTCGCCGTCGCGATATTGGCCCACGGCAGGGTGCCGCCGCAGATAGTCTTGCGTGATCTTGCGGAGGATGCCTTCGCCCTTACCGTGCACGATACGGATGAACGGAACCCCGGAGAGCACGGACTCATCGACGAACTTCTCCAGGTCGCGCTCGGCGTCTTCGGCGCGCATGTTGCGCAGGTGAAGCTCCGTTCCCGCCGTCATCGCCCGGGCGAGGCGGATGTTCGTCTTCGGTTTGTCGTGGACGACGCGGTCGACCAAGCTGAGATTTCGAACCGGAATTGTCATCTTGAGCGGGCCAATCTGCACCGCCACGAGCTTCCCAACCGGATCTTCGAGAATGGTCCCGACCTGGGTGTAGCCCGCAATGCGCACCTGCATGCCGCGCTCCAGGGGCTTGGAGCTTGGTTCAGTTTTGCGCTCTTTCGGGGCGATTTCCTTGGCAAAGCTCTGGCCGACTTCTTGGAGTTCCTTCAGTCCCTTGCGGACCTCCTCAACCTTGCGACCATCGGCAGATCGCTTTAGGCTCTCGAAAAGCTCCTCGGCTTCCAGGCGAATCTCTCGCAGGGCAGCCTCGATGGTTTCGCTGGCGCGCGCCTGGGCATTGCGGCGAATATCTTCGGCCTCGGCGAGCTTGGCCCGGCTTTGCTCCTCCATCCGCTTTAGCTCAGCAGTACGCCGGTCAGCCTCACCCTGGGCGATTCGGGCTCGGCGCTGGGCGAGTTCAAGCTGCTCAATCATCCGGGCGACGTCCAAGGCTTGGGTCCCCAGGTTCTCCTTGGCTCGCTCAACCACCGGCAAAGGAATGCCGTACCGCTCGGCGATCTTCAGCGCGTGGCTGGCGCCAGGCGCACCCATCAAGAGGCGATAGCTGGGCCGGAAGGTCTTCGGGTCGAACTCCATGGCCGCGTTGACAAAGCCGGGTTGTGAGTAGGCAAAGGCCTTGAGCTCGCCGTAGTGCGTGCTCGCGAGCAGGGTCGCGCCCCGATCCACCAGCTCGACAAGGATCGACTGGGCCAGCGCAGCACCTTCGGCCGGATCGGTGCCCGCGCCGACTTCGTCGAGGAGCACCAGGGCCCCCGGCTTGAGATTCGTGATGGCTTCCCCGATATTCTTGATGTGGCCGCTGAAGGTGGAGAGCGACTGCTGAAGGCTTTGCTCATCACCGATATCAGCCCAGACCTGGGTGAACGGCCCGAGGCGGACCTCACTGGCGGGGAGCATCAGGCCGCATTGGGCCATCAGCACGAAGAGGCCAACCGTCTTGATCGCGACGGTCTTGCCGCCCGTGTTGGGTCCGGTGATGAGGACATTGTTGCCCGAGCCGACATCGATTGTCAGCGGGACGGCCTTTTCACGCTCGATCAGAGGATGCCGGCCGAATTCGACCACGAGCCGGTGACCCGAAACAGGAGTCGGCAAAACCGCGCGCATGGCATCCCCAAGGCGGGCCTTGGCAAAGACAAAATCCAGCTCGCCCGCGGCCACGATGCCATCGCGAATCTCCCGCCCGTGGGTCCCGATCTGGGCGGACAGCGCGGTAAGAATACGAACCTGTTCCTCACGCTCGGCCCCCTCGATCTCGCGCAGGTTGTTGCCGAGGTTCAGCACGTCTTCGGGTTCGACGTAGATCGTCTGACCACTGGCGCTGGTGTCGTGGATGATGCCGCGAATCTTGCCCTTGTGCTCCGCCTTCAAGGGCACGACGTAGCGGCCATCGCGGACGGTATAGATCGGGTCGCTAAGGTGCTCGCGGTGGCGTCCGTTCACGTAGCTCTGGATTCGCTCGATAATGCGGGCCTGCGCGGCCTTCTTCTTCTGTCGGAGCACGGCGAGAGCGGGAGACGCATCGGATTTGAAGCTGCCGTCCGGCTCGAAGGTTGCCATGATCCGGTCTTCGAGCTTGCGATTCTCGCAAAGAGCCTCGGCGATGGGCCAAAGCAGCGGTAATGCTTCGCGTCGATTGTGCAGAAACGCCCGGAACGTCCGCATCGCGACAAGCGATTCGCCGATTTGGTAGGCCTCGACCGCGCCGAGGACGCCGCCCTTGGCCGCACGTTGGACTTGGTCACGCTGATCGTGGACCGGCCCGAGGCTTGGCGGGGAGCCAGTCCCGAGCATGGCGTCGGCCTCGCCCGTTCGGTTTAGTTCCGACCAGACGAGGTCCGGGGCCCAGTGCGGTGCCACCGCCGAAGCAAGCGCGGCCGCCATCTCGGTCTCGCAATGGCGGACCAGACGCTGGCGCACTTCCTCGAACTCAAGCACTCGCAATGCGTGCATGGTTCTATTATGGGCGTTCTAGCCCCGGTAGCCCTTCCAAACCCATTCGAGGGCGGCGGGAAGGGTCTGCTGCACGACTTTCCAATCGACGTGGCCCGCGTTGCGCGAGAAAACGAACTGGTAGGGGTAGCGCTTCGCCTTGAGGACCGCCGCCATCCGCTGGTTGGCCATGACCCAGTTGTGTAGAGTCGCCTCTTCGTCCCTATAGCGATTGTCAAACTCGCCCACTTGCATCCAAATTCGCAGCGGCTTGCGCTTGGCGTTGGGGATAAGTCGCTCGTGGTACTCCCACGCGCCGTGGGGCGTCTCTGGGTTCAATGGCGACTGTTGGTTGACGTAGGTGCCGCTGTAGCTAAGGACTCGACGGTACAGGTCGGGCCGATACCAGGCCATGGTGAAGGCGCAGGCGGCACCGGAGCTTCCCCCCATGGTCATCCGGCCGTTGGGGTTCTTGGTGAAGGCGACTCCGTAGTCCTTGGTGATGCGAGGCAAGACTTCGGTCTCGATGAACTCGGCGTAAAGACCGGAGACAGTGTCGTATTCCAGGCCACGCTGACTTCCCTGCGCGTCGCCGCCGCCCGAGTCGATCATCACGCCCACAAGTGCTGGCAATCGCTTGTCCGCGATCATGTTGTCCAAAATCGTCGGGAGTTGGCCCGAGCCCAGACTGTCTTGCGACACGAAGAACGGTGCTGGCTTGCCGGAAATGTACTGGCTGGGGACGTAGACCGTCACCCGGCGCTGGTAGGGCACCACACCGGGCTGCGTCTTACTAATACCAGGATAGATCTTGCTGTCCGTCGAGTTCATCGTGAAGCGATAGATCTTGCCCTTGGGCACGTCGTCCCGCGGCGTCAGCTCCGGCGCATTGCTGTACGGCTGGTCCTGAAGAAAATCCCCAACGTTCGACTTGGGCGTGTAAGGCTGAAACTTGGTGAAATCGACAGGAGGAGCCTGGGGAGATAGGACTAATGCGGCAAGGGCACTCACGATGCTCATGGTTCGCACGTTACCGCAAAGAGCCCTCAATCGTGGATCACGATGACGCCGCTCTTGGCCCGATATCGTCGTGCGATCTCTTGAGCGCGCTTGGGACCGAGGATGCAAGCGACTTTCGAGAGCGGATCGCTGGTCAGGCCATTCCGGGCGAGGATCGTGGCTTGGACGCGGTTGGTCAGCCCATAGCCGGTCTTGGTGTCCACGATGTGCGAGTACCTCACGCCTCCTATCACCACATACTGTTCGGT
>JBMOJD010000015.1:0-48601 GCA_049317025.1 Fimbriimonas sp. | reverse complement strand
TTCCTGCGCAGGCCGTCTTTTCCTGTCCGGCGGACCGCGCTGCCCTGAGTCAGACGATCCCATTCTTCGTCGCTCAGTTGAGTGAGCTGCTTAAGATTCGGCCATTGTCGCCTGGCGCGGAAGTCTGGTTCTTTCGTGACCGTTGCGCGTTCGGGTTGGGTGGGGCGTGGCTGGTTGAATGGGCAGACCTCCTGACAAACATCGCAGCCAAAGGTCCATCCCGATGTCATCGCGGCTTGCTCGGGCGAAAACTCACCGCGATGCTCGATGGTCAGGTAGCTGATGCACTTCCGACTATCGACTTGCCAATGGCCGTCTTCAAAGACAATGGCCCCCGTCGGGCATTGGTCGATGCAGTGAGTGCACGTCCCGCAATGGCCCGCGGCCACTGCATCACGCTCAAAGGGCACGGTGGTCAGTAAGATTCCGATGAAGAACCAACTGCCCCGACGGCTGTCGATGAGGCACGTGTTCTTGCCAAACCACCCGAGTCCGGCGAGCGAGGCAAACTCCCGTTCAAGAATAGGTGCCGAGTCGACGCAGGCACGGCTCTGGGCACCAGGGAATTCTCGTTCAACCCACGCGCCAAAACGACGGAGTTTGCTTCGCAGAACCTTGTGATAGTCGCGCCCGAGCGCGTAGCGAGCAATGCGCGGTTCGCCATCGACAATCGGGTTGGGCTGGTTGTAATTCAGGGCGACCGCAACCACCGACTGAACGCCTGGGAGCAAGCTCGCCGGATGGGACCGCAGGTCCATCCGCTCGGCAAGGTAGGACATCGAGGCGTGATGCCCTCGATCCAGCCATTTGAGCATGGCCGCCAAGTGGGGAGGTTCAACCGGGGCACAGACGCCAACCTTATCGAACCCGAGCCGAAGCCCTTCTTGCTTCAGTGCTTCGGCCGGGATCAGGCTCATTACATTGCGACGAAGTTGAAGCCAGAATCGATGAAGATAATCTGACCGGTGACGCCCTTGCTCAGGTCACTGAGGAGGTACAGAGCGCAGCCCGAGACCTCTTCCTGTGCGTACGGGCGCTTCAGGGGGGCCGAGTCGTGGACGTGCTTGATCATGTCGGTGAGGCCGGAAACCCCTCGGCCCGAGATCGTGTTCACCGGTCCGGGCGAAAGCGTGTTGACACGAATTCCGCGCGGTCCAAGGTCAACCGCCAAGTATCGGACAGCCGATTCCAGGGCGGCCTTGCACATGCCCATGACATTGTAGTTGCGAGCGGCGCGCGTGCTACCGATGTAACTGAGGGCGATGACCGAGCCATCGTCGGCGATCAGATTTTCCATCGCCTTAGCGAGGCGAATGATGGAGTAGGCGGAGATGTTGATGGCAACCTGGAAGTCCTCTAGGGTCGTGTCGATGAAGCGACCTGCGAGGGCTTCCTTGGGGGCATAACCGACGGAGTGGACAAGGAAATCGATGGTGCCGTACTTGGCCGCCACTTCGTCGCGCAGGCGATCGTAGGCCTCGGGGTCGGAGAAGTCGATGAGGAAATGATCGAAGCGCTCGCGCCCACTGGTCAGTTTCAGTACGCCATCAGCCAAGCGCTCGTTCTGCGCCCCGATGCCGACGATTGCCCCTTCGCGATGTGCCGCATCGGCGATTGCCCAACCGATCGAGTTTTTGTTGGTCACATTGAGGACCAACCCCTTTTTGCCATCCAGCAACATATCTAAGCGTTGTACCCGCGACATTGGCAGGGATTCCCACGACGAGCCCCGAACTAGGGGTGTATGTTGGTTGCGCTGTTGCTACCTATGCTAATCGCCACGCCCGGACCGCGGGCTGGCAACCTTGCCAAGATCTCTGTGGAAACCCTATTGCCCCAGATGCACGACCTTTCGCATCTGACCCAAAAGGCGAACCCAGGCTACACCATGGCCCAGGCCAGCAGCTACGACCGGGCGACCAAGCCAGGAACGGAGACCAAACCGGAATGGTTTGCCAACGGCGATGCGGGCCACTTCGTGCGCGAAGAGGTGAACAATGGCCGCAAAGAGTACGTGATGGCGGACCTCAAGGGGCCAGGCGCGGTCGTGCGGATCTGGTCGGCCAACCCCGCCGGCGTCATTCGCTTCTATATAGATGGCGAATCTGAGGCACGATACGCCCAGAGGATGCAACCCTTGCTCACCGGGGCAGTGGCCCCGTTCGAAGCCCCATTTGCTTACGAGGCATCGCGCGGGACGAACCTATACTTCCCGATTCCCTACGCCAAAAGCCTGAAAGTCACGGTTGACCAAACCGACAACAATGGCGCCCGCTCACTTTACTACCATATCGGATTCCGGACCTATGCGCCCGGTACGTCGGTGGATTCATTCGACCCAAGCGCCCTGCCCCTAGCCCAGATGCGGCGAGTCGCCGCCCTGATCCAGTCGCCCGCCCTGCCCTCGTCTGTCATCGTGAACGCCAAGAAAGCCCAGCTGGCGAAGGGCCAGATTGTCCGTCTACCGGTTGATCGAAAGGGCGGTAGCGTGGTGGCTTTCGCCATTCAGGGCAACTTCGGAGCGGACCCGAGCACCGCGCTGCGCCACCTGATCCTGCGCGCTCGGTTCGATGGCGAAGAGACCATTGTGACGCCGCTCGGCGACTTCTTTGGCTCGGCTCCCGGCATCAATCCTTACGTCTCGCTGCCGTTCACGGTCGCCAAGGATGGGTCGATGCTTTGCCGGTTGCCGATGCCTTTCCGCGCGAATGCGGTTTTCGAAGTCCAGAACATTGGCCAGAACGTGGTCCCCATCGTGATCACGGCGGCGACAGTAGCGCGGCCTTGGACGCCCGAGAGCTACACGCTTCGCGCCCAATGGGTGACCGACCGCTCGAACACCCGGCCCTTCCGAGACATGAGCTTCCTGGATGCAAAAGGCGAGGGCTACTGGCTCGGATCAATGCTCCACACGTCGAATCCCGTCCCCGACTGGTGGGGCGAGGGTGATGAGAAAGTGTATGTGGACGGCGAGACATTCCCAAGCACGTTCGGGACCGGGAGCGAGGACTACTATGGCTATGCTTGGAGCTCGCCTTTGCTTTTCCAGAGGCCTTACCACGCCCAAACCCGATGCGATGGCCCAGGGACGCGGGGCCAGGTCAGCGTGAACCGCTGGCAGATTTTCGACCCGATCCCCTTCACCAAGAGCCTCAGGTTTGACATGGAGCAATGGCATTGGGCAACCGTCGATGAGACCGTAGCCCGAACGGCATATTGGTACGCAAAGCCAGGTTCGAGCCTGCCGGTGCGACTAAATGCAAAGATGCTGACGCCGCCGGAGATCGAAGGCATGAAGCCGGTCGTCGGGGCCATCGAAGGCGAGGCCCTGCGCGTGATCAGCAAATCAGGGGGCAAGCTGGAGAACCAAGAGGGCTTCTACCAACTATCTGGAGGCAAGCAGCTTTGGTGGCAGTTCCCGGCTGCGGGCGACCGCCTCGTGCTGGAAGTACCAGTCCCGTCGGCGGGCAAGTATGAGATCATCGGGCACTTCTGCCATGCCATCGACTACGGCATTCACCGCGTGACGATCAACGGGAAGGTCCTCGATCCGATCGACTTCTTCTCGACCGGACTGGATTGGAAGAAGGTCTCGCTCGGCGTGCACGATCTGCCCGCGGGCAAGATCAAAGTAGAGTTTGAGTGCCTCGGCAAGCGAGCGGAGGCCAAAGACGGATCGATGCTCGGCCTCGACTACCTCTTGCTGAACAAGAAATAGACCGGAGCGCGGACGCCTCGTCCGCTTTAGGAGCCGGGACGCCTCGTCCCAGCTCCTAATCTTGTTTACTTGTACTCAGGCAGGAACGCTTCTTCGGCCTCGAAAAGCTTGTAAGTCATTTCCTTGATCTCGGCTGGGCAGCAGACTGCCGCCGAGAGGGGATCGAGCATGAGCGCCTGCGCGGCAAGGGCCTTCGAGCGCTCGATGACCGCATCGACTCCCATGTCGAACATCGCCATATTGCTCGCGCAGATCGCGGCCATGTGCTTCGGCAGTCGTCCGTAGCGAATGGGCTGGATTCTGTTGTGGTTCACCAAACAGGCGACTTCAACACATCCATCCTGGGGCAGGTTCTCGATGACGCCGTGGTTCATAATGTTGCCATGGATCATGTAGGGCACATTCTTTTCGATCGACTCGATGATCCAAGCACCGTACTCCCATGATCGCTCGAGGTTGGCCTTTTCTTCGCCATTGAAGAGTTTCAGTCGGTACTCTTCCTGGTTCTTTCTCCAAGTCGGCCAGTTGTTGGCGTAGAAGCTTTCCTCACCGCGATAGCCAGTATCGGTGTACTTTTCAAGAAGGTCCTTTCGCTTGCGATAGTAGGGGAGGTACTCGCTGAGGTGACCGCTTGACTCGGTGATAAAGGCTCCGAAGTGGAGCATCATGTCTGACCGAACCGGTTCATCCGTAGCGAACTTGCTCGTTCGGTCGGAGGCCTTCTCCATCAGGATCGGATAGAGGCTGCTGCCGTCGGGACCGTTGAACTCGGTGAACCAAGCGAGGTGATTGATTCCCGCGCACTTCCATTGGACTTGCTCGTAGGGGACCTCGGCGAACCCAGCCAGCATGTGCGAAGTGCCCTGGACCGAGTGGCACAAGCCGACAACGTGCATTTTGCTGCGGCGAGCCGCGGCCAGGCACATCATGTTCATCGGGTTCGTGTAGTTCAGGACTACCGCGTTAGGGCATAGCTCTTCCGCATCGGCCAGGATGTCAAGCCAAACCGGGATCGTGCGCAAGCTCTTGAAGAGACCACCCGGTCCGATTGTGTCGCCAATGTTCTGGCTAATGCCGTATTCAAGGGGAATATCATTGTCGAATCGAACGCACTCCAGGCCGCTCACTTCGATGGAGTTGACGATGTAGTCGGTGCCCGGAAGCAGCTCTTTGCGGTCGGTACTGCTCTTCAGAACCCACTTTTCGGCTTGGCCAGATTCCTCCAAGACCTTCTGCATGAGCTTTCGGCTCAACTCCAATCGGTCGGCATCGATGTCCACCAAGCGCAGCTCGCCGCCGAGGCTCTCGGGGATCTGTACAACATCCTTCAAAACGCTGTTCGTGAACCCGCTACCCGCGCCCATCATCGTCACGTTGATCTTGCGCGGCATGGTGCCCGGAAGCCCGCGCTTCACGTCCGATTTCGTATGCTCAATATGTCCCTTCTCAACTTCGGCCATAGACTCAAATTTAGCACTTTTGCGCAATGCCCCGCCGATCAACGAGGGCCGTCAAAAAGCGTGATCAAGAAGTAAGATTGCCGCCGCCGCCGGGGCGGCATGGTCCACCCGGAGAACCCGTGGCCCCAACGTCACAGCTCGGGAGCCGATCAGTTGGACTTCGCGCTGATCCCAGCCGCCCTCGGGTCCGACGACGATGGTCTCCTGCGCCCGGGGCCGTGGCAAAGGCGTGGGAACCCCGGCGACTTCGGACAAAACTTGGGCTTCGGGGAAACGAACAAGGACCTCGGCGAGATCACGGGCGACCTCGAATGTAGGGACACGCGTCCGGAACGCGACTTCGCACGCCTCACGGGCAATCGTGGCGAGTCGCGCGATGCGGTCGGCGGTCTTCTTGGCGTCCCATTGGACGACTGAGCGATGGGCAGGGAAGAGCACAAAGCGGGCCGCACCGATCTCGGTGCAAGCACGGATGATCTCGTCAAGCTTGTCGGCTTTGGGGAGGGCCTGGGCGATGGTGAGTTCGACGGTCGCTTCCGTGGCGGGGAATGTGACTTCGAACGGGAGGGCAGACCGGTCATCGAGGCGTGCCCGGATGACGCTGCCATCATCAGGAAGGATGGCCAATTCAGCCCCATCGGCGAGGCGCAGGACCTTTCGGAGCTTGTGCAGCTCTTCCGAAGGCAGAAGAATCGACCCGGAGGGGTCGGCACCAGGCACAAAGACGCGGGGCAGAGACCGGAGGTCAGACATTTTTGCGAAGCCACGCCGCGACCCAGCTTTCTTCGGCGATGTGCTCGACCAGTTCGAACCCAGCCCGCTCGGCCGAGGCGAGGACGTCGGCCCAGTTGGTATCGAGGATGCCGCTAACCACCCAATCGCCACCCGGCTCGATGACGTTGGCAACTTCCGGAGCAAGTCGGATCAAAGTTGCGGAGATGATGTTGCTGACCACCACGCGGAACTTCTCAGTTTCGGCCAGTTCGGCCAGCCCGGCTCCCGCTCTCGCGTCCAACTGCACGTCATTCATCGCTGCATTTTCGCGGGCGACTTCGACGGCCACAGGCTCAATGTCGATGGCAACCACATGGGTTGCGCCTAGCCGACAGGCCGCCACCGAAAGAATGCCACTCCCACAGCCGACATCCAAAACGGTATCGCCGGGGCGGATCACTTTTTCGAGCAAAACCAGGCAGCCGCGCGTGGTCGGGTGGTCGCCCGTGCCAAACGCTTGGCCAGGATCAAGGACGATTTCGAGATCGTTCGGGCCAAGTTCGTACGGTTCCCACGTCGGGCGGACAACAAAGCGCTGCCCTATGCGGCGTGGCTTGAAGAACTGTTTCCAGGCTTCTTGCCAGTTGACCTCGGGGAGAACCTGGGTCTGGACCGAGACGGCCCCGGCCGCGAGGAGTGCCGCCTTCAATTCTTCGACCGCAATGGAAGCGGCGTCAACCTCGACGATCGCGCCGATTAGTTCGTCGCCGTCTTCGAGGGTGTTTTCGATCCCATGCTCATCGAAGAGGTCAATGAACGGCGACCAATCTTCGGGAATTGGCGAGAAACGGGCTCGAACTTCTAGCCAACTCATTTTTTCTTTCCAAACAGATTGCCAAGGAATCCGCCCTTCTCATTCCCCTTCGGGATACGCTCGCCGCGAATCTCGGCAATTTCGCGGATGAGCTTGGCTTCGGCCTCACTGATCTTCGTGGGCACCTTCACGTTGGCAATGACGATGAGATCGCCACGCCGACCGCCGTGGAGCGGAGGAAGGCCCCCGGCCCGGATCGTGAGCCTAGCCCCCGGCTGAGTACCGGTCGGGATTTCGAGGGGAATCTCCGCCTCGATGCCCTGAACGGTGACTTCGTCACCAAGAACCGCCTGGGCAAAGGTGATCGGCAACTCGGTGAAAAGATTCTGCCCGTCGCGCTCGAATCGGTCGTCGTTGGCGACGTTCAAGACAACATAGAGGTCGCCAGGACGACCCCCGGCACGGCCTTCACTGCCTTGGCCAGGGACGTGCATAGCCGCGCCATCGTCGAACCCAGGGGGAATTCGCAAATGAACCGGGCTAACCTCGCGGACGAGGCCGCGACCTCGGCATTTAGAGCACGGATCGCTGATCGTGCTGCCTGTGCCTCGGCAGGTGCCACAAGTCGCGGACGTCCGGACTTGGCCGATGAAAGTGTTGCGAATCTGGCTCACCATGCCGGTGCCGGAGCAAGTGCGGCATTGTTCGGGAGCCTTTCCGCCCGCTCCGCCGGAGCCTCGGCACTCTTTGCACTCCACGGCTCGGTCAACGGGAACATCCTTCTCGGCCCCATTGAGCACGTCGAGCAGGGTCAATTCGAGTTCAACCCGAACGTCTTCGCCATTTGCGTAGGCTCGGCGACGGTTCGTGCTGCCTTGTTGGGCCCCGCCAAAGAACATGTCAAAAATGTCGCCGAACCCACCGCCAGCACCGCCAAACGGGTCGGACGGCTGATCGCCAAGAACGCCGTACTGGTCGTAGCGGGCTTTCTTCTCGGCATCACTGAGCACGCCATAGGCCTCGCCGATCTCTTTGAACTTTTCTTCGGCGCTCGGGTCACCCGGATTGACGTCGGGATGGTAACGGCGGGCAAGACGGCGATAGGCCGACTTGATTTCGTCGGCCGATGCGCTGCGAGGCACTCCAAGGACCTCGTAAGGATCCTGTTGCGGCATGGTGTTTACTCTTCGGATTCGTCTTCGTCAGACGACTCTTGGTCGGCGATATCACTCAAGGAGAGGGTGTCATCATCGGCAGCCGGAGTAACGATTTCTTCTTCCTCATCGGGAACGAGGTCGGCAAGGCTAAGTTCGCCTTCTTCATGTTCGATGTCGTGGTCGCCATCGGAGTCATCCTCGCCCGCCAGGACGCCACCAATGAGGGCGGCTTCGCTTTCGTCGAGCGCAGGGAGCAGAAGGCCGAGTTCGCTCGTCTCTTCGATGAGAATGGGCGAAGTATCGACGTCGTCGAGGGCAGAGACGGTGGGCATGATCGCCTTGATCTTGCCGGCCGCGATTTCGGCCAGGGCAATAGTCAGAGGGTGGTTCGATTCCACTTGGACCAAGGGGAGAGCCCCCTCAATCAACTGCTTGGCCCGCTTCGCGGCCAAGTTCGAGAGCACAAACTTGCCGTGCTCGTAATCGTTCAGAATATCTGGTTTTGGAAGCATAGGCGCACGTACGCGTGACTTTCGATTATACCGAATTTGTCTACGGTTTCGGCAATAGCTGCACGCGAATGACGGCATGGGTCGCCGTGGTCGGACCGGGTTCCACCAAGGATCGCCGCTCGAAAACGGTCCGCGCCTCGACGTTTCCGAGGGCAAGAATCCCCTCCCAAGCCTTATCAAATCCGGCGATCGGGACGCGAATTTCAACGGTCGTGAGGTCGGCAGAGGCGACAATCTGGGCCATCTTGCCGTTGGTGTGTCCGCAGACGGTCTCGGCGCGAAGCAAGGTGTTGTTGGTGTCCCTCACCCGCAAAGTGGCAAGGGCAAACTTGCCGTTTTCCTCGGGCAGGGCGGCGGGCGCGGCCTCAGCGGCAGCCATCGATGGGCTAATCGTCGCGTTCGTTGCCAGAGTCAGTTGACCATCGACGTTGGCGGGACGCGGGCGCATCGTCAGGGCAATCCCGAGCCCAGCCACGCAAGCAGCAATAGCAAGGACAGGCCGCCAGGGGAGCCCCTGCCACCAGGGCAACTCATGCGCTTGCAGGGCCGAGAGGGTCTGGCCGAGGCCAACCACCGGCGCCTGGACGGTGGCGAGGCGGAGGTTGGCCCGAATCGCCTCGTAATCCGCCATCTCCTGGCGAAGGGCCGGGTTGCTCGCCAGTTCCTGCTCAAACAAACGGGCTTCGGCCGGGCTCAACTGGCCATCCAGGTACTCAAGACAACGGCTCATTTGGCCTCCGGCATGAGCTGCTTTCGCAACGCAATGAGGGCATGATGCAGGCGCGACTTCACCGTGCCGACGGGAACGCCCAGGATGAGGGCGGCTTCATCGTGAGTCAGGCCCTCCACTTCGTGGAGCAAGACGACTTCGCGATGGGCGGGAGAGAGGGAAGTCATGGCCTGACGTAACATTTGTCGCTGGACGAGATCATGTTCGTTGGGGTCGTCGCTCGGGTGCCATTCGAGGAGGGGCGTTTCGACCCGGTGCTTACGAGAGAGGCGCCGGCACTCGTTGTGGGCGATTCCGAGCAGCCAAGTAGTGATGTGAGATTCACCGCGAAAGCGGTGGAGCACTTTCATGGCCGTGATGAACGTGTCTTGAGCGGCATCAGCCGCGCGGTCGGGCCCGAGACGTCGGGCGCAGAAGCGGAACACGAGGTCATAGTGGTCGAGCGCAAGTTGCTCGATCCGTAGGGACTCGTGGGTCCGGACTGCTTCCCGTACCATTGGCATCATGATAGCTTCCAAGGTTGAGTGGCGCTAGGCCCTTGATTCGTTCAACCGTCTTGTTTTCTAACTCGAAAACACGGTGATGATCATCTTAATCAGAAGGATCAGGAGGATGGAACCGAAGAAGCCCATGATAGCCGTCCCGACCCAAGCATGTGGGTTGTCGGAATGGTCAACCTTCTTGCGACGGGGAAGCACGGGAGCATTGAGCCGGTCCGAGAGTGTTCGGATGGACCTCATCTTGAGCAACGGATTGCTCATCGAGTCTTGGCTGGAGGGCGCTGGCCGCTCGACGCGATAGAGCGGCTCTTCGAGCTCGCGCAGGACTCCGCTGATCCGGGCTTCGCGGTGCTCCCGGTGCATCTGCTCCAGTTCGCGGGCAACCTCCTCAGGGTCCAGGTCCAGTGCCTCGGCGATATCCTCGACCGTTACTTGGTTGGGGTGAGACTGGGTGATCTCCGCAAGCGCCGACTCCCGCTGGTGGATTCGCTCCAGCAACTCCCTCAATTCGGAATCATCGTGCAACACATGGCTTGAATCGAGTTGCGGTTGGTGCTCTTGGGACGCCACTGGTACCAGATTCGTGTTGTCGCTTAGTAGTCCTTCAGGCTTTTCGGCGGAAGAACCGCTTGTTGACCGCTGTTGCCGGTTCGCGCTTGCCGCGAATATCCAGTTCGCATGCCGTGCCAAGCTCGATGTTGGCGTGGACGAATGCGAACGCGATCCCGCACTCCAGCAGGGGCGAATAGACGCCACTGGATACTTCGCCGACCTTCTGGTCATCGACGAAGACTTCCATGCCCGGTGCGGTCAAACGCTTGGAGCCGAGTTGGATACCCACGAGTTTGGTCGCGGTTCCCTTGGCCCGAGCAAGGTTGATGAGGTCCGAACCGAGGAACGCTTTGGTCTTCGAAACAACCCAACCGAGGCCAGCCGCGATCGGCGAGAGGTCGTCCGTCAATTCGTGTCCATAGAGAGGCAAACCTGCTTCCACGCGGAGGACGTCGCGCGCACCGAGGCCGCACGGGGCCACTCCAGCTTCAAGCAACAGGTTCCAGAGGGCGACGGCCTGGGTGTCGTGGCAAATCAGCTCGTAGCCGTCCTCTCCCGTGTAACCGGACCGGCAAGCCGAGCATTGGATACCGCCCAGGCGTCCCGAAACAACCCCAAAGATGGGGGCATTCCGATAGGCATCCGGGTTCTCGCTGAGCCCAGCGATGATCTCGACCGCTTTCGGACCTTGGACGGCAATCATGGCCGACTGGACAGTCTCGTCCTGAAGGTCAACGTCTCGACCCAAATACGCCTGGAGCCAGAGCACGTCCTTCCGATGGTTCGCCGCGTTGACCACCATGCGGAACTCGCGGTCGTGGATGCGATAAACGATGATGTCATCGACCACGCCACCTGTCACGTTCGGAAGAAGCGAATACTGTCCTGTTCCATCCTTGAGCTTGGAGATATCGTTGCTCGTCATGCCTTCGAGGAACTCGAAGACACCGCCGCCACGGAAAGTGAGGCGCGCCATGTGGCTGACATCGAACATCCCCGCCCCTTCGCGCACGGCCTTGGCCTCGGCAATGACGCTGGCATACTGGACCGGCATCAGATACCCCGCGAACGGGACCATGCGACCGCCAGCCGCGACGTGAGCATCGTAAAGGGGAGTAGTGAGAGCGTCCGCCATTAGGGTTTCAGATTACCGCCCGCTATGCTCCGATGGCTCAGTCGCCGCCGCAATCCTCTTGCCAGGCCCGCAGCATCTCGCCCACGCTCCACGCTTGCCACGGGCAACCGCCTGGGTTCTGTGGCTCATCGCCGTCATAAACTTCAGCTATTCCCGCGAGGCCATACTCCATCAACATCTCTTTGCCTTTGCGCAAAATGCGCTTGGCCTCTCGCCGGTCGCCCGTGAACTTGACCAGCGCCGTCACATAAGGCCCAAAGAGCCACGGCCAAACCGTGCCCTGATGGTATGCCGCATCGAGCTCGGGGAGAGGTCCGCGAAAGGCACCCCGGTAGTTGGCATCATTGGGGCCGAGAGTCCGCAAGCCGTTGGGAGTAAGCAACTCCCGACCGACGACGGCAAGGGCCCGCCGTGCATGGTCAGGGTCGCACGGACTGAAAGGCACGGCCATCGCGATCACCTGGTTGGGACGCAGGGAAGCATCGGCGGGGTCGGCGGTGTCGAGATAGTAGCCAAGCTGCTCATGCCAGAACTTGGCCTCAAATGAGTTGCGTCCTTTCTCCGCCGCATCAAGATACGAGAGGGCAGGCAATCCCAGCCGGGTGGCCACCTCGGCCATCACGAAGCAAGCATTGATCCAGAGGCCATTGATCTCGACCGGCTTGCCGTGGCGGGGCGTTACCACCCAATCACCGATCTTGGCATCCATCCACGTGAGCTGGACGCCCGCCTGGCCTTGCGTTAGCAATCCATCCAAGGGATCGACTTGGATGCCAAAATCCGTCCCGCCCATGTGCCAGCGGAAGATTTCGTCAAGCACGGGCATAATCTGCTTGGCGAAGTCTTCGTCCCAGTCGGCCTGCAAGGTCTTGTGGATGGCATTGACCATCCAAAGGGTGGCATCGACGGTATTCGTGTCCACGCCCTCTCCGCTTTCGTTGAAGCGGTTAGGGATAAGGCCTTTGTGCATCGATTGGGCGTAATCGAGGATGATCTGGCGAGCCTCAGCGATTCGCCCAGTATGGAGGCACAGGCCAGGAAGCGAGATCATCGTATCGCGTCCCCAGTCGGTGAACCATGGGTATCCCGCGATGATGGAAGTCCGGCGCTCAGTTTGGACGAAGAATCGGGCGGCCGCGTGCTGGAGTAAAGGGGTCAGTCGCGCGAACGTCGCCGGGGCCTCGTCGATACGATACGGCATCGCGTCAGGCTGTGTCGCCGCTACTATCGTGGCTTCCTCGCCGGGCCTGAGTTCATAACGCAACTCACACGGGCAGTAAAGATCATCGCGGGAGTTCAAGCCACGTTCGGATTCGCGCGCGTGCTCGAAGCGGTAGTACCAACCTTGGACTGGCGTTCGTTGGGCGGATGGATGGTTTAGGTAGAGGTCAATGCCGTGGTGCTGCAAGACGGTGGTGTTGGCGAGGAAATCAGTCCTAGAGGGGTAGCCGGGATGCTCGCCAAAGTTCTCGTGGTGATCGCGGTGAAGCACCAGCGGACGGAGCGTGAGGATGCAAGAGCGCTTGCCCGTGTTGCGGTGGACGATGGTGACGGCATTCTCATTGGGATGCATCGTCACGCGACGTTCGATTTCGACCGGCCCGGCCCGGTACCGCCACACCGCACTATTCCCGACTGAAAACTCGTTGAGATAGTGGAAGCCCTCAGGGTAGATCGCGCCCGGGTAGGCGTTGGCCGAGATACCGACAGGGTGTCCATCGCTCTGAACTGTCGCATCGACGGCGGCCAAGAGGGCCATGCGTCCCGCCGGCGGCTGGGTAGCAGCGATGAGCAGCCCATGGTAGCGGCGCGTGTTGATTCCGGATGCCGTCCCCGAGGCGTAACCGCCGATTCCGTTTGTGAGAAGCCACTCCCGTTTCATCGAAACGGTGAGGTTGCGACACGCCTGCTGATCCAGGGTGTATTGCATGGTTGGTTTGCAGAATACACCTTATACATTGCGCGCAGTGGGACTATTGAAAGTCTAGTTTGGCGACCGAAACAGAGTCCTTCGGACGGGCGGTGGCGCCTGGGCACGGCCAATATCGCGCTTCTGGATCAAGGCGCGGAAATCCTCCAACCGGAAGCGGATGCCGATGCGATAGTCGCCAGGGACCTGGCGATAAAGCGCGAACGGTTCGAGGCAACCCATCACCTGCGAGAACTGGTATTCGCGGTCGTACCACTTGCGGGCACGGTCCCATTTCCAGAGCAGCGAAAGCTTGGTCGGGCCAAGGTCGGCATCGGCGCGGATGTGGTAGCCAGTGGTGGCGAGCAACTCATCCATGATGAACTCGGGCGTGCCGAACGACTCCGATTGAACATAGGCCGCCCCAATGGTGATCTGCTTGATCGGCCGAACAGTCAGCCCCAGCATCGAGCGGCCCCAGCCATACGTGCTCTTGCCCCCGAAGAACCCAGTCTCGACGCGAATAAGGGTCTCGACTCCGGGCGTGAGCACGAGCGCGGGCAATGAGACCGTCGCCAAAGAGAGAGCCCGAGCCATGGTCGTCTCGCCCGACGGCTGAATAGCCTGGAATCGGACCTGGGTGGACCAACCAACCCCCGTTTCCTCGGGGAGAAATCCTGGCTTTGGTTTTGCCCCGATCAGCCCACCGAACTCTGCTGCAAGTTCGAGCGGCTTCGAGAACGTCTCAGTAGTGGCACGGGCCACAGATTTCTGGTTCCACTGGCTCCCCACGCTCCAGGTTGATCTCGCTTGAGCGACATCCTCGTGCTCTTCGGCCGGGTTCTTAACCTCAACTGTTTCGAGGTAGCCGTACTTGAACCTTTCCCTAAGTTCGGAACGGGGGGCAATCTTGGCTCGCGACTTTTCGTAGCCTAGGTTCGTGGCCGAGTACTGAACGCCAAATGCCGGAAAGCTGCTCGGGAAGGACGCCGCATTCGCCGAGATCGCCGATCGCTCGTTCAGGAGAATGCTGCTATCCCAACTGACCCCAAAGCCTTCATCTTTACGATAGTTAAAGGAGGGCAGTCGCAGGCCATCGACCCTTGGATCGAGCAAGAACGATTGAGTCGGCAGCTTGAGGATTTGCGCGCCGAAAACATCGAACCGGGGATTGACGGCCCGGCCGCGCTTTCCCGGAGAGATGCTGACGCGAGGTGACCTAACCCGCAAGAACGGCGGATCTTGGCGGCAGTTGGTGAAGGAGACATCTTCGAAGGACCAGTTGGTGGGCGAAATCAACGCCTTCTTTGCCGTCAACTTGATTCCGGCTACGTCGATGCCCACTCGGTTCGCCGTCGCCGACTTCAGCCGTCCTTCTTCGTTTAGCTCGATATCGAGGTCTTCGGCCCGCACGATCCCTTCGGGATCAGACAATATCACCTTTCCCTCAGCGCGAGCTCGGCCCGCTTTGCGGTCAATCGTGAGGCGATCCGCTTGGATCTGCGTTAGCCCAAGCTGAGCCTTGACCCCATCTTCAAAGATGTAGCGACCATTCTCGCGGTCATAGACGCTGCGACGTGCGGTTACCACGAGGTCATCGGAGAGCCTGGTAGTGGCCTCCTGGGCGGGCAAGTGGGCCCAAATCTCCCGAAGGTTAGCGGGCAGATTGGTCCACAGCACGGGCATGAACTTAGTCTACCGACCAACCCGGTGCCTCGGCGGTACAATGAACCTATATGGCTGAAAAGCTGACCGCTCCCCGGATACGCGCGATGCGTACCCAGGGAAAGCCCATCGTGTGCGTGACCGCCTACGACGCCACCTTTGGGGCCATCGCCGACGAATCTGGTGCCGACCTAATCTTGGTCGGGGACTCGTTGGGAAATGTTCTTTATGGGTACGACAGCACGATTTCTGTCTCCTTGGAGCAGATGATTTGGCATACGAGGGCAACTCGGGCGGGCGTGAAACGAGCCCTGCTTGTCGCGGATTTGCCCTTTGGTAGCTACCAATCTTCGACCGCGCAAGCCGTCGAATCGAGCGTGGCCCTGATGAAAGCCGGAGCCGAAGCCGTGAAGCTTGAGGGTGTTTACACCGAGGCGATTGAGGCAATTTTGCGCGCGGGTATCCCCGTGATGGGCCACGTCGGAATGACTCCACAATCCGTCCATCGATTTGGCGGTTTCCGGGTCCAAGGCAAGGGCGACCACGGGGCGGACATCCTGAAGGATGCGCAGGATGTGGATCAAGCTGGCGTCTTTGCCACGGTATTGGAACTCATTCCTGCCGCATTGGCCGCCACGATTACCGCTGAAGTATCGAACCCGACCATTGGCATTGGCGCGGGCGAAGGCTGCAATGGTCAGATTCAGGTGCTCCACGATGTTTTGGGCCTTGGGACGGCGACCATGCGGCATGCCAAAGCCTTTGTCGGCGGGCGCACCCTGATGGTGGATGCCCTAAAGGCCTATGGTGAAGGGGTGCGAGCGCACCAGTTCCCGACTCCGGAGCAATCGTTTTGAGGATTGTCCACGAAACTTCTGACCTGAACTTGGATAGCAGTAAGACCATTGGCTTCGTGCCCACGATGGGCGCGCTACACCAGGGACATCTTGACCTGATGCGTCGTTCGCGCGAAGAGAACGACTTAACCGTGGTTTCGGTGTTCGTTAATCCACTCCAATTCGGGCCGCGAGAAGATTTTAGTCGGTACCCCCGTAATCTTGCCGGTGATGCATCTTTAGCAGAGAGCGTTGGTGTGGACATTGTTTTCGCGCCGACAGCAGATACTATGACCCGTGAATCAACGACTCAGGTGGTAGTAGGTGGCGTTACCGAGTTGTGGGAGGGTGAGCGGCGCCCGGGGCACTTCGCCGGAGTGGCGACCATTGTGGCCAAGCTATTCAATATTGTGCGACCCGCCCGGGCCTATTTCGGCTGGAAAGACCTGCAGCAGTGCCTGGTGATCCGTCGGATGGTCCGAGATTTGAACATCTTAGTGGATTTGAAGTTTATCGAGACCACTCGCGAGCCCGACGGATTGGCGATGTCGAGTCGCAATGCCTACCTCTCGCCCGAACTTCGCCAGAAGGCGCCTGCTCTTTTTCGAAACCTCGAAATGTTGAGAGAAGTTTGCGAAAACCGTCCAAATGAATTCGAAAATGCGCTTGAGTTAGCTCAAAATGCTTTGGTCGCCGAAGGGTTTCGGTCTGACTATCTGGAGTGGGTGTCGCTTGAGACCTTAGCAATCACGCGGCGCGCAGACGAACCAAGTGCCCTAATCGCCGCATGTTATTTGGGGGACACGCGGCTGATTGATAATATTCGCCTGAGAAACGATTCTTGAAGACCGTGCAATTTCTTTCGAGAGTCGTGTATAGTTGCTATTAGTAAGGAGAAAGGAATGGCAAAGTCCGTCCAGAACGTTAAAAACAGTCTAAAATTCAAAGCAGCTGAGAAGGAAGGAATCCTCTCGGTCCGCGTCGGCGTAAAGAAGTATTCGCTCCCAGTCTCGGCGCGAATCTTGACCGGAGGAGATTTCCTCTTCCTCTCATTCTCGGCATCGTCAGAACTCTACAAGGTCGCGGGCGCTGAGCTCGAACCAATGGACAAGGATGCAGATGCTGAATCGGCATTCGAAGCCCTGAACCCGGGACGAAAGCGACGTGGTCGCCGATCCTCCAAGGTCGAGTTGCCGGATACCCTGACCGAAGCCCTGAAGGGAATTCCGTCCGGCTTCCGCCTCGCCTTCACCCCCGAGGGTTCGCCGAAGTTGGTGAAGACTCGCCAGCGACGCAAGAAGGCCTGAGCCCGACCCTGCGTCATCTGAAGGCGGTGCTGGTGCTTGACACCAGCACCGCCTTTCTTGCACTATAGGGCGTCAATTGCCGGCGTAGCTCAGTGGTAGAGCGGCTGTTTTGTAAACAGCGGGTCACGGGTTCGAATCCTGCCGCCGGCTCCAGGTCGCGATCCTCTGCACCAGACTCCGAACCGGTGGATCGGTAGCATCAATGCTCGACCGGTCTAGCGGAAAACTCTGTACAGTATTGTATGGCTTCCGATCCATCCAGCCCAACGGCTCACGACAAACGCATCTTCATCGGTCCGGCCTTCCTCGGAGTTCTGTACGGTTTGTCCATCCAGGAGCTTATGCCGTCCGCTAAAGTTGCCTTGAATTCATTTTCGACAGATCCTGCTCAGGTCTCGTTTGCGGTGGTTGCATTTCTTACAATCTTTAGGTTCTTCGTTGGGGCATCCCTGTTCCTGTTTGACCCTAGGACGAGTAAGCGGAACCGCAATGTTTGGCTGATGTCTTTTCTGGTGCTGGTCATGCAAGCGACTGGCTTTGTGTTTCTAGCTGGCATCGCAGATCCTGCTCAGAGTAAGGATTCACCGGTAGCATTCCCAGACCTCTTGCATGGAATCCTCGTGCTAGATATTGTTTGGGTTGGGTTGTTGGGTCTGGACTCTCTTCGCCTCTGGCTTCGTGAAAAGGTCTATCTCGACTGGCCCTGGGCATGGGGTCTTTTCAACATGATCTGGGTTCTGGCGGGGCTATTCTTGGCTCGAATTTACCCCGCAAATTCAACTGGATTCTTGGGTATTTTTGGATCCATCCATGTGCTCGCATTCATAATCGACATCGTCCTAATCGATCATCATGATCTACTCGCGGGTGACCCCACTCCATGAAACGGAGTAGATCAGCCGTTGGTGGGCGCTGACGCCAATGGGCCAGAATTCACAACCAATGACACGGCGAGAACTCATTTGTAGGCTGGCGGGCGTTTGGGCTTTGCCAATGTTATCGCTCTGGCCCGCACCTGAGGCGAAGCGGATTCCGGTTGTTCTCCTCACCGACATCGGCGATGACATCGACGACACCTGGGCATTGGGGTTGCTTTTGCAATGCTCGGAGTTCGACCTGAAGCTCATCGTCACCGACTACGGCAAGGCGCAATATCGGGCTCGGATCATCGCGAAGTTCTTGCAGGAAACTGAGCATGAGCGAGTGCCCATTGGCCTCGGGCCCGACCCGAAGACGGGGGCGATGTCGCCGCCGGGGGAGAACAACCAGGCACCGTGGATTAAGGGGTTTGAACTCGCAAACTATCGCGGCAAGGTCCACCAAGACGGCGTGAAGGCGCTCATCGACACTGTCATGCGGTCGCGGGAGCAAGTCACAATCCTCGCCATCGGGCCGGTGACGACCTTGGCAGCTGCGTTAGAGAGGGAACCTCGCATCGCCACCAAGGCGCGCGTCGTGGGCATGCATGGCAGCGTGCGCAAGGGATACGGCAACCAGCCGACGCCCTCGAAAGAGTACAACGTCGAGCGCGATATTCCCGCGTGCCAAAAGGTCTTTCGTGCCGCCTGGCCGATGCTGATCACGCCGCTCGACACTTGCGGTCTGGTCTCGATTCACACCGAAAGATACAAGAAGCTGCTGTCAAGCCGGAACAAAATTGTCACCACGATCCTGGCGAACTATGCCATCTGGGAGGCAGCCGTGAATCGACGGCAGGACCGCACCTTGAATCCGAACCAGTCGAGTACGCTCTTCGACACGGCCGCCGTCTACCTCGCCCTCGCTGACCATAGCCTCATGCGGACCGAGCGACTCAAAATCGCCGTCAACGATCAAGGATTCACGGTCGAAAACCCGAATGGCAAGGAGATGGAAGTAGCCCTCGCCTGGAACGACCTCGGCGCCTTCCACGATTTCTTGGTCGAGCGGCTGATGCGCTAGAGGAAAGCCCCGCTCGGGCGCGAATTGGGCATTGTGGTGAAGTGGCCGCATGTGTTCGTTGTACTGATCGTTGTCGGCTTGGGCCCAGCCGAGGCCAATGGCCAAGCGCGGCCCAAGCCCACAGCCGCTAAAGCAACAGCCAAGAAGCCGATGATGCCGAGCTGGAAAGGCAAGCCGCGGATCATCTATTCCAAGGGATTTCCCGGCTTCATGGACATTGAGGTCTATGAAGAGAAGGGTCGGTTCTACGTCCGAGACAAAATCACTGCTGCCCAATACACCGACCCCCGACCACGGCGAGCCTACTACTTAGATATGCAGAACATAGGCCCATCGTTAGAGAAGGGCCTCATGCTCCCAAATCGGGGAGGTATCTACGAAGTCGCTTGCAAGCGGTGGCGAGAAGGCAAAGACCAATGGGACCTGCAAGAAGCAGAGACCGCTTTGGAATGGGTCATGATTCCTGGCCCACTCGGGGCTCCGGGTGAGCAGGATATCCCCGATACATTCGCTATTAATCCCGAAGATTGGCGTGACCAGCACCACAAAGAGATTCCGAGATTCAAGCCGATCGCGGGCAAGGTCGCGCCATCATACCGCTACAATGCCGACCAAACTTGGGCCGATATCCTCGGCCACGGGGCCACCCACACGGCAATGGGCGTTGGTCCCGGTGGGCACGAAAACATGCTCCTCACCATGGGCGACCCCGTTGACGCCCTCGGTCAACAGGGCTTTGCCCAGCTCACCTACGAGGAACTCGGCGACTACGCCAAACAAATTCCCCCGCTGGCGTTCTATCTCACCGATTGGGAAAAGCAGCCGGGTTGGCATGGCACCCAGACCTACTGGAGTATCGATCTCGATGACGAGAAGGTCATTCAGAAATACTATTACTATCTAAGCGAACTGAACCGTCTCGTACCGGGTCGCAAGAGCGGTGACTATTATCGTGCCCTCAAGTGGTCAAATTCGTTCTACGAAGAAGGTCAGGCCCGACCGCTAAATCAGAGGTTCATGGTCCAGACCGAGCAACCGGAGTTGTTTTCCGGGCCCGTGTTCCGACGATTCACCGGCGAGGACGGTAGCCCAAAGACTCTTCGCGATGTCTGCCGGGTCTACACCATCGACTGGTACCTCAAGTCCAATATCTTTCCCGACCGCCGTGAGACCGCACTCTATCAGATCTACGCCAACACCTTCGACACCATCAACGCCAAACTGATCACACCCAGTGACTCTACTGTGCTCGGCTTCGCCTGGTTCGGCACCGACAACGACCTACCCTACCGCCAATACATCCGCATGGACGGCGGTTGGCTGGGCTACTACAACCGCATGGTACCGAGTCCGTGGTGGGTGATGACGGCGACGTACATTGGGCACCTCTTCGGCGATGGCTTCCACTGGTGGCATGATGCCGGACCGGAAGGCTCCGACCGCCGTCGTCGTCCCGAGCCCAAGCCTGAGGGGCCATACGGAATGGGCCCGTACATCTGGGAGCCGGACGCGGGCGGACCGCAAACTGCCCCATTGGTCTTCGGGGGCACCACTGAGCAAGGCCCGCTCTACCCGCGCGAACCGCGCTACAACATCGCCTACTCCAAGCTCGCTGAGTACCGTCTGAAGCAATACGAACGCTTCCTGACGATGCCGCGAAGTGTGGTTCCGTACAGCCTGAACGCCGGGAAGACGTGGGTGCGGCCATTGGGCAACGAGCGCCGTGACCTCTTGGAGAAGGCCGAGAAGCGGCAGCCGATCTGCTTCAAGTGGGACAGCGGCGGCGACCTCGTGTTGGTCTTTGTCTGCTGGCCGTTTGCCATGTCGCCGGAGTGGACAATGAAGTTGGAGATCGCCCCCGGCAAGCTTCGGACGGCGCAAATCCAGCGCCAGTGGCCCCTGCTTAGGGTGTTCAGCTAGTCCGACCCCAACTATGGATTAGTGAAAAAGTGATATCAGGCGCGGCGGCCGAACTTGCGGCAAAGTGGGGCTTTGTTCCGACCGAGGAGTTGGTGGGTGGCGAGTGCTCCCATGTCTTTGCCGATGCCGAGCGGGTTCTGAAGGTGCCGTATCACGGTGAGGAATTGACCACAGGCTTTCGGGCGGCGCTCCGGCTATCCGGAACCATCGGCCCGAATGTATACGAATCAGACGCCGACACCGGCATCTCGCTGATGCAGCGCCTGAAGCCGGGCATTTCGCTCATCCAGTCCGAACTCCCCGACAGCGAGCGGTTTCGCGCACTCTCCGCACACATTCCCACCCTTCAGAAACTGGACCCGACCGGTTGCTTGCCACTTAGATCCTATCATCCTTCGGATGACCCGCTTTGCCTCCGCCTCCACGCCACCAGCCCGCCGCCCGTGTTCCTGCACGGAGACTTGCATCAGCACAACGTCCTGTTGCATGGCGCGCAGTGGGTTGTCATCGATCCCAAGGGCTTGGCGGGCGACCCCGCCTACGAAGCCGCCTCGTATCTGCGCAATGACTGGGAGGACGCGGAGGGCAACCATCGCGCGAAGCTCATGCGGCGGCTGGATTGGTTCCACCAGGCGTTCGGCTTCGACCGATGGCGTATGGCCGCGTGGGAGACCGTGAACCAGCGCGGATGTGCTGAAGGCGCGCCCTCGGGTTTCCACGCGCTTTTGGAGGAATGCCTGCCCGCGCTCGGCGGGCCTGGATAAACTGACGAAGTGGTGGAGTTTCGCGAACGCTTTGTGATGGGCCCCGACTCGGAGATCTACCTCAAGGGCAACTCGCTAGGCCGATTGCCGAAGCGGACCATCGAAGTCACCCAAGAAGTTACGGTGGCCCAATGGGGCGAACGCGGAGTCCGAGCTTGGAACGAAGGCTGGTACGACGCGCCCCTTCGCATCGGGTCGAAGATCGCTCGCCTCGTGGGCGCAAGCTCCGATGAAGTCATCGTCTGCGACTCGACCTCGGTGAACCTCGCAAAGCTTGCTTGGGCATCACTTGCTCGCGACCCAAACCGCCCGGACATCCTGACCGACGACACGAATTTCCCTTCCGACTATTACGTGCTTGCCGAGGTGGCTCGCAAGTTCGGCGGTGAACTGCGCATCGTGCCGACAAGCGATCTGGCGTCTAGCCTGGATGATTCGGTGGGTTTGCTCGCGCTCTCTCACGTGGCCTTCAAGAGCGGGGAACTGCTCGATATGGCCGGCCTGACGTCGCTGGCGCATTCGCGAGGGGCCTTGGCGCTGTGGGATTTGAGCCATTCGGTCGGCGCACTCCCGGTCGAGTTGAACCGTTGCGGCGCAGACCTTGCTGTCGGCTGCACGTACAAGTACCTGAACGGCGGCCCGGGTGCACCGGCATTTCTCTACGTTCGCTCCGACCTGGTCGAGGAGCTAAGCAATCCATTGCCCGGTTGGTTTGGGCACGCGCGGCCGTTCCAGTTCGAGACGGAGTATGAGTCGGCCCCTGGTTTGCGGAGGTTTCTCTCCGGCACACCGCCGATTCTCTCGCTTATGGCGGTCGAGGTCGGGGTCGATATCGCTCTGGAGGCGGGAATCGATTGGATCAGGGAGCATTCGCTCGAACTCACCCAGGCCCTTCGCGACGGGCTCCGCGATTCGGGTCTCGCGATCCAGACGCCCGAGGGAAGCAATCGCGGATCGCACATCGCGATCTCTCATCCCGAGGCGTTTAGGATCAGCCGAGTGCTGCTCGCGCAGGGCATTGTCTGCGATTTCCGCGAGCCAGATACCCTCCGGTTCGGCTTCTCCGCGCTCTACAACACCTTGGCGGAGGCCGAAGAATCAGCTCGCGCCGTCGTCGAAGTCCTTCGCACGGAGTCGTATCGAAGCATCCCCGAAGACCGGCCCAGCGTCACTTAACTGGAGGCCGCCTTCTTCAGGCGGTCCCACACCGCTTCCCATTCCGGCGTGTTGGGCGGCGTTTCGACTTGGATCTCGGGAAAGCCGCCCTGGTCAAGCTCGTGAAGAGCGGCGTATAGGCGGACCCCGTAGGCCACGGGCGAATCCGGCATTCTTAATTGGTAGGGGCCAGCTTCGGCAAAGAAAGTAAGCCCCGCCGTGCCGGGCGTAAGTTCATCCACCAAGCGCAAAGGTGTTTTTGGCGCGTAGTGTCGGGGATACTGTCCGGGCGCGCGCCGCTCGGAACTCTCGGATGAGCCAAGGGGATGCCCCAAAACCGCCTCGATCGCTTCGCGCGAAATCCCTCCCGGGCGCAAGATGCGCGGCTCCCCGGTGCAATCCACCACCGTCGATTCCAGCCCGACCTCACAAGGGCCGCCATCGAGAACGCAATCAAGTTTCGATGCCAACTCAGGCTCAATGTGATCGGCTTGAGTCGGCGAGAGATGCATGAATGAGTTTGCACTTGGCGCAGAAAGTGGCTCCCCGGCGGCGCGGATTAGGCCAAGCGCGACGGGGTGGTTCGGAATCCGCACCGCCACCGTGTCGAGTCCACCCGTCACCTCAGCCAACACACTCAGCTGCTTCCACAGCACCAAGGTCAGCGGCCCGGGCCAGAAGGCATCGGCGAGCAACCGGGCCGAATCGGGAAACTCACGGCTGACCAAAGGCACCTGGTCGACGTCAGCCAAATGCACGATCAGCGGATTTTCGACCGGGCGACCCTTGACTGCAAATGTTCGCCGGACGGCTTCACGGTTAGAGGCAATCGCGGCGATCCCATAGACAGTCTCGGTCGGCATACCGACCAATCCACCCCGGCGGAGAATCTCCGCCGCTTGCTCGATCGCATCCCTCATTGGATCGCCCTTCGCATCACGTCGCGCGGCGCCGGAACCCCGAGCCACCATTCGAGCGCCCGCGCCCCCTGAGCAACCAACATCCCAAGGCCATCGGTGGTCTGTAGCCCGTGAGCGGCAGCCGAGCGCAAGAATGGCGTTGGCTCCGCCGAATACATGAGGTCGTAGGCCAAAGCATCGGGCCGAGCCTCCGACCACGGCAGGTCTAGGTTCTCTCCTTGGAGTGAACTAGCGGTGGTATTCAGAATCAGGTCAAACCCATCGAGAGAGGGTGCGTCCAAGACGGTCGCGTTCACTTGGACCTCGGTGAGCAAGCTCGTCAACCGGGCACGAGTTCGGTTGAAAGCGGAAATCTCATACCCAGCCTCGGCCAGCACGACGAAGAGCGCGCGAGCCGATCCGCCTGCCCCCAGAACCAGCACCCGTCCCGACGTCACGCCAAGGTCGGAGAGCGTGTCCATAAACCCGGGCCCATCGGTGTTGAGGCTGGCCCGGTCGCGGAACCGCAGGGTGTTCGCGACCTGAGCTCGCTCGACCAATGGGGATCGAACTTGCGCCCAAGCGGCGGCGGCAGATTTGTGCGGGATGGTGGCGTTGACGCCATGGTAGCCAAGCGACTCCAGATGCGAAAGCGCAGACTCAAGCTCGCCTTCAGGAACATGGACCGCCACATATCGAAGGTCCAAGCCGAGCTCCCGATACGCGGCCATGTGCATGGTAGGCGAGAGCGAGTGGTGCACAGGGTCGCCGATCACGGCATAGTCGGCCGGCTCGGCATCTCGCCAATGACGCGCTAGCGTCATTTGGTCGCCCGAAACGCCCAGAATCGCTGGCCGGTGAAGTTCCAGATCGCCACCAAGGCGGCGGCCATGAAGGTGGCAGCGGTCGCGCTCGCTTGCGATTCACCCGGAATCAGGTGGTTGAAGAAAGTACTGAAGAGCACGTTGAGGACAAGACCAATAACCGAGATGAGGACAAACCGTTTAAGCTGGGCCAGCCGCTCTTCTTTGCCCCGGATCTGGAACGTCCACATGCGGTTCCAAACAAAAGAGTTCAGAATGGCGACCGATGCGCCCAGGGTTGCCGCGATAGGGAAGATGACCTCAAACGGCGTGCGGAAAAAGTTGCCCAGGCTTGGGGCGCTACGAAGGATGTTGTTTCCGAGCGATTCGCGCACCAGGACCCCGCCGACCGCCAGCTTATAGAGCAAGATCGTGCGGATGCCAAGGTCAATGACGAGCGAGCTGCCCCCGACAATGCCGAATTTGATGATCTGGCGAATGATTGGCCGCTCCCAGAACGAGCCACCGGCGGTCGGGTCCGCCACGATTGGCTCATCGACGGGCGAAACCAGAGCGCGATAGAGGGGGCCCTTCAGCATCCGCTCAACCATCCGGCTGATCTTGGTGCCGCCAAACTCCTTCTTGTCCATGGCGAGCACCCAAATGGCATCGATGCCCGAGCGGTTGGCCCCGAAGACATCCGTCAGGAGCTGGTCACCGATCATCACGGCCTCATCGGCGGATCGCTTGAATCGGATCAGAGCCAACCGAAACATAGTCCGGCTTGGCTTCATCCGGCCGCGGACGATGGTGACTCCGAGCGATTCGGCGAGCCGTCGCAGGCGCTCGTGCCGCCGGGTGTTGCTAATGATGCAGATATCGAAGCCCTTGGCTTTGGCGGAGTCCACCCACTCGATCACGGCGCGAGGAACCTCTTCCGAATGCCAATTGGTCAGTGTGTTGTCGACATCCAGCAGCAAAAGGCGCTTGCCCTGATTCCACAGGTCGTCGAGGTTGATAGCCCCGAGGGAATGGGCCGAGGAGGCGGGGCAAAACGGGACGACCGCCCGATGCAATCGGGTGCGATCAAACTCACCAGTGCGAAATGTGTTCATGGTCGAGCGGTTCCCATTGCAGCTCGTCGTCGAGCAACGTTTTTCAGATGCTCAGGATACGTGGCCGCAAATAGATGATATCCCTCTGGCATCGCCACATAGTACAAATAGTCGTGCTTCGCGGGGCTGAGGGCCCCTTGGATGCTCTTCAGACTGGGCGAGCAAATCGGGCCGGGCGGGAGGCCATCGATTCTGTAGGTGTTGTATGGCGAGACGACGGAGGAGTACTCCGAGACCGCCAATGGCCGCCACTTCTGCAGGGCATAGTTGATGGTGGCGTCGATCTGTAGGCGCATTTTCTTCTTCAGGCGGTTCTCGATGACACCCGCAACCTTTGGCCGCTCGTCATCCCGTGCCACTTCGAGCTCAACGAGCGAGGCCACCGTGAGCAGCTTGGAAATGTCCTTCGCGCCAGACTTGGCGATTGTTGGTTCGTAAGCCTTCCGAACGAATGCACGCAGCTGGCGGCTGACGACCGCATCCGCCCCGAGCATCGGCGGGAAGTCGTAGGTATCGGGCAACAAGTACCCTTCCAATGAGTCTTCGGGAAGCAGAAAGGGCACCAAAGATTGAAATTTCTTAGGGTTCCGAACGGCTTCCATGTACTCGTGAGCGGTGCAAACGCCGGCCTTTTCCAGCAAATTGGCATTGCGCCTCGCCCAGTTGGTCTCGGGCAGTCGCACCATCTGCTGAACTGGATTTCGGAAGGCGAACCTGAGTTGCTCGAGTGTGATCCCCGGGGAAATTCGGTAGGTTCCCGAAGGAACCGTCGGGCCAAGCCGCAGAATCCGCAAGCAAACCCAAGAAACGTTAGCATTTCGAACGATTCCTCGGCGCTCCAAAGACTGCAGATACTCACGAAGATCGATGGACCTCGTGACCCGAACATAGGGCTTCGCCGAGTTCGTCGGCATCGGGGCAAGCTCGCGGAAAACGTAAACCCCCAGCCCAATCAGGCCAAGCGTGGCGACCCCCAGAACCTGTTTCAGGCGCCTAAACTTTCGTTTCATGGCCATGGAAGTATCGCTCCAGAATCTGGCAAGCGGCCTCGGAGTCGCGCTTGCGCTTGCGTTCGGCCGCCTTCAGGCCCGCCTCCCACATCACGGTTTCGGCATTGACCGAGGTCAGCGACTCGTCCACCATCGCGACTTTGCATCCCAAAGTCTCCAGATGCCCCGCCAGTTGCCGCGTAATGCGCGCCATTCGGCCCTCCACCTGGTCTTGCTCCAAGGGAAGCCCGACCACCACTAGGTCGGCCCCTTCAGACTTTGCCAGCCGAGCAATTGCCTCGGCATCCTTCTTCAGCGAGCCTGCCGCCGATAGAACGGGGCGTGGCGAAGCAAGCTGATGATCGGTTTCCCCGACCGCCAGCCCAATTCGCTCAAACCCAAAATCGACTCCGAGAACCCTCATTGGAACGCGGCCAAGACCTCCCCATGAACCGTCCCGTTCGAACTAACGGCTTCCAGCGAAAGCCTCTCGCCACCAAGGAAATCCGTAAAGACCCCGCCTGCTTCGCGGACAATGAGCGAAACCGCACTGATGTCGTAGTGGGCCACCACCGGGTCAACCATTGCTTCGATTCTTCCCGAAGCCACGAGGACATGGCCATAGGCATCGGCCCATGTGCGAGTCGCCATCGCGCGATCAGCCAAAGAAAGGAAACCATCCATCCGGTTTGCGCGCAGCATCGACCGATGCCCACCGCACGAAACCACGCCGCCTTCAAGCGTGGTCCGACCAGAAACCCGGATCGGGCGTCCATTGCAAAATGCACCCTGTCCCTTCTCGGCAAAAAACAACTCATCAAGGGCGGGCAGGTAGCAAACGCCAATAATGGGATCGCCATCTTGCTCGTAACTCAGCAGTGTCGCGTACAAAGGGACTCCGCTGACAAACGACTTCGTGCCATCAATGGGGTCGATCACCCATCGATCTGGTCCAGTCTCGCCACCCTCTTCCTCGCCAAAAATGGCTTCACCGGGATAAGAAACGGCGATGGCGCGGCGGATGAGTTGCTCCGCACCCACATCAGCGACCGTCACCGGCGACGAATCGGCCTTCAGCTCGACATCAAGCGGACTCTTAAAATGGGCGAGGGTCGAGCGACCCGCTGCAACCGCCGCGTCCAGGGCAAAGGCAAGTCGTGGCGACATCACGAGCTAGTGTACTTTCCAACTCCGCCCTTTCGTGATAGATTAAAAGCGTCATGCAACGAGGCTTTACACTCATCGAACTGCTAGTCGTGATCGCGATCATCGCTATCCTCGCCGCGATCCTATTTCCAGTTTTCGCCAGCGCGAAGGAATCCGCCAAAGCCACGACGTGCCTTTCGAACATGAAGCAACTCGGCACCTCGTTCCAGATCTACTTGGCCGACAATGACGACACCTATCCTCGAACGGGCGAAGGCATTCCCAGTGCGTTCAAAAAAGGTTCGGCCGTTTGGGTCCTCGCTGGGCCGGTGGAACTGGTTGGCGGGACCTCACCACGATGCAACAAAGAGGGATACGGTGCCTACGACCTATGCAGCATCGCCGATCCAACGTCGGGAGCCCTTTGGCCGTACGTGAAGAACGAAGGTGTCTACAAGTGCCCGGTCACCAAGAGCGCGCCCTACAAACTCGGCGGGGGATTCCCGACGACGGACACGGCCACCGCCAGAGTCACCTACACCATGAACACGCACTTCAATGGACCCTGGGAGGCGAGCGGGCCGACGGGACTCGAAGCGAGCAAAGTAAAGTACCCCTCGCAAACGTTCTTGCTCGTCGACGAATCTGCCTCGACGGTCAACGATGGCAACTTTGCCCCGGGAGACACCACCGTCGTGGATGAATTTGGCGACCAGCATCGCGATGGCGCGAACATGGTGATGGCCGATAGCCACGCCAAGCGCTACTCGCGCTCGGCCATCACCCCCACAACGCCACTGTGGAACTGGTTCCTCGTGACACGAGACAACCCCTGAACCGGTGCGAATGGTGACCGGCCCAAAAAGGGACGGTACAATGACGTACCCTGCAAGGCAGGCAAAGAGGAGGGCGGCAGTTTGACGATCGACCCGGGCATCGCCCAGCAATTTCTAAACGAAGTCAGAAGCGCCTCCTCTGTTCTCATCGGAACCCACCTCAACCCCGATGGTGACGCCCTGGGGAGCGCCCTCGCGGTCTCCTTCTTTCTGAGCGGCCTTGGCGTGCAAAACGAGGTGCTCTGCCATCACCCCGCACCCAAAAACCTCGAGTTTTTGCCCAGCGTGCGCAAAGTCCATAGGGTGCCAAAAGGCGACAAGCACGACCTCGCGATCATGGTCGACCTCGAATCGATGGAACGGCTCGGCGATTGCGAGCCGTACATCCGCGAATGCCCGCGACTGATCGTCATCGACCACCACGTGCCCCACGAGGCCCCGGGTGACCTCCGAATCGTCGAGACGTCTGCGCCCGCAACCTCGGCGATCCTCACCAAGCTTTTCCAGCAGCTGGATGTGAACTTCACCAGCGACATCGCAACCTGCCTGCTAACGGGCATCGTCACCGACACCGGGTCGTTCCGATTCCGCAACACCACGCCCGAAAGCCTGAGCCTAGCCGGGTTCTTGCTTGAGCACGGCGCGGATATCACTCAGGTCAGCGAAGAAATCTTCCAGAACAAGCCCCTGGCTTCGGTGAAACTGCTTGGACACGTGCTCGACGGCATGCGCCTTGACGCCGATGAATCCCTGGCCTGGGGAATCGTCACCCTCGAGGACTTCGAGCACGCCCAAGCCAAAGACGAGGACACCGAAGGCTTCGTGAACGAAATGCTCGCGATCAGCACGGTGAAAATCGCCGCGATTTTCCGCCAAACCAAACCCTACAAAGTGCGATGCTCACTGCGATCACGCGGGAACTTGGACGTCGCCGAGATCGCGAGGGCATTCGGCGGCGGTGGCCACAAGAATGCGGCGGGCTGCACGTTCGATACGACTCTCGAAGAAGCGGAGCAGGAAGTGGTCGCGAGGATGAAGGCTTGCTTGGCGTCCTCCTGATCAATAAGCCCAAGGGCCTCACTTCGCACGACATCGTCAACACGATGCGCCGTCGATTCTCCACGCGTCGAGTGGGCCACGCGGGCACCCTCGACCCCATGGCGACGGGCCTTTTGGTCGTGGCGATCGGTCCCGCCACCCGGTTCCTGCAATACCTGCCCTTGGAGCCCAAGGAATACGTCGCGACCATCCAGTTCGGACGGACCACCGACAGCTATGACGCCGAAGGCGTCACGGTGGCCGAAGCCGAGGTTCCCGAGGACCTTGAACGACGAATCCACGCCGCGATTCCCGGCTTCATGGGCCTTATCCAGCAAACCCCGCCGATGTTCAGCGCCGTCAAGGTCCGTGGCAAGCCGCTCTATTCCTATGCCCGAAAAGGCCAGGAACTGGTCCGCGAATCGCGCACCGTGCACATCTCCACGTACGAAATCCTCTCGGTCGAAGGCACCCAAGCGACAGCGCGAATCGTATGCTCGGGCGGAACCTACATCCGGTCACTCGCCTACGATCTCGGCGAGGTCCTGGGCTGCGGCGCGCACCTATGCGCCCTGCAAAGGACCAAGGTCGGCAGATTCTCGCACACCCAGGCGAAAGAGCTCGATGAAGTCGGCCCGGCGGACCTCGTGAGCCTCAACGAAACCCTGCCGCCGATGCCCCTGATCCAGCTGAACGAGATGCAAACCCGTCGCGTACGCGAGGGCCAGCCCGTCGGGCTCGCCGAGCCGCCGCCTGCACTGTTGGTGGCGTTGCTGGAGCCCAGTGGGGCCGTGTTCAGCGTGGCCCGGGTCCAAGGCAACCTCCTGATGCCGGAATGCGTCATTCCATCTGAGGCATTGCATGAAGATTCTTGAGCCGGGTCACCCGCGCGCGCACCTGTCAGGCCAGCTGATTTGGGGCCTCGCGTGGGTGGGAGTGACTGCTGTCGGCCTCTACCTTACTCCCAGCCAGCGCGGACACGGAACCCACGAGCAGCTCGGCTTGCCCCCGTGCCCCAGCGTCCTCCTGAGCCAACGCCCCTGCCCTGGATGCGGCCTGACAACGAGCTGGACTGCGGTCTTGCACGGAGACTTCCAACATGCCTTTCAAGCCCACGCGCTAGGCCCAATTCTGTACATCCTGTTCACCTTGACCGCTTGGCTATCGCTCTATGGCTGGGTGCGCAAGGCCCGGGTGGTCAGCGAATCAAGACCGGCGAGCTGGACCATGGGCGTGGTGGCTCTGGTGTTCTTCGCCTACGGCATCACCCGATTCGCCACCGCCAGCCACTACGACGACCGATTCAACCTCGCCTCTCTGCCCGCCTCAAGGTAGGTCAGGAGGGCATGGCGAAGAGCGCGGGCAACCCGCCAGTGTGCCAGAAGAGCACTCGCCCCGTGAGTTCGCCGCGTTCAGCGAGGTCGAGCAAGCCCGAAAATGCCTTGCCCGAATAGATCGGATCCAGGAAAATCCCTTCAGTCCGAGCCAGTCTCTGGATTGCCGCATTGCCCGCCTCGCTAGGGACGCCGTAACCGGGCCCCACATAGTCGAGGTTCAAGTTAAAATCTTCCGCAGAAAGTCTCGGCGTCGTGCCGGTGAGATCAGCCAATTGCTCCGAAAGCGCAGCAAAATCATCGACCAAGTCCGGCTCAGGGTCGCAGGCGATTCCGATGATCTTGGTGGGCTTGCCATGGAACCCAACCTGAAGTCCAGTCTGCGTGCTCCCGCTTGAAGTCGCAAAGACGATGGAATCGAAAGCCGCGGCTTGCTCCGCGATCTCCTCCGCGGCCTTCACGAAGCTATATGCGCCGAGCGCCGAAGACCCGCCGATGGGACAGCGAAAGACGCGCAATCCCTCCGCCTCAAAGCCCAACGCCAACTCCTCCATGGCGGCATACATCTCGTCCCAGGTTCCGTTCGGAATCACATGGAGCTCAACGCCAAGGATTTCGTCGAGCCAAACGTTGCCACCCGAACTCAGCATCGAAGGCACGGTCGGCATCGGGTTGTAGTCACTCCTAGCCAAAACCATCGTCATCGCCGCGCACCGAATCCCAAACTGGGCGCACGAAGCGCCAAGCTGGCGAATGAAATTCGACTGAGTGCTACCGCAAGTGACAACCACGTCCGCTCGCTGGGCGATGGCCTCGGCCAAAAGGTATTCCAGCTTCCGCCCCTTGTTGCCGCCCATTGCCAGCCCGGTGAGGTCGTCACGCTTGATCCAAAGGTCAAGGCCCAACTGGGCCGAAAGATGATTCAGGCGATGCAAAGGCGTAGGCGTTTGGATAAGGGAAACCTTGGCGGGCACTCCCCACAGAATACCGCTTCCAATCTTCTGCATCGAACCCGGCGACTGGCTCGTCTTTTCAAGCAACCGCTATGTCTCAAGATGCCGAACCCAAAGAGCCTATCAGTGTTGAAGCCGTTCTTATGATGATGGTGGAACAGCTTTCGAGCATCGCCTGGCAGAAGCTAGGCCTACAGCCGGATTTTGTCACCGGCAAGATCGAGCGCGATCTCGCCCAAGCGAAGCTGGCCATCGATGCCACCGCTGACCTCACCAAGCACGTGGATTCAAAGCTTGACGAAGAGGATCGCCGCAAGCTCAGCTCCCTGATTCGCGATCTCCGCATCAACTATGTGGAGAAAACGAAGGAGCTTGGCGCTTGAAGACGCAGTCGCTCGGCCGTCCGCAAATCACTTGGTCTGGTCTCGCCGGCCTCCTTGGCCGGGTGATCAACGTCAGGGGCCGCCGGGTTCAAGGCGCCGCTAGCCCCCCGGCGTTGGCGACTCCCCAGGAACGCCAAGCCGAATTGGCCAGGTTCTATGAGCGGTACGAGGACCTGGTCGATGTCCTTTGCGATGCTGCCCAATACGGCCCGAATCCGTCGCTCGAAGGTCGCTACACCGCCCTGCGGGCGTGGGTGCACCGCGCCTACGCCGAGGTCCAGCCCTTCGTTGCGTGCTATCTTCGCGAAGCTGGCACCCCGGACCCGTTCCTCGCCCTCGCCCAAGAGGATTCCCTCAGCGATGCGCTCCTGAAAGATGACGGCCACCTGATCTTGCGCATCACCCAAACCCGAGAGGCGCTGACGCTCTACGCCGAACACCTCCGTCAACTCTCGGCCCGGGCGGCATGAAGAGCTTTCGCGAAGCCGATTTCGTGGCTCTGGCGAGCCTCTGGAACGCCCAGTACCCACCCAGGTATGCCGTCGCGAGCTCCCTCATCCGCCAGAACACCGTCGAAAGCGCCCAATTCGACTGGGGAGCCTCGGTCATCCTGACCGACGGCCCCGAGGTCGTGGGCTTCATTGCCATCAAGCGGCCGCCCGCCCCGTCCCTGTTCAGCGGACCCGATCCCGACGCCTTCCATGTCTGCGCGATCGCCCACCACACCCCCATGATCGGGCACCAACTCATTCGGCACGCCTACGACGTGGTCCGCGAGCGCGGGGGATCTCAGTTGTGGTTTGGCCGGGACTTGAGCCACTTTTGGCCGGGATGCCCAACCGAGGTCCTCGGCTTGCGAAGCCTGCTGGAAATCGAGGGATTCGAGGCCCGAGAGGAGGTCTTCGATCTTGAGCGTGACCTGTCCGATTACGAGCCATTGCGATTGCCACCCGATGGATTCTCGGTCCGACCACTACAGACAACCGACGTATCTAGCCTCGAGGGATTTCTCCAAGCCGAGTTTCCCGGAAGATGGCAACACGACGTCCTCGATAAGGTGCGAAGGGAAGAGAAGTCGGAATGCGTGGTCGGCCTCTTCCAAGGCGATGTCCTGGTCGGGATGGCCCTAACCCAAGATGAGAGTCACCAGTACCCCCGAAATGGCGCGGTCTGGAACCAGCAACTAGGCCCGCAATGGGGTGCCTTGGGTCCGATTGGCGTGGCCAAGTCGGTTCGAGGGCAGGGAGCGGGCGACGCCCTTCTGTCGGGAGCACTAGCGACAATGCGTGATCGCGGAGTCAAACGCGCAATCATCGACTGGACCGTGCTTGAGACATTTTACGGTCGCCACGGTTTCGTTCCAACCAATCGCTACCAGACCATGGTGCTGACCATCCAGTGACGAAAAAGGCCCCCAGGCCTAAGCCAGGGGGCCTCTGACCGAACCAGAATTACTTGGTTTTGGGGGTGGGGATGCTCGGGCTCTTGGCGTACTTGGCCGGATCCTTCTTGAACGCTTCCGGGCAACCGGCGCAGCAGAAGAAGTATCGTCGACCCTTGTAGTCGGAGAACATTTTGTCCTTGGTAGCTTTGGCGATTTCAACCTTGCTGGAGGTCATGACAGCACAAGCAATCTTCTTGTCGCCCTTGGCCAAAGCGGCACCGGAAACGGCGAGAAGAGCGGCAGCGACAAACATCAGTTTCTTCATTGTTTTTCCTCAGTTTCATAGGGCACAGACCGCCCTCGCTTCAGTATACGACGGAGTTTCCCAAGTAACCTTTGTTTTGGCCATGAACAAGCTTCGAATCCTCCAAACCAACGACTTTCATGGCAGCCTCGGGGGTGCGGCACTCGCCACGCTGGCATCTGTCCGCCCGGAGCATGATCTCTACTTCGACTCGGGAGACGCCATCAAGGCCGGCAACCTCGCCATTCCATTGCGCGAAGAAGCCGTATGGGGGCACCTAGCCCAACTTGAATGCACGGCCAGCGTCTTGGGCAACCGCGAAACCCACGTGCTTGAGTCCGCGTTTCGGGCCAAAATCCAGGGCGCGAGGCATCCGCTCATGTGCGGAAACCTCCAACGTCGCGATGGTTCGTTTCCTCTCGCCCGAACCCTGCTCCTGGAATCGCAGGGCTATCGCATCGGAGTCCTTGCCGTTATGGTGCCCATGGTAACGGCGAAGATGGTAACCCAAGCCGCCAGCGCCTACCTCTGGACCGCCCCGATCCCGACCGCCCTCGAGCTCGCCCAAGAGCTGCGCCCCCAGTGCGATGTCCTCATCGCCCTCACTCACATCGGTTTCGCCCAAGATCAGTTGCTGGCCGAGGCGTGCCCCCAGATCGACATCATTCTCGGGGGCCACTCCCACACCGTTCTGCAAGAACCTGTGCGAGTCGGACACACCACCATCTGCCAGGGCGGCTCGCACGCGCGTTTCTATGGCTCCTACGAGTGGGATGGTCAGGCGCTCTCCGGCGGGCTCCAGCCCCTAAACCCAAGTTGACGCGCGCCGGAAAACTTTGTAATCGACCGGCCGCTGCACGTTGGCGAGAACAAAATTAGGATAGCCCGCCATGAAATCAAGCTCATAGCCCGCCGGCGGCGATATCAGAACCAGCGGAACCGTGGCGACAGTTTTGTGAGCCATCTTGGCCGCCGCAAATGCCTCGTACCCAGAAATTTTGTGCGGTTCGACCAACGTGCTGATCAGGTCCACAAAAATCAGGTCGGCGTCGCTGCATTGGTCCAAGCCCAAGCGCCAGTCGCCTACAATCCGACATTCGTCGTCGGGATGGAAGCCTCGTTGGGCCGCAGCCGCCAACTCAGGATCCGATGTGATCACGATAAAGATTGCCATGTCGATACCGACAGCCCAAAGAATTTCCGTCGAAAAGTCCCCCTCTCAACATATCATAATCGAGTAATATACAGTACGGTTCGATGAGGATTCGGAGAAAAAATGTCACTTCCAGAAGCACCAGAGCAGTCAACGGTCACTCCAGAGAGGTCTGCGGAAGACGTTCAGCGTTTCCAATACATGCTGTCAGACACCAAGCGACGAGCCTACACCATGGCATTGCAGCTGACTCGAAACCCATCGGACGCCGAGGACCTGGTCCAAGAAACCTATGTAAAGGCTTGGCGTGCATTCGACAGTTACCTCCCTGGGCGACCTTTCCTGAACTGGCTCCTTCGGATCATGCAGCGGGCCTATCTTGACCTCCGCCGCCGCGAGAACCCGATCCGAAAGGCCGAATCCTTGAATTCCATGATCTCGCCCTCCGATGGCGACGTCCAAGAGCTTCCGATTCCCGACACGGCTCCAACTCCGGACGAAGAGCTACTGCGCGATGAGTTTCGCGCCGAGCTTCGCAAGGCCCTAGACGAACTCCCCGATGTCTACCGCGTCGCCATCGTGATGTGCGACCTTGAGGACATGAGCTATTCCGAAATTGCGGATCTTCAGAAGACCACAATCGGGACCGTACGCAGCCGAATCCATCGCGGTCGACGCCTTCTGCGCGAGATTGTGCAGAAGCGCGGCTTTGCCGATCGGATTTAGTCGAGAAGTTCGAAAATTTAACCAAACTTCAGCAGAACTTAAGGATGTTAACCGCGTCATTTCAACAAAGATTCGTGTACAATGCTGTTCGTTCTCAGCATTGTACGCCTCACGCTGTGGTGGGCTGTCTGCTCTTTGTTTCTGGAGGTGTTTGCATGCGCAGCTTTGCGTGTTCTGTATTTTTCGTTGCTGGATGTGCGTCCACTTGGGCCGGGTTTCAACCCGGAGCCTATCTCGAAGCTCCTGCTCAAAGCGCGTCGGACCTGGTCCGCGGGCTCAATCAGTCTGTCGTGGCGGAGCGCTACGAGAGCCACTTTGGCAAATCGCCCGCTGAGCTCAAAGCTTGGTTTGCCAGCCTGAAGCCAGCGCATCTGCGCGGTCGGGCCAAAGTGATGGAATACACGGTCGGCCCCAACGGGGGGTCGGTGCTGAACAGCATCCAACTCGGACCCGGAGCGGGTGTTTTTGTGGACGCAGAAGGCAACCCTGTGCTTCGCCTCAACACAGGAAATCCCGTCTACGGTGGTGCCCACGCTGTCACGATGGCCAACAAGCTCGACAATGACTTGGTTGCCGGAGAAACACGCGGGGCATTCGACGCCGATGCCGATGCTTCGTTGGAAGCGGGCGATTCCGGGTTCATTGCCGACAATGCCGAGGTAAGCGCCGACCCGAGCGCTTCCCCCGCCGCCTTGCTGGCGCAAAATCCCTCCGAGACCACCGTAAAGAATCCGGGCAACAGCACCGGAGCGGGCGCCTTCTTGCCTGCGATTGGTCTAATCAGCTCGCTATACCTGCTCCACTCGGGTGGCAACGATGTCGCGGGGACCCCTCCAGTCCCCGAACCGGCAAGCATGGCCGTCCTAGCCACCGGCCTCGCCTTCACCATTCGCCGCAAGCGCCGCAAGTAAGCACCGAGTACGTCAGCGCTGCCGCTAAGAGTGAGACTGCCCCTCCCAAACGGGTGGGGCAGGAACTCCCAGGAGATGGGCCAAGCTCGGAGCCGTATCCAGAATCGTAACTCCTTCGAGCGATTTGGCCTCAATGCCGTCCCCCGCCAGAATCCAAGGAATCGTCATGTCCTCGGGCATAGTCGTGCCGTGACTGCGGTCATGACCACCATGATCGCTCTGAATGATCCATTGGCCCGAGCCGACGACGGACAAAACGCGCTCGACACAGGCATCGGCGTGGGCCACAGCGAGTAGGTACTGGTCCGACATCCAGCCATGCTGGTGCCCGCACTCATCAACGTGGCCAAAGTAAACAAAGGCAAAATCCAAGGGCTCTTCGGCCACCGAACGAACAAACGAATCCGCCACCCTAGTATCCCCCTCGATCCGATGCGCATCTCGAACAAAGTGCGACACCACCACGCTCTCAGGTTCAAAGAGGTCGCGCAATGGACCCCAGTTGAAGAAGGCCCCGCACCTCCGGCCATGCTGCGAAGCAACATCGAGGATGCTCGGAACAGGCCGGGCAAGAGGCGTGAAGGTGTTCGAAGTGATCCCATGGCGCTCGACCGGCACTCCCCGGACCATGCTCGTGTGGCAGGGAAGGGTCACGCTTGGCATCTGCGTCTGGGCGGTTAAGCAGGTCCGCCCGGCCTTGGCGAGCCGTTGGAGAGTGGGGGCGTTGGCGGCCAAAAGGGCATCCGGGCGAAGGCCGTCGATACTGATCAGGAGTACCATCGGTCCCATATTGCCAGATTCTTCCCGTTACGTGGGGGCGATCCTGGTATCCTACGAACCTGGGTCAGTATGCCCGGAGCTTCATGCCCGAAAGAACTTGTGTTGCATGTCGATTGAAGACGAATCAATCGGACCTCATTCGAGTTGGGATATCGAAGTCCGGAGCGCCGGGAATTTGGATAGGTTTGGGGCGGAGCCTTTACGTTTGCCCCACAGATAAGTGTGTTGAGGATGTCCTGAAGAAGGGACGGCTCGAACGCGCATTTCGCCGCCCATTCTCCGACCAAGACCGCCAGACCCTACGAACCGAACTAATATGCCAACTGAGGTAAAGAATAAATCCATGTCCCCATCCATCGCCGATCTAGCGAAAGAATTCGATCTCAAGCCCGGGCACGTCTTGAACGTGCTGCTAGAACTTGGTGTGGAGAATGATGGGACCGCTTTTGCGGCGGACGATGACACGCTGGAACTGGTCCGCGAATCCCTCCTCGAGTTGGTTGGAACGACCGAGATCGTCCTGAAGCCCGGATGCACCCCGCGAGATGTGGCCGCCGCCCTGGGTGTTCCTCAGCCCGAAGTCCAGAAGACCTTGCTTCAAAAGTTGAAGGTCATGGCGACCCTCACCACTTCTTTGAAGAATGACGTTGCCGAAAAGTTGGTCGAGCAGTTCGGCCTTACTCTTCGCTGGCACGACGCTACACCCCGGCCCAAGCCAGTAGCAAAGGAAGCTGCGGGACCCAAGAAGGGAGCCCAGCCGCGCTCGCCCGTCGTCACCATCATGGGTCACGTTGACCACGGAAAGACTTCGTTGCTGGACTACATTCGCAAGGCCAATGTTGCGGCAAAGGAGCACGGCGGTATCACCCAACATATCGGTGCATACCAGGTAGAACTTCCCGAAGGATCGATCACCTTCCTCGATACCCCCGGCCACGCCGCTTTCACCGCAATGCGCGCCCGCGGAGCCCAGGTAACCGATATCGCCATCCTCGTTGTAGCGGCGGATGATGGCATCATGCCCCAGACCAAGGAAGCTATCCTTCACGCCAAGAACGCGAAGGTACCGATCATTGTCGCCGTTAACAAAATGGATAAACCGGGAGCAAACCCGGATAAGGTCCTGCAGCAACTGCCCGAATTTGACGTAATCCCCGAGGATTACGGCGGCGACGCGATTATCTGTAAAGTCTCGGCTATGACCGGTGAAGGGATCCCCCACCTGCTGGAAATGATCCTCCTCCAAGCCGAAGTCCTGCAGCTAACGGCTGACCCCAAGGGTGTCTTCCGGGGCTCGGTGATTGAAGCCAAGCTGGATAAGGGCCGTGGCCCAGTTGCCACTATTCTTGTGCAAGAAGGCACCGTCAAAATTGGCGATGCCATCATTGTCGGCCATGCGTTTGGGCGAATTCGCTCGATGAGCGATTACCTTGGCAAGTCGATTACCGAGGCGGGTCCGAGCACTCCCGTCGAGGTTTTGGGCCTCAGTCAAGTCCCTGCCGCCGGTGACCTCGTCGAGGTCCGTGCGGACGAAAGAACTGCCCGAGGCGAAGCCGAAGAAAGGGCAACCACCGCTCGCGCTAAGGAACTTAGTCTCGCGCCTGCTCGCGGTATGACCTTGAGTCAACTTCGAGAGCGAATGACCACTCAGGGCCTGAAAGAACTCAACCTGATTGTCAAAGCTGACGTGCAGGGTTCGGTGGAAGCCGTCAAGGGAATGCTCGAAAAGATCCGCAACGCCGAGGTCGAGACCAAGATCATTCTGACCGGTGTTGGCTCGATCACCGAAAGCGATATCCTCCTTGCCAGTGCCGCCGACGCAATCGTGGTTGGCTTCAACGTAAAGCCCGAAGGTGGAGCGAAGAAGGAAGCCGAGAAGCGCAAGGTCGAAATTCGAACCTACAACATCATCTACGAACTGATCGAAGATATCGAGGCTGCTGTCAAGGGCATGCTCGCTCCCAAGTTCGAGGAGCAGTATCTGGGTAGTGCCGAGATTCGCGTGCGGTTCACCCTCTCGAAGAAGGGCATTGTCGCGGGATGCTACATCACCGATGGCAAGATCACCCGTGGTGCCAAATGCCGCGTTCGCCGAGGCCGTGACCTCGTGCTCGAAGGTTCGATTGGCTCGCTCAAGCACCTCCGCGACGACGTCCGTGAAGTCACGGTCGGAATGGAGTGCGGTATCACCTTCGAAAACTGGGAAGCGTTCCAGGAAGGCGACACCATCGAAGCCTTCGAGATGGTCCAGGTTAACGCCTAAAAAATCATTCGCCATTTCACTCCCATTTGGCTCACAATGGGAGTGAAATGGAGCAAGAACAGCCACCACAATACGTCGAGTATCCCCGTGGTCCCCAAGGTCCCGGAGGCCAGGGTTGGGTAAGGCCGCCCGAAGTCCGTTTGGACGTACTCGGCGAGGGTATCAACCTCTTCACTCGTGCCCCGAAGTTGTGGGCAGTCGCATGTCTGCCGTCCGCCATTTTGCTAGGCATTGTGACCGTTGCCTCCCTGTATTTTCAGGGCCTTTCGAATGATCCCGAGAGCATTCGGGCAATTGGACCATCGATTTTCCCGATCATCTTTGCCTTCTTGGGACTCTCGATTGTTGCGTCTCTGTTGCTCTATCTCCAGATCGCGGGCCTGACGCTGATGGGCATTCGGATGCTTCGTGGAGAGCACGTGGTGACCAGCGATGTTTGGCACTTGCAGGGCCGTGTGTGGCATATCATCGCCTCGGGTATTTTGGTAGGCGTCGCCGCTGCTTTCGGAATCATCGGCTGCTTCGTCGGAGTCTACTTTGTACTCGGGATCAGTCTACTGGTTTACCCGTTGATCATGGATCAGGGCCTGAATCCGGTGGACGCGATCAGCACTAGCTGGCGCACCCTTCGGCCTTTCTGGAGCATGGCAGGCGTCTTGGCCTTTCTACTCTATCTGGTGTTGGGCCTGGCTCCGTATGTGCTCTTAGTGGGTTCTTTGATTGGAATTCCCCTCACGGCGCTGACCATCGCTTGCCTATATCGCGACTTCTTTCCTCACCTATTCCGCGCTTAGGTCTTCTCGGCTGGTTGCTCGTGCAACCAGCCAGTTAACTGTCAGAGTAGGCCAGCTTGATGCCAAGCCTTCACGGTCTCTTCGGCAACTTCAAAGTGCATCGCATCTTCAGTCTTGAATTCAGCACCCCACCACCATCCCTCGCGGTGAAAGAATGGATAGAGCGCAAGCATGCCCTCTTGAACCATATCATCACCGCGAGGATCTAGCTTGCCACCCACGGTGAGGTCAACGGCAAAGCCCCACGAGTGATTCGACCAGGACGATGTCGAACCGCGCACGAGTCTCGCGCAAATCATCCCCGCCGTGCCAAGGGCGGCATACAAGTCCGGTTTCTCTGCCTTCACACTGGCAAGGACTTTCTTCAAAGACTCAACCGCAGCCTTGTGACCGGTAACGCGGAAAGGGCCGACCGAACGAGTCACAATCGACTTCTTCAGCTTGGGGTTTGTCACCGGGCCGCATTCAGTTCCCTTGTTGGCCGATGGATTTCCGAAGATTTCCATCATGGTCCTTTGGCTCAGGCTTTTCAGACCCGAATTGATCGAGGCAGCGTCAGGTTTGGGAACAAGCTTGGTGTAGTCCATGCTCTATTGTATAGGAAAGAAGGGCCTAGCGGCCCTCCCTAATTGCGTAAGATTCAGCGCAAACTGACAAGGCCAGTGGCCATGAGGTCAGCAGAAACGCCTTGCTCCGACTGCAGCTTGCTGCTGAGGTCACCCAAGTCGGCGGATTCAAAGTTCCACTTTAGTTTCTCGGTTCGCTTGCTGTCGATGCGCACCGGAATCTGGTAGAAACCCGAAATGGCCTTGGCAAGATCCTGCAAAGTGCCTTCGCCATCACGCTTGGTAAGTTTCTTCGAACCGGGAACGGCGACAAAAATTGGGTCCGAAATCCCCGAAGCCTCGATCTTGAAGATAACAGGTCCGGGATTCTGTTTGTTGGTCAGCGTGGTCAGCAATCGCTGGCGGTCGAGCTCTTGCTGGTCCACCACCGTGCCATCGGTCGAAATCTTGACCGAATGCTTGGCCTGGGCCACATAGTCCACGACCACAGCCCCATCTTTCAGCTTCAATTCCAAAACATCGGCCATGCCCGTGCCCGCCGTAGCTCCGCGTCCGATTTGGTTGAACGTCAGAACGCTCGCAACCAGCGCCGTCGCGGCCAAACCACCAAAAGCCAGGTTGCGCAACCAAAGCGGCGAGAAGATGCTTGCCTTCTTGCTGTCGCGAGCCGCTTCCAAGCGCGTCGCAATGCGGTCGCTCAGGTAACTGGGAACCTCGATACTCTCCTCTGCGAGCACCTCAAGGTGCGCCATAGTGGCGCGGAAGCTCTCATAATCTGCCCGAAGCCGGTCATCCTGGCTAAACGAGCGCTCGAGAGCCTGATGAAGCCCCCCCTCAAGGGTGCCATCGTAGTAACTAGAAAATAGATCTCGTGCCTTATCTGGGCTCATAAGCGTACACCGGATGGCGTCCTCTAATTTCGACCGATCAAATCTTGAAAAGTTCCTCGTCTTTCGTCAAGATTTCTCGCAAACTCAGACGCGCGCGGTTAAGGCGACTTTTGACCGTCCCAATCGGCAAGTCAAGGGCGGCGGCAATCTCCTCGTAGGAAAGGTTCTCCGCGTGGTACATCACAATCATTGCGCGCTGGTATTCGGGAAGAATGTGCACTGCCTGACCAATCGTGCGCTCCCGCTCGTTCCTCTCGGATTCTTCGTCCGGCGTCAGGCCCGGGTCCTCGAACTGCCGCGTGACGTCGCCCTCCGGCGTCTGCATCGTCGATTCGAGCGAGACGTTGTACTTGCTCTTATCCTTCTTCTTTTGGTCCAGAAAGCAGTTCGTGATAATCCGATATAGCCAAGTGCTAAAGGCAGAGTTGCCCTTAAAGTTAGGCAACGCATTGAACACCCGCACAAACGCATCGGCGACGACGTCCGAAGCTTCATCCTGGTTTCGGGTCAAACGGAAGGCATACTGATAAGCTCGAACTTCGTGACGGCGGACGAGGTCGTTGAACGCGTAAGAATCGCCGCGCTGTGCGCGACCAATCAAGACCTGATCTTCCGTGGCTCGATCACTCATCGTCAACTCAGGGGGAAACGCTCGTGCGGGGACCGGACGACTTTGCCTGGGCAATGGCCCGCAGCTCCTCTTGCGAGAGGTCGCGTTCCGACCTCAACCCGACAAGTGGTTTGCTGTACACACGACAATCCTGACGCCCGACCACGCTGGTGATAACGGCCCCGTTGCCCTGCTCATCGTAGACGGCGAGCGCGAAGCTTTGGTTGCCGCCAACGTCGTCGAACGCGTCGTATTTGACCAAGCCAATGAACCGTTTGGCCTGCAACATTTGCTGTTCCAAGGTGTCGACTCGCTGGGCAACAGCGGTGAGATCGGTGGAAAGCTCCATGCGCTCGCGCAAGTGCTGAAGTAAGAGCCTCTCGAGCGAATCACCACGGACGCCATCCATGAGATCTCGCCAAATCCTCTCTTGGCGAGTCACCTTCCGCCACAATAGGACCGTCACGAAAAGCAAGGCGACAGAAAGAACGGAGAGACCAAGCAGTATCTCTCCTCGCTGTTGGGTTAAGCTCTCCAGAAGACGTTCCATAAACAGAACCGCACCCGTCGGGTCCCACAGTATATCGGACTTAGGGCGGTTGTGGTCGCATGGAGTCGCCTCAACATCGTATTGAACGACATGAACCCCGAAAAGCGCCTCATCACAGGATTCGGATTTGGCCTGCTCTTTGTCCTAGCTTTTGCCATTTTCCTCCTCTTTACCTTCAAGACCGTCGTGGTCTCGGGGCCTTCCATGGAGCCGACCCTTCCCAATGGCAAAAAGGTTTTGGTCAGCAGCGCGTACTGGCTCGTTGGCGATATCCGCGACAAGGATATCGTCGTGATCTCAGAGAATCACCCCAGGAATCCCTCCGGATATATCATCAAGCGGGTCTACGCCCTTGGCGGCGAGAAGGTGAACTGGCGCAATGTCCCCGATAGCTGGCCGCTGGCCAATGGGGAATATGTAGTACCTAAGGGCGAAATCTATGTACTCGGGGACAACCGTGAGTACTCCGAGGACAGCCGCAAGTTTGGCTCAATACCTGGAAGCCGAATCCTTGGCAAGGTGATCGTGCGCCCTTGAGAAAATTTCCCAGTGGGCAATATGGTCGGCAGCGGCTCCAGTTCTTTCCGGCGCCATTCAAGCCTCCGTTGCGGGCCTTTGCCTCCCTCGTCTTCCCTTGGGACGGCGACCGCGTCCTGATTTGCGACATCGCCGACCGCGGCTGGTGCATCCCCAGCGGTCGGGTGGAACCGGACGAGACGTCGCTCGAAGCCGCTCAGCGCGAAGCCCAAGAAGAAGGCGGGGCAATCCTTCAGGAAGTCCAGTACATCGGAAGCTACATGATCACCGAGCGCAACGAAGTCCGCTGGGCGGATTGCTATACGGCCACAGTGGAAAGACTTGTCGATATCGGCATCATTGCCGAATCAAAAGGCCGACAATTCGTGACCATGGACGAACTCCCGCCAATCTATCACCTCTGGAACGAGCTAACCGAGCGCGTCTTCGAGCACTCGCGCGATGTCGCGCAGCGCCTTCGTGAGCATCATTCGCCCGCTTAGCCTCACTCACCGCCGACACGCGGGAATTTGACCTCACAGACGGTCCAGCCCATCACTTCTTGCATCCGGAATTTTCCACCCATCGATCGGCAGAGGCTATCGACAATGGAAAGGCCCAAGTTCGAAGACTTGCTCATATCGAATCCAGGCGGCAGCTGGTCGCCACTGTTCGAGACCCAAACTGAAACATCGGTCTCAAGCTCCTCGATATTTACATGAATCTCGCCACGTTCTGTAACTTTGAATCCATGTTCGATAGCGTTCTGGATCAGCTCATTTAGGACGAGAGCAACCTGTGTTGCCTGGTTCATGCCGAGGGTGACATCTTCACCGCGCACCTGGAACTGGATCGTGCGATTGGGAAGCAACAGTGAACCTTGGTGCGCCTGGACAAGCGACTCCGCGATTGAGCGAATGCCGACATGGTCGAGATCATCGCGACTAAGCAGGTCATGCACCGCCGCGATGGCCAGAATTCGGCTAAGCGTATCGTTGAGGGCCTCCTCAAGAGACTTGTAAGTTTTCGCTCGACTTTGCAGGCGGAGTAGAGAAGCTACCTGCTGCAAATTATTCTTTACTCGGTGATGCATCTCCTGCATCAAGGTGTCGCGCACTTGGAGCTTTGCATTTTGGATCGAAACCGCCGCCTGCTTGGCCAGGGTCTCAAGAGCCTTGATCTCATCACTTAAAAAGTCACGAACTTCGCTCGTGTAGCAACTCAAAACGCCGAGCGGCCGGTCGGAAAGCATGAGTGGGACGCAGATCATCGACCGCAACCCTTGCTCCGCCGCAAGGTCGTGCCCGATGTACTCCGCTTCGATTTGCACATCACGCACGATGATAGGTCGGTTCTCAGCAATAGCGCGGCCCGCAATGGATTCACCCAGCTTAATCGCTCGCTTACGCTGGTAGGCCTTCGCTGGTGCCTGGGTTGCTCGCAACACGAGCTCACCGCGATTCTCATCCAACAACCGCACAGTGCAGACCCGGTAGTTGAACTGTTGGGCCGTAAGATGCACGAGTAGCTGAAGAATTTCCTCAAGATATGGGCTGCTTGAGATGGTCTTGGTGACCTCGTTAAGCGCACCAAGACGGTTGGTCTTGGCCCCCGCCTTGTAAGCCGAAGAAAACGTTCGCAAAGCCGCCGACGTCGCATGGGTCAAGAGAGTAAGACGATTCCGCTCTCGCGAAGTGATCCGCCAACTGACCTGCCGGCGGAAGAGCACAACTCCAAAACTACTGCCCTGGCCATCCTGCAAAGGGATCACCACGAGTGCGTCTGGCTCATGGTCATCTACACCAGGGTACTTTGCGTACTTCGGATGTGTTTTGGCTGCATGAGGAATAAATATTGGCTCATTAGTCAAAAGGCAATGACCACAAAGGCCAACCCCCTTGCCAAGCTTTAGTCGATTGTCAAGCTCCGGCACCACCGTACTTGCTCGCAAAACAAGCCCTTCGCCAGAGTCGCGATAGAGAATATCGCAGGAGTCCACTTGAGCCAGGCTTTTCAACTCCCAGACAAGTTCGTGGATCAGTTCGTCTTCCGATGAGACCTGAGCGGCGAGCTCCATCAGGAGCGTCGCCGGATCAGTCGTACCGCTAGCGGGGGCTGTGCGTTCTTGGAATGCCATAGGAATTATTCAAACTGGCCAATTGCGGTGGTGCTAATTCTCTCCGGAGCAAGGACCCTTCGCGCAAGTTCAATGAGTTTCGTCTGGTCGACCGCATCGATCTTCGCCAGGGTCTCCTCTACGGGAATATCCCGACCATGGGCCAGTTCGTTGCGCGCCATGCGCATCATTCGCGCACTCATACCTTCGAGCGCAAGCACCATGTGCCCAGCAATCTGACGCTTGATGCGAAGAATTTCGGCCTCATCCAAACCGTCAGCCATCACCTTATTGAACTCAGCCTGGACCAACTCCTGAACCTGCTCCCAAGTTTCCGGACTCGTCCCGCCGTAGACCGTGAAGGTACCACCAGCCGTGTAGTTCAACATATAGCTACCAATGGAGTAAACCAATCCGCGCGTCTCCCGAATCTCCTGGAAGAGGCGGCTAGACATGCTACCACCAAGCGCCGAATCAAGCACAATCAGAGTATGCAGATCTTCATCATAGATCGAGCACCCATCGGTGCCAATACAGAAGTGCACTTGCTCAACATCCTTATTCTGAAGGTTGACGCCTGCTTGTCCAGTCGGCCTCTCGATACTAACGTCAGACGAACCACTAGGGAGCTGACCCAGGTAGTGGTTAGCCACCGCCAGAATCTGCTCAGGATCAACGTTGCCCGCAATCGAGAGCAGGACGTTCTCCGCTCGATAGCGTCGATCCATGTAGGCCGAGATATTGTCTCGCTTAAAGCTCGAAACGGAATCTCGAGTCCCGATCACCGGCCGCCCTAGAGGATGGTTTCCCCAGCGATGCTCCAAATGAACCTCGTGCACGTTACTCTCCGGCTCATCTTCGCTCCGCTTAATCTCCTCCAGAACCACTCGCTTCTCAAGCTCAAGTTCGTCAGGCTCAATCAGCGAATGCCGCATCATATCCGATAAGACATCAAGAGCATTCTCGGTATCGTTAGCCAGAACACGAGCATAGTAGCAAGTTTGCTCCTTGTCGGTGAAGGCATTCAGGGCTCCGCCACGCCCCTCAATCGATTCGGCAATGGCCTTGGCCGTGCGGGTTTCGGTGCCCTTAAAGAGCATGTGCTCGATCAGGTGAGTGATGCCACCTTCATTTTCGAACTCATGCCGACTCCCGGTGCGGCACCAGAGACCGATTGCAGAAGACTGAACGTGGCCGATTGGCTCGACGAGGACGCGGACTCCGTTGGGGAGAGTGAACTTGCGCAAGGCACTCATGTATCTGGGGATGATGACAGATTCAGCGCGACTTCACTTGCCCAACGACCCAAACATTCCGCCGCCAACGTCGGTCCGGATGTTGAACCACTTGCGTTCGTTGTACTTCCTGCAAATCTCACCGAGGCGCACGTCGGACTGCTCGAAGTAACGATCGATGCCACCGTAGCTCTGCTGTTTCATCTTCGAGACCTTGGCAAGGGCTCCCCCGGGGTCCGACTGAACATCGTTTAAGACGTCACCGATGTCGCTGGTCATGCCCGGAATCTCGGAGAGCGCGCGGCTGTAGTCCTCCGCAATCAGGCGGCAGTCGTCATCGGGAGGCGGCACCGATTGGAAGAAGACGATGAGCTGCTCCCATTGGGGCTTCAGGTCACGGAACTTGCCGTGTGTCACCGCATCGGGAGATTTGCCCTCCTCGCCGGTGGATTGGTCATAAGGATCGAGCTGACCGATCCCCGAACCCAAAGTCTGCAGCATCGGCATGAACGCAGCCATATCCGCAATCTGCTGGATCGATATTTCGATCTTTTGCTTCTCAGTCTTCTCCAAATGCTCCAACCACGCCCGAACTTCCGGCGGCATCACGGCACGCTCGGCAACCTTTTCAAGCGCAGGAGGGGGCGTCTCGCTCTGCTTGACCAAAGCCGGAGCGGGGGCCTTGGCAACTCGCTTCAGAGCCGGGTCCTCGGGCTGACTGGCACCAAGCCGCAAAATTCCCGCCGCGTTCAGGGCTAGCAGCACAATGGCGAGCATCGCAACGGTCCCGATGATCGCATAGATGGTCTTCTGCTTGCGCTGCTGCTCATCGAAGGCCGTCGTCAGCCCACCCGCCGGCGCGCCTGCCGCCGCAAACGGCTGGCCGCATCGCATGCAGAAGGCGGCTCCCGCCATATTCGTGGTGCCGCACCGAGGACATTGCATAGTTCTATGACGATGGTTTCGACCGAATTGCTACTTGGAAAACCGAACTCTTGAGAGGAATTCCGGACGACCGGTCGCACCCGGCCGCGCGTGGTAGAGCGCCCCTGCATCTTCCGGGCTTTTCTCTGCATGTCGCGAGCTGGTTATGTAGAGTTCCTTCAGTTCAGGGCCTCCAAAAGTTGGGCAGGTCGTCGCGGGCGAAGTGGTGATAATTCGATTGACTTCCGACCCATCCGGAGCAAAGCAGATTACACAACCGCCGCCCCAAACCGCCGACCAGACGTTGCCCTCCGCATCCACGGTAAGTCCGTCCGGAGCTCCGCCTTCGGATTCGCCAAACTTCTTGAACACCCGCTGGTTTGTGATCTCTCCCGTTGGTCGGTCATAGTCGAAGAGCCAAATCGTCCCAGCCGAAGAGTCGGTGTAATACATCTGAGAAAGATCAGTTGTCCAAGCTATACCATTCGAACAGCCAATGCCATCAAGCACGACCCGAATCGACCCGTCCTGATCGAGCCGATAGAGCCGACCAAGGCCAATCCCCAGACCAATGGTTCCGCAGAAAACCCGCCC
>JBMOJD010000014.1:0-48985 GCA_049317025.1 Fimbriimonas sp. | reverse complement strand
ACGGTGGCGATGCTCGCCGCAATCGAATCACTCCTTTCCGCCGTGGTGGCCGACCGCATGACCGGAGACCGCCACAACCCAAATGTAGAACTCTTTGCCCAGGGCGTCGCCAACATCTTCTCACCTCTGGTTGGCGGTCTACCCGCGACCGGGGCAATCGCCCGCACCGCCACCAACATCCGGTCGGGGGCCAAGACTCCTGTTGCCGGGATGATCCATGCTCTGGTGCTGTTGCTCATCCTGCTTTGTGCCGCCCCCCTCGCAAAGCACATCCCGCTGGCCGTCCTCGCCGCAATCCTGATGGTCGTCGCCTACAACATGGGGGAGTGGAAGGAGATTCCCGCGATCTTTTCCCAGGGCTACTCCGATGTGGCCGTCTGGGCCATCACGTTTGGGCTCACGGTATTCGCTGATCTGACCGTTGCGGTGGAAGCGGGCATGATCCTTGCCGCTCTCATTTACATCCGCCGCGTCGCAATCACCTCCACCGTTTCAAGGGTGACCCCTGACTATATTGCAAGCGGCCATGCCCATAGCCTGCAGAGCCACGAGATTCCTGAGGGAGTTGCGGCCTACCGCGTCCACGGCCCGTTTTTGTTCGGAGTGACGGACAAGCTGGAATTGATTGAGGACGAGCTTGCCGAGTTGCCGCCAATCGTCATGTTGCGCTTGCGAAACATGACCGCGATCGATGGGACGGGCGTGAGCGCGCTGGAACACCTTGCGCATAAGGTGATTGATTCTGGCCGAACCTTGCTCGTGTGCGGGATTCGCGAGCAGCCAAACCGGCTTTTGCGTAAGTCGGGCTTCGACACCTTGATCGGAACGTCGAACTACGTTCCAACTTTTGCCGATGCTGTAGCCCGAGCGCGTGAGTTGCGACCCAGGTAGGCTACGCCCTCCCGCAAGCGCGAGGGCGTAGATGAGTTACTTGTCGCCGCCCGGATCGCGGACGATGACCGAGTCGCCTCGGCGCTCAACGTTGTTAGCGTCCATTTCACCTTTGATCTTAGGTTCGTAGACGGCCCCACCACTGGAGCATCCGGTGCCGATCACGGCAACCATGACCGAAAGAATGAGAATTCGAAGATTTTTCATCATGTTCATGTGTTCCCAACAAAAAAGTGCCGACCAGATAAAATCCAGTCGGCACACAATGTCGTCTTGCTTCTTAGTTTCCGAAGTTGCAAGCAGCGGTCGGATTTGCACCACAGGTGGCGGTGATGTTCTGAGTGAACCAGTCGGCGATTGCGCCGCATGCCATTGCAGGAGGCTCAGGCGAGGTGTTCAGCTGAGAAGTCGAACCATCTTCGTCGTTTATGATTGCGTCTGGATCCTGGCAGTAAGCCGTTCGTCCGAGACCCTTGGTGTCGGCAACAACGATGAATCGATCGTTGAATGCTCCGGGCAAGATGCCGCCGCGAACCTTGATTGCCTTTGCGTGGCCATCAACGAAAGCATAGTTGAACGAACCGCCGTACCGTAGGCCGCTGTTGGACAGTCCATCGTAGGTGTCAGCAGCGAAGCCGATCCCAACGGTTGCGCGAGGAGTGTCATAGGTGTCGCCGAATGCGAAGGTACCTGCAGGCTCCACAACGCTGGTCAGGGACTTACCGCGGTTCATGCTGCCGGCGGCTTCCTGTGCGTTGAGAAGGCCGCCACCGCGCCATCCGAAAGGACCCCAGTTGTAGCCGTAGGCCGAGAGCTTTTTCGCACCGAAAGACTGTCGGTATCGCGAGCTGCTGCTGGTGGTGTTCAGGTTCTCCATGTCATTGCGCTCATCGGAGTAGATGAGGTCAATGGACTTGAAGTAGGGGTAGAGCGGAATCCACCACTCGATGCTGCAACCGGTGTAGATGGGCACATTATAGTTGCAGGCAGCGCCGTTGGTGGTGCCCCAGATCGAAGGAGTGACGTCATCGTAGTCGCCAACATAGATCTGGAATGCGGTTCCGAGTTGCTTAACGTTCGAGAGCGACTTGACCTTCTTGGCCGAAAGCTTGGCCTGGGCGAAGACGGGGAAGAGGATGGCAGCCAAAATCGCGATGATCGCGATAACTACGAGAAGCTCAATGAGCGTGAAACCCTTTTTGATAGAATTCATCGTGGATTAACCTCGGACAGAGTATTGTGCGGTCACGATGTTAGGGGTGTGTTATGGTCTTGTTAAGATAAGGTTAAGGACCCAAATCCGCTAATGGGTCGATTGGGCTCTCGGGACTGATCGGGGAGGAAAATTCTCCCCGATCAAGAGCACGAGCCATCCTTACTTTGGAATCTTGCTGAGGTCGGTGTTCTTAAACTTTTCGTCAAGGGCGGCCTTTTCTTCCGGTGTCATGTTCAGTTGAACATCCTTGGCCTTCGTTTCTGGAGCCACCGGCTCCGAGCTGGAGCAGCCGAAAGCGGCGGCGACGACGAGGAGAAGCAGAGCGATTCTGGTGAAATTCATGATCGTTCAAATGAAAATGAGGGAGTCCGGTCGGACTCCCTCGAACGGACGGTAGCTCAGTATGCTACGCGGATTGCCATGAGGTAGGCGTTGATGTCCACGCAGCGCATGCCGACGGTGGGGAATCCACCTGCGTCAGGCGACTCACCCTCAACAACCGTGTCGTTGGCGCAGTGGTAATTGGCGTTGACGAGGCTCTTCGGCATCTGGATGTAGGAACCGAGAGCAACGTACGAGCCATACATAACCGTCTTGGCGTGGCCGTCAACGAATGCTTCGACCCACCGACCGCCGTTTCGTGGCTCCTTGTTGTAGCCGTCTTCGGTCTGATAGTAGTACGAGTTGGTGTACATCGGCGAGTCTGCCGTGGTGACCATCATCTGCATTTCGGCAGGCTTGTCGAACGAGGTCAAGCTCTTGCCTTTCCACATTCGTCCGTTCTGGCAACCACCGAAGTCGGTGCAGATCTGGAAGTCGGCAGTTGCGACTTCGAACATTCCGGTGCCTCCGCGATAGTTCAAGACTCCGAAGTTCGGAGCGAATCCGATCATGCGGCCAGTCTTGTCGATGTAGGTGTCGCCGCCGGTGCGGGTTCGGTTTACATCATAAACGATGGCGCGGTTCTTCATGTATGGCTGGAGGAAGTACTGCCATTCGCCGTAGTCGTTCAGCGAGTCATGGTTGAATTCGCAGAGGAAATTGTCGTCGTAATCGGTTCCGTACATGATCGTCGAAAGGGCGACCTGCTTGACGGACGACAGGTTGGTCGTGTGCTTTGCCGAAGCCTTGGCCTGGGCGAAAACTGGGAAGAGGATTGCAGCAAGGATCGCAATGATAGCGATGACTACGAGCAGCTCAATGAGCGTGAACCCTTTCTTGGTTGAAATCATAGGAAAAATTCTCCAGACCCGTGAATCATATCAAGGGATTGTTATGGTTCTGTGATGATTCGGTTAAGTGAATGTTAAGGCTGATAGATTCATCCAACCTGCCGTCACGTGGTTTGCAGATCAGAATAGGGCACTGACCTTCAGCCGAAGGCGTTGCTCCCGTCCACGGCATAGCTTGAGCATCTCTGCAATGATTTGTTAGGCGTACGGTAGGCTGAAGACGTGGAAGGACTGGGAGTTTTGGCCGGATTTCGCCTCGATGGAAAGGTCGCGCTGGTGACCGGAGGCTCGAAAGGTCTCGGAAAAGTCATGGCGACCGCACTCGCCGCCGCCGGAGCCGACGTTGCCATCTGTAGCCGCAACCTCGCCGAGGGCCAGTCGACCGCCCACGATGTCGCGGAGGCGACGGGCAAGCGCATTGAAGCGTTCGCCGCCGATGTCACGTCAAGCGCGGCCGTAGCCAATCTACAAAAAGAGGTCCTTGCCGCGTTCGGCCAGGTGGACATCCTCATCAATAACGCGGGCAACAACGTCCGTGGGCTCGTCCACGAACTCACCGAGGCTGATTTCGACTCCGTCATCGACACGAACTTGAAGAGTGCCTTCCTTTGCGCCCAAGCCTTCGGTCCCGCGATGGCCGAGCGAAAGTGGGGCCGCATCCTCAATCTTTCGTCCATCCTCGGTTCGGTCGCCCTTCCGGGCCGGGTGCCCTATTGCGCGGCCAAAGCCGGAATCACGGCCATGACCAAGGTGCTTGCCCTCGAATGGGCAACCCAGGGCGTCACGGTGAATGCACTTGCCCCTGGGCCTTTCGCGACTGAGATGAACCTGAGCATCCTCAACGACCCCGAGAAGTACCGCGCCTTCATCGCCAGAATCCCGATGGGGCGATGGGGTGAACTCGAAGAAATTGCCGGTCCAGCCCTCCTGCTGGTCTCTCCGGCGGGCGCATTCATTACCGGGACCACGCTCCTGGTAGATGGAGGCTGGACAGCACAATGAACATTGCAAGAAACTTGGTGGGCGAAATCGCCCTCGTCACTGGCTCGGGCCGCGGCCTTGGCCGCGCCATGGTCGAGCGTCTCGCCCAAGCCGGGGCCGACGTCATCGTCCATGATCGCTCGAACGAAGCGCCCGCTGAGTTCGGAGAATATGCCGACCTCGTGGACTCCGCTAACCGACTTCGAGATTACAGCGTCCGCGTCCACCACGTGATCGGGGACGTTGGGAGCGAGACGGATGTGGCTCGCATCCGCGAGGAGATTTTCGCCGAAATCGGCGCCCCTTCGATCCTCGTGAACTGTGCTGGCGGCGATATCGCCCTCCGGGGCGGCAAGCCCAACCCCAACACCGGCCTGGGGATCAAGATCGAAGATGCCCGGGCGCTCGTGGACCGAAACTTCATCGGCACGCTGATGATGTGCCAAGCCTTTGGCCCTGTGATGGTCGAGCGCAAGGCAGGAACAATCGTCAATATCGCCTCCGCCGCCGCCCACGTGGGGACCTCCCCCGAGGTGGTCTACAGCTCGATAAAGGCCGCCATCGTCCACTTCACGCGCTGCCTTGCCGCCGAGCTTCGCGCCGACGGCGTCCGCGTCAACTGTGTGAGCCCCGGAGCCAGCAAGAGTGGCCGTTTCGTCAATACCCGCGTCACCGACCCGGTCAAGATGGGCCACGAGCAACCGCTCGATCGTTACTGCGACCCCATTGACATTGCCAACGCCGTCGCCTTCCTCGCCAGCGCCGAGGCGTCCATGATTCACGGCCAAGTGATCCGTGTGGATGGCGGAGTCACGCTCTACGCCTGAACTCAGTTCGCGGCTGAGTTCAGGCAGGGCCGCCCGGGCCGATCCTTAGACCGACCGTCGTCGTCGCATTACCGCCAACACTGCCGGACCCAGGAGCAGCACGGTGACGGGCTCGGGCACGGTCGAGATCGACACGTCATAGCCAAGGGTTCCGGCCCGGAACGAGTAGCTATTGCTCGTCGAAACACTTGTACTCGCATAGGCACTGAGCGTGTAGACCTTGCCTGGCGACAACTCGTAATCCGCACTGAAGTTGCCATAGTAAGGATCAATCGAGGCGATTGTTACCCCGTCTTCGGTCAACTCAATCGCGCCACCGCCTCCACTGTCGTAGCGGTACATGGATGCGGCGAGGTGATAGGACGCGGTGTTCTGGACCGTGAAGGTCGCCGAGCTCGAGGCACCTCCGTAGGCACTGAGAAAAGGCGAAGGCATCGAGTCCACACCATTGGTATTGACGTTAGCCTGAGATTCGCCCGAGAACGTGATGGTATACGGCGACAGGGTCGCCTTCGCTCTCCCCGTCGGATAGGCATAGAACGGGTCGAGGACGAGACCCACGCCTCGCAACTTGTTGTAGTTGCCGATCACGGAACTGGAATGGGACGACGAAGTGCCATAGTTCAAGGAATTGCCATCGGTGGCCGACGCCGACGCGGCAACGCCATACGAGACTTCCGAGATGTCCATCTGGGCGTGGGCCACGAGCGGGGCACCAAGGGCCAGCGCACAGGTCAAGAAAGCAAGGCATCGAACGGAAAAAACACAGGTAGCAAGTTTCATAAGGTTCTCCTCGTTGAAAACAATACAAGTATATGCGTGCATCCTGAACTCGATCTGATTCAGTTCGCTTTCAGCATATTTTGCAGAAGGTTGGGCAAAGTTCGCCAAAACCGCAGATTTTCCTTACGAACCGCCGATTGGAGCAATCGCCAGTGGAACCAACAGGACCAATTCCGCCGTAGTCAAAGCGGCTTGGGCATACTGTGTCCCATGTTCCAAAGGGAGGACCATTCTTGACCGTTTTAACCGCTGCGCTGATGCTCGTGAGCGCTCAATCTACAACGCAAAGCCCGGCCACCGAGCCACGATTGCTTCGTTTTCCCGCCATCCAAGGCGACACCGTGGCCTTCACCTATGCCGGTGACCTCTGGGTCAGCAACGTCAAGGGCGGGACGGCCCGCCGTCTGACCTCGCATCCGGGCCAAGAAATTCGCCCCAAGATTTCGCCCGACGGAACCCTAGTGGCCTTCACCGGTGCCTACGATGGCTCGAACAACGTCTATGTCGTGCCCATCGAAGGGGGATCACCCAAGCGCCTGACGTTCGACAGTGACGCCGTGAACAACACAATCGGCTGGACGCCGGACGGCAAGCAGATCGCCTACGCGACCGCAGCGGGCAACTTCCTCTACAACCAGCAGCGCCTGATCTTCGTCAGCCCCCAAGGTGGCATTCCGAAAGAAAGTCCCATCAAGGAGATCACCGAGGCCAGCTTCTCCGAAGACGGCAACCTCGTCGCCTACAACCGAGTCAACTCCTACAACTACAACTGGCGACGATATCGAGGCGGAACTCAGGGCCGAATCTCCCTTTTCGACCTCGCCAAGGGCACCTACAGCGAACTTCCCTCTGGCCGCGAGCAGAGCTATTTCCCCATGCAAGTGGGCAAAGCCATCTACTACATCAGCGACAAGAACCTGGGCACCCAGAATCTCTATCGCTACGATCTCGGTAGTAAGAAGGACACCCAGCTCACCACGTTCACCGACGCCGATATCCGGTTCCCGAACACCGACGGCAAGAGCATCGTTTTCGAGCGCGATGGCTACCTCAGCCGCTACGACATTGCTACCGGTACGACGGAGAAGCTCTCCCCCAAGATCATCAGCGAGTCGCTCAACGTTCGCCCCCGCTGGCGAAACTTTGGCGATGCGATCACCGCCATGACCCTCTCCGCCACGGGTAACCGTCTTGTGGTTGAGGCCCGAGGCGACCTCTACAGTGTTCCCGGCAAGACCGGCGACACGCGCAACCTCACCCAGACTCCTGGTGTGCGCGAGCGATTCCCCGAGTGGTCGCCCGATGGCAAGCTCTTGGCCTACGTTTCTGATGCGACCGGCGAGCAGGAGATCTACACTCAGCCCCAGGCAGGCGGTGCGGCGACCCAGATCACCACGAACAATAAGATCGCCCCGACCGGCCTCACCTGGTCGCCCGATGGCAAATACATCGCCATCACGACCCGAGCCTATGAACTCTGGGTGCTAGAACTGGCGACCAAGAAACTGACCAAGGCCGTAGCCCCCGAATATGGCTTCGGTGGGTTCGATTGGTCCCCCGACAGCAAGTGGATCGCTTACACCGAAGGCACGGCGTCTGCCATTTCGCAGGCGAAGCTCTACGAAGTCGCAACTGGGAAGAGCACGCTCATTTCCGACGGCCGATTCAGCGACAACAATGTCGCCTTTGACCAGAACGGGAAGTACCTCTACGTGACCTCCGCCCGAACCTTTGCGCCCACCTTTGGAGCGTTCGAGTTCAGCCTCAAGGTCGAGAATGCCGAGCGCGTCTATGTGGTGCCGCTCACCAAGGACATCACCAACCCGCTGGTCGCCCCCTCGGACGAGGAGCCCGACACCTCGGCGCCGGCTGCACCGGCTCCGGCCCCTGCTAGTCCGCCCAAGCCGGAAGACAAGTCGATTAAGGTTGACTTCGATGGCATCGGCACTCGATTCATCGCCCTGCCCCTGCCTGCCGGAAACTACGGCGGTTTGATCGGGACGAGCAATGGCGTCCGAGTCCTGAGCCCCGGCGGAAACATCCAGTGGGTGGACCTCAACAGCCGCACGGTGATCCCCATCGGGACCTATCCGGGTCTCGAAAACGTCGCCCTGAACGCTTCACGAAGCAAGGCTGCCATCCAAGCCGCTGGTCAGATTTCGATCATCGACGTCCGCCCGGCCGCCGGACCCGGTGCCCGCGTGGACACGACCGGAGTCGCCGCCCTCTGGGATGCGCGGGCCGAATGGAAGCAGATGTATTGGGAAGCCTGGCGCTTCGTTCGCGACAACTATTACGATGCCAACCTGCGTGGCCTCGATTGGAACGCGATCGGCAAGCGCTACGAGGCCTACCTGCCCTACGTCACCCACCGGGCCGACCTTAGCTATGTGCTCGGCCTCTTGATTGGCGAGCTCGGCACTGGTCACTCTTACGTCCAAGGTGGCGAGATTGGGGTTGCGCCCAGCGGCCCGCCCGTGGCCAAACTCGGAGCTGACTATGTGGTCGATGGTGACCGAATCAAGTTCTCTAAGGTCTTTGTCGGATCGCAGTTCGATGAGTCGCGCCGTGGCCCTCTCGGTGAGCCTGGCCTGAACGTGAAGGCAGGCGACTACCTGCTCGAGATTGACGGCCAAGCGGTGACGAGCAAAACCAATCCCGACGAACTCCTGTTCGGCAAGGCAGGACGATACGTCACTCTGACCGTCAACACGAAGCCGAGCCTGGAAGGGTCGCGAAAGATTCGGGTCCGCCCGGTCGTCAGCGAAGCCCAGGTGCGCTACGCCGAGTTCATCGAGTCAACCCGAAAGAAGGTCCTCGAACTTTCGGGTGGTCGCATCGGCTACATGCACATCTCGAACACGTCGCAGCAGGGTGCGATCGACTTCATCCAAGGCTTCTGGTCGCAGAGCGGCTTGGACGCACTGATCGTGGACGAGCGCTGGAATGGCGGAGGCTTTATCCAGCCCTGGTTTGCCAACGTCCTCGCCCGCAAGCCCATGGCTTCGATCCAGAATCGCCACGCGGCTGACCAGTTCGAATCGCCAATCCACGATGGCCCCAAGGTCATGCTGATCAATCAGTACGCCGGTTCGGGCGGCGACTTCTTCCCCTACATGTTCCGCAAGAACAAGCTAGGGCCGCTTATCGGCAAGCGCACCTGGGGTGGCCTCGTCGGCATCTCCGGAGGTGCCCCGCTCGTAGATGGTGGCTCGGTAACCGCGCCCGAGTTCGCGATCTTCGATCCCGAAACCAACGAGATCGTCGCTGAGAACACCGGTATTGACCCGGATATCGACGTCGATATGCGCCCCGACCTAGTGGCGCAAGGCAAAGATCCTCAGATCGAAGCTGCCGTGGCTCACCTTCTCGAACAGCTGAAGAAGAATCCTCCCAAGCCAAAGCGAACGACTCTCCCCAAGGTCGCCAAGCCCGGCCGAGTCGGCGGCTAAGACAAGCCACACTAGCCCCCTTCTCCTTGCGCTCCGGCGCAGGGGGAAGGGTTGGGGATGGGGGTTCCGGAGCTCTGACTTCCGGAATAGCTTGATCAGCCAAACAGCTACGACTGGTCACTTACTCCTGCGCTCACGCGCTGGAATAAGCTAGGGATTGACGCTTGGACAAGCACACTAATCACGACAGATCAACGCCAAAGCCACCGAAGCATCTCGGGCATATGCGCGCGACCGTGGCGATCGCTGTGCCCACCTTTTCCAAACACGAACTTGTAGTCGTACTGCTTAAACTCCAGCGACTTTGCCATCTGCATATTCGCCAAGGGCCAGTTCCCAAAGGCATTGTCGAGATCATTGCTACCATCTTGGAGCAAGACCCGAATCGGCTTGCGGTCAACCAGCCGAATCATAGCTGAGTAGTTATGCCCGCCCGCCTTGTTGTCGGGGCCGTGGGCAATGTTCGTGAAACTCCCGATCAAGCTGAGCACCTTTCCAAACGCCTCCGGATGCTCCCAAGCCGCCGTGAAGGCGCAAATCCCGCCGCTGCTCATGCCGCAAATCGCGCGACCCTCGGGGTCTTTACGCAACTTCTGGACCTTCTCGACCTCAGGCAAGATCTCTTGAAGCAAGAACTGCGCGTACTGGTCGGAGAGAGTGTCGTACTCAAACGAACGGTTGGAGCGTCCGTCCGCGAAAAGGCCCGGCGTGATAAAGACGCCGACCGTCGGCGGCATCTGCCCTTTGGCGATCAGGTTGTCAAACATGATCGGGGTGTAATTCTTCATCCACTGGCCATCCTGGAAGACCATCACCGCCAGCGGCTGGTTCGGATCTCGCTTGGACGGCAGGTGAATCCACCAATCTCGCGTCGTCCCGGCAAAGATGCGGCTCTGGAACGGAGGCATCGTCCTGAGTTCGCCTTTGGCCACGCCCGGCTGCTCCTTCGTATCCGGGTCGTCGGAATAGACCTCAAGGACGCCGCCACCGATTTTCTTCTCGCCCGAGAGGTACCACCAGAGCCCGCCATCGCCATCTTTGAGGTTCAAAAATCCGACCTGAAGGGGTGTCTTCCCCAGGCGACGGAGACGCAAAGAGAATGTCCCGTCGGCTGCCACGACCTCCGCCGGTTGGTCCGCCTCCACCGCAAAGACCACCTGAGTTCCGTGAATCTTTGGGTTCACACCCTTGCCGAGATCGTCCCCAAACCAGGCACGAACATCCTCCGCCAACGCCCTCGCCTTGGCCTCACCTCGCACCGACCGAAGGCGGGTCACAAAGGTATCCACGGTCAGTGGAGCGGGAGCGGTAATGGCCAGCAAAGGAAGCAGCAACATGCCGCGAGCATAACCCGAAACCACGCCGCGCCGAGTGCATCCACCGACAAGCTGACTCCAAAAGCGGGTACACACTCGGGGGAACGGGCGGAGAGAACCGGCCGACTTGCGTAGAATCGGGAAGGAGATTAGTCTCCAGAGCCGAATCTTTGGCAGTGTCGCACCAGATCAACGCTCGGACTGTGACCACGCGAACATGCGTCTGACTCGATTTGCAAATTTTGCCTGGATAGTGCTCATCTACAACCTCGCCGTTGTGGCGTGGGGTGTTTTCGTAAGGGCATCCAAGTCGGGCGACGGCTGCGGCAACCACTGGCCCCTTTGCGACGGCGATCACACCCCCCTGATGGGCACCTTCGGGCGATACGTCGAGATGTCGCACCGAATCTCCACCACGCTCTGCGGAGTCCTTTCGATAATCCTTGTCGTCTGGGCCGTTCGCGAATTTGCCGCTAACCACCCCGCCCGCAAAGCAAGCTATGTCGTGCTCGGCATGACCATTTTTGAGGGCCTGATCGGAGCCGTTCTGGTGAAATATGGCCTCGTCGTGAACAACGACTCCGCCGCCCGGGCCGCCGTCATGGCGCTTCACGTGAACAGCACCTACATCTTGGTCGGCGCGCTCCTCTGCACCGCGCTCTGGTCAATGGGTGCCCCGCGCATCCAATGGAAGGACCAAGGCGCCCTCACCTCCATGCTCGGAATGGGCGCCTTCGGCGTGATGTTTCTCGGTGTCAGCGGGGCCATCTCCGCCCTCGGCCATCAGCTCAAGCCGGTCGACAATGTCCTCGCCGCCGCCATGAACCCGGCCACCCACTGGATGGTCCGCCTTCAGCCTCTGCACCCGATGATCGGGATCTCCGTCGGCCTCTACCTGCTGATGGTGGGAAGCCTGATCGTCCATCTGCGCCCCGACCCCAACGTGCAGCGCGCCGTCCGCTGTATGGTCGGCATCTTCTTCGTCCAGGGCCTTATCGGCGGTGCCTCCATCCTTCTGAAGGCCCCGATCGCCATGCAGATGCTCCACCTGGTGATGGCGGATGTCAGCTTCCTTGGTCTGGTCGGCGTGAGTGTTTTCGCCCTTGGCGAAGGCGTCCGTCGCGCCGAGTGGGAAACTCCGGCACCCAAGCTCACCGAGGGATTTGAAGCCCTCACCGGTCGGGCGCTGGTCAATGCCTACATCGCCCTAACCAAGCCGCGCGTTATCAGCTTGCTCCTCTTCACGACCCTGACCTCGATGGTCGCGGCCCGGGGGCATTGGCCCAACGGCTGGCTTGTTCTCGTGGTCATGGTCGCGGGCTACATGTCCGCCGGGGCCGCCAACGCCATCAACATGGTCATCGACCGTGACATCGATGGCACGATGGCCCGCACCGCGAAGCGACCGACTGTCACCAACCAAATCCCCTCACGAAACGTGCTCGTCTTCGCCTTCACGATGGCCTTGACCGCGTTCTTGATGCTCTGGACGGTCGCAAACCTTTTGAGCGCACTCATGGCCCTTAGCGGTCTGGTCTTCTACGTGGTGATCTACTCGCTGCTGCTCAAGCGCAGAACCTGGCACAACATCGTTATCGGTGGGGCCGCGGGTGCGTTTCCGCCGCTCGTCGGCTGGGCCGCGGTGACCAACGACCTGCCGCCCCTCGCGCTCTACATGTTTGCCATCGTCTTCGTCTGGACTCCGGTCCACTTCTGGGCACTCGCATTGCTGCTCCAGGACGACTATGCCTCGGTCGGAGTCCCCATGCTCCCGGTGGTCAAGGGCCAGCGCTATACCGTCAATTCCATCGCTGTCTATACCGTCATCACGGTCATCGTGACCATGCTCCCGCTGCTGATGCCCCAGGTCGGCATGATCTACGGCGTTGCCGCCGCGATCCTAAACATCATCCTTTTGGTGCGTTGCGCTCGTCTTTGGAAGCAGATCGACCGGCCCCGGGCCAGTTCGCTCTTCCACTATTCGATGCTCTATCTCGCCTTGCTTTTCCTCGTTTTCGCGATTGACCGAACGGTGGTGATGAGTTGAACGCTCAGTCCACTTGTCTGAAATGTCGAAACCTTGCCATATTTGATGGCCGACCCCTTGGAACCAGAGGGGTCCAGTCGGCTAGACTTCTATTGGCGACGGAGTTCCCTTCACATGCCTAACATCTTCAAGCCCAGTGCCAACTCGATTGCAAGCGCCAGCCTCCTTGGCGTTGCCACGGTTCCGCTTGCCCTCGGCCTCGGTATCGCTGCCCTCTCGCGCTCCCCGGCCAACACCAAGGTGAACGTTCCGATCAACCAGCCGATCCCGTTCAGCCATCAGCACCATGCCTATGAGTTGGGTATCGATTGTCGCTACTGCCACACGTCGGTGGAGAAGTCTTCCTACGCCGGTCTGCCTTCGACCGAGACGTGCATGAGCTGTCATAGCCAAATTTGGACCAATAGTCCCTTGCTTGAGCCGCTCCGCCAAAGCTACGAGACCGGCAAGCCGATCAAGTGGACCGTTGTCAACAAGGTCCCCCAGTTTGTCCACTTCAACCACAGCATCCACGTCGCCCGTGGAGTGAACTGCAACACCTGCCACGGCCCCGTGAACGACATGCACATCACCTGGAAGGGCAACTCGTTCCAGATGAAGTGGTGCCTGCAGTGCCACCGCGCGCCCGAGCGATACATTTACAAGAGCCCGGAGACCCCCAACCACAGCCCACGTCAGCAGGTGTTTGACCTCTATTGGAAGCTGCAGGAGAAGGGCAAGGCCGGATTGAACTACCGAGACCAGATCGTGGCGGTGGGCAAGTCCTCGCCGGTCAACCGGTCGCCGGAAGACATTAAGGAAGGGCGAAAGCTCATCAACGAATACGGTGTGAAGGTTCAGCAGCTTGCCGACTGCTCGGTGTGCCACTACTAAGCGCGGCTTCGACGAGCAAGGGATCAAAGGATTGATGGAGACACAGAACAGACTTGACCTAGAGGCGATTCGCGCCAAGCTTGCCGGCAAGAGCGGCAAGCGATACTGGCGTAGCCTGGAAGAGGTGGCCGACACCGAAGAGTTCCAAAAGTTCGTCGAAGACGAATTTCCGAACCGTTCGAGCCTGCTGCAGATGGACCGCCGGTCCCTGCTGAAGTTCATGGGCGCCTCGCTCGCCGTGGCTGGCCTCAGCGGCTGCCGCGGTGTCTTCATGCCCGTGGAGCACATCGTGCCCTACGTCAAAGCACCGGAAGAGATGGTGCCTGGCAAGTCGCTCTACTACGCGTCTTCCGTACTCCTTGCGGGTTATGCCACCGGTGTCTTGGTTGAGCAGCGCGAAGGTCGCCCGATCAAGCTCGAAGGCAACCCAGAGCACCCCGCCTCGCTCGGCTCGCTAGATTCCTTTGGCCAAGCCGAGATTCTCAGTTTCTACGATCCCGACCGATTGATGAACGTGGTCGACCGCGGCGAGATCAGCACCTGGGAACTGTTCCTCGATGCCGCCCGCGATGCGCTCAAGGTTCAGAAAGCCAAGCAGGGGCAGGGTATCCGCATTCTGACCGGAGCCGTGACCTCGCCAACCCTTGGCCGTCTGCTCGATGCGTTCAAGAAAGAATTCCCCGGCGCGACCTGGCACTCCTATGAAGCTGCTGGCCTCGCCAATGTTGCCACCGGAGCAGAGCTTGTCTACGGCAAGCCGCTCTCGGTCTCGTACGATTTCGCCAAGGCGAAGGCTGTGGTCTCGCTCGACTCCGACTTCCTGAGCCCCGCCGAAGGCCCCGGCTCGCTGCGATACGCTCGCGATTTCGCCAACGGACGCCGCGTCAGCGGATCTTCCGGCGAGATGAACCGACTCTACGCCTTCGACAGCACGCCCTCAATCACGGGCGTGATGGCCGACCACAGGTTCCCAGTGCGACCGTCGCAGGTGCACGATGTGGCCGCGAAGCTTCTGGCTGGTGTCTTAGGCTCCACCGGTGACCTGACGCCCGAACTCATCGCCATCGTCGAGGACCTGCGCGCTCACCGCGGAGCATCCATCGTCGTAGCAGGCCCGCATCAGTCCGCCGAAGTTCATGCCCTCGCCCTGAGCATTAACCAGGCCCTTGGCAACATCGGCAACACCGTCATCACCCGCCCCTCGGTCGAGAAGCTCGGTGCATCGAATCTTCAGTCGTTGCAGGCTGCTCTCAATGCCGACAAGGTCGATTTGCTCTTCGTCTTCGGCGCTAACCCGGTCTACGACGCCCCCGCCGACCTCGAATTCGCCAAGGCGATCACCAAGGCCAAGAGCATCGTTTACCACGGTACTCAGCCGAACGAGACATCCGATTTGGCGGGTTGGGTCCTGCCCGGAACCCACACACTCGAAGCCTGGGGCGATGGTCGCGCCTTCGATGGCACCGCCAGTATCATCCAGCCCATCATCGCCCCGATCTACGGTGGACGCTCGGAGATCGAGATTCTCGCCGCCCTCCTAGGCAAGCCTCTCAATGGCTATGACCTGGTCCGAGCCACCTGGCAAGCCAGCGGCCAACTCGCGGGCGACTTCGAAAAGAAGTGGCGTGAAGCTGTTCACGACGGCACGATCCCCAACACCCGGTTCAACTCAGTCACCCTTCCGGCGCGCGCGGTAGTCACCACGCCAAAACCCGCTGTGACAGGCATGGAAATCGGCTTCCGACCGGACCCAACTGTCCACGATGGCCGTTTCGCCAACAACGGCTGGCTCCAAGAGCTGCCCAAGCCGCTTAGCAAGCTGACCTGGGACAATGCCGCGATCCTCAGCGTCAAGACCGCCGCGAACCTCAAGGTTCAGACCGATGACCTCGTGAAGGTAACCGCGAACGGCGTGGACGTCACCGTCGGAGTCTTCGTCCTCCCCGGCCAGCCCGATGATGTGGTCACGCTCCACCTCGGCTACGGTCGCACCAAGGGCGGCACCCTCGCCGTCAGCGATGACGCCGACGAGCATGGTGGTGGCGTCAACGCCTACCTGCTGCGCACATCCGAGACCCTCGCTTACGGGCCGGTCGAAGTCGTGAAGGTCCCCGGAGTCCGACACCATGCTGGCACCCAGGGCCACAGCCCGCTGGAAGACAGCCGCATCACCGACTCGCGCGACATCATGCGCTGGGCAACCTTGGCCGAGTTCAACGAAGACCCCAAGGCCGCCGAGCCCGCCCACCGCGAGATGGACAGCGAAAAGATTCGCAAGCAGAATCTTTTCCCCGAAGAGATCTTCGAATGGAATGGACCCCAGTGGGGCATGACCATCGACATGAACACCTGCATTGGTTGCAATGCCTGCGTCACCGCCTGCCAAGCCGAGAACAACATTCCGGTCGTCGGCAAGGTTCAAGTGATGCGCCATCGCGAGATGCACTGGATTCGCCTCGACCGCTACTGGGAAGGCGACTCCGAGAACCCAATGGTCAACTGGCAGCCGGTCATGTGCGTCCATTGCGAAAAGGCGCCCTGCGAACCGGTTTGCCCCGTCGCCGCCACGGTCCACAGCCACGAAGGCTTGAACCAAATGGTCTACAACCGTTGTGTTGGAACCCGATATTGCTCGAACAACTGCCCCTACAAGGTGCGGCGGTTCAACTATCTGAACTACAGCGACAACCAGCACCAGTTCGCACATCTGGTTACCCCGTGGAAGCAAGTTGGTGTGGGCGAGCGATTGGTCCCCGGCCCAATCCATGCACCCAAGGATCGCGGCATTCCGCTCCTTCGTCTGCTGAACAACCCGGACGTCACTGTTCGCGGTCGCGGCATCATGGAGAAGTGCACCTACTGTGTGCAGCGCATCAATGAAGCCCGAATCGAGGCAAAGAAGCTGGGACGAGATGTCGCCGACGGCGAGATCGTCACCGCGTGCCAGCAGGCATGTCCAACCCAGACCATTGTCTTCGGCGACATCGCCGACCCTGAGAGTGCCGTCAGTCGCACTCGAAAGGACCCCCGAAGCTATCTCCTGCTGGAGAACCTGCAGACCCGGCCACGCACCTCGCACTTGGCCAAGCTGCGCAACCCGAATCCCGCGCTCAACTATGTGAGTCGAGATCGAAGCCATGACCACCATGGCGAGACCGAAGAGTCCAAAACCGAGTCGGAGGCATCGCACTAGCCCATGGCAAAGCAAGTCCTAAATGACGTCCTGATCACAGGCGAACAGACCTACCGGTCGATCGATGACACGATCGATAAGTTAGTCTTCAACCAAAAGCTCCACAAGATCGCTTGGTGGATTTTCTTCGTCACTGGCCTCAGCCTCTTCGGCCTCTTCCAAGTCACCGTCGGCTGGTTGCTCTACCAAGGCGTCGGAATCTGGGGCAACAACATCCCCACCGCTTGGGCGTTCGACATCATCAACTTCGTTTGGTGGATCGGTATCGGCCACGCGGGAACGCTCATCTCCGCGATTTTGCTCCTGTTACGCCAAAACTGGCGGAACTCGATCAACCGATTCGCCGAGGCGATGACCATCTTTGCCGTCTTCTGCGCCGTGCAGTTCCCGCTCTTGCACACTGGTCGGCCCTGGGTTGCGGCCTACTGGCTGTTCCCTTATCCCAACATCATGGGCATGTGGCCGAACTTCCGGTCGCCGCTGATGTGGGACGTCTTCGCCGTCAACACCTACTTATCGGTTTCTGCGATCTTCTGGTTCATCGGTCTCATCCCCGACTTCGCAACCCTTCGCGACAAGGCGACGAACAAGGTTCCCAAGGTCATCTACGGAATCCTCTCGCTCGGCTGGCGCGGTAGCAACCAACACTGGCACCGATACGAGCAGGCCTATTTGCTCCTCGCTGGCCTCTCAACTCCGCTGGTGCTTTCGGTCCACACCATCGTGTCCTTCGACTTCGCCTCGTCCATCGTGCCGGGCTGGAACGTCACCGTCTTCCCGCCGTACTTCGTCGCGGGCGCGGTCTTTGCTGGCTTCGCGATGGTTATTCTCTTCGCGATCCCGCTCCGCAAGTGGTACGACGGTTTCAGTGACCTGATCACCGTCCGCCACCTGGACTGGATGGCCAAGATTCTTCTCGCCACTGGGTTGATCGTCTTCTACGGCTATATCCTCGAAGTCTTCTATGCCTGGTATTCGGGCAACGCATTTGAAATGGCTCTGCTCAAGCTCCGCATGAACAGCCCCTACGCCTGGGCCTACTTCATGCTGATCCTTTGCAACGGAATCATTCCGCAGCTGTTCTGGATTCCCGCCGCCCGCCGCAACAATGCCTGCCTGGTCTTTGTCGCTCTCGCGGTCAGCGTGGGAATGTGGTTGGAGCGCTTCGTCATCATCCCGATGTCGTTGATGAGCAACTACCTGCCGTCCTCGAACCAGCCGTACTATCCCACCGTCTGGGACTTCGCCATGTTCCTCGGAACCATCGGCCTCTTCCTCACGCTCATGTTCCTGTTCTTCCGCGCTCTGCCGGTGATCAACATGTTCGAAATGAAGGGCCTGCTCCACCAGCTGGCCAAGTCCGGCCAGGTGCCGAATCCGACACCGGCCCGCGAACCCGCGAAGCCAGCAGCAGAGACCATCACGGCCGGAGGTGACCTCTAATGTCGTACAACCAAACCACGCTCGGTGGCGTCTACGGCTTCGTGGCCGAGTTTGACTCACCTGAATCCTTGGTGGCGGCCGCCGAAAAGGCCCGCCACGAAGGCTACAAGAAGATGGACGCCTACTCGCCGTTCCCCATCCACGAGTTGTCCGACGCAATCGGATTCAAGGATGTAAAGGTGCCTTGGATCGTCTTCCTCGGCGGCCTTACCGGAATGCTTGCAGGCTACACCTTGCAGTGGTGGACCTCGGTCATCGACTACCCGCTCAACGTCGGTGGTCGTCCGCTGAACTCGGTCGTTGCCTTCATCCCTGTCACTTATGAATGCACGATCCTCTTCGCTGCGTTTGGCGGTGCGCTGGGAATGCTCGCCCTCAACGGCTTCCCCAAGCCCTACCACTCGATCTTCAACACGCCCGGATTCGAACGAGCGAGCCAAGATCGCTTCTTCCTCGCCATCGAAGCCAACGACCCGAGATTCGATGCGGTGGAAACCAAGAAGTTCCTCGAGACCCTTGACCCGATTCACGTTGCGGAGGTGGAAGCATGAAGCAAGCTCTTTGGTTGATCGGATTGAGCCTAATGCTCGCCGGATGCCACACCGACATGTGGGTCCAGCCACGCCAAGACACGCTCCTGGAAAGCAACTTCTTCCCCGATGGCCAGTCGGCTCGCCCGCTCGTGGCGGGAACCGTCGCCCGCGACCATCTCCGCGAAGACCAAGTGTTCTTCACCGGCGTCAAGAATGGGCGCTGGGTGGATGAACTGCCGATGCCCATCACCAAGGAACTCCTGCAACGCGGCCAAGAGCGATACAACGTCTTCTGCACGCCTTGCCATGGACGACTCGGCGACGGAAAGGGCATGATCGCCGCGCGTGGATTCACCCTTCAGCGACCGGTGGGCAACTACCACACCGAGCGTCTGCGCAAGATGCCCGTTGGCCACTTCTACGATGTCATCACCAACGGCTACGGAGCCATGTACTCCTACGCCTCGCGAGTGGAGCCGAGCGACCGATGGGCCATCGTTACCTACATTCGCGCCCTCCAACTCAGCCAGAACGCCAAGCTCGAAGATGCCGATCCGGCAAGTCTCGAAGAGCTACGAAATCCCAAGCCGAAGGCGGAGCCTTCGGGAGAGAGTCATGACGGAGCCCACTAACCACGAAGCCACGCCAGCCGCCTTCGAATGGCTGAAGCTGGAGAAGATCGCCCCGATGTCGGGCCTGATCGCCCTCATTGGCACCATCGCCATGATCGGCATGATGGTCGCACCGGGTACGGCAAACCAAGCCGTCGGCTCCTGGCTGTTCGCCGTCATCTTCTGGACCTCGCTCACCCTCGGATTCTTTGGCCTCACGCTTCTTCACCACGTCGTTCGCGGCTCGTGGGGATTGGCCATGCTCCGAATCCTCGAAGCTGGTGGCGGATGGCAGACCCTCGTGACGATGCTCGTGCTGTTCGTTCCAGTCGTGCTCAATATCTACGGCGGGCACGGCGTCTACGAGTGGTCGCACGCGGCCGTCGTCGCTAAGGATCCCGTCCTGCAACACAAGGCGGTCTACCTTAATCCGCTCGGCTACGCCGTTCGGTTGCTCATCTTCTTCGCGATCTGGGGCGGCCTCGCCTGGGGTCTGCGCCAATCGACGGTCCGACAAGATAAGAACAGCCAAGAAGGCGAAGCTCAGCGGCGCACCAACTGGAGCGCGCCCGGCATGGTGATTTTTTTCCTCACCGTCACCTTCGCGCTCACCGACTGGGGCATGTCGCTCGAACCGCACTGGTTCTCCACGATTTATCCGCTCTGGATCGCTCTCGGCCAAGCACTCGGCGCCTTCGCTCTTGCGACCCTGCTGATCTGCGTCAATGCTCGCAAGAAACCATTCAGTGACGTCATTGCTCCCGGCCTCCTGAAGGATCTTGGAACTCTGCTCTTCGTGCTCACAATGCTCTGGGGCTACACCAGCATTTCCCAGTACCTCATCATCTGGAACGGCAACATCCCCGAGTTCACCCAGTACTTCGTCAAGCGAAGCGAACTGTGGTGGAACGCGGTCGGCGCGACGCTGATCCTCGGCCAGTTTGTCATCCCCTTCATGTTGCTCCTTTCGCCCCGCACCAAGAAGAGCCCCGAAAAGCTCGCCAAGGTCGCCGGCTGGATCTTCGTGATGCGGTTCGTCGATATCTTTTACGCGGTGGTCCCCGGCATCCCAAGCGAAGCCAGGCCATGGGGTGGCCCAATTCCGGCCATCACCGACCTGCTCGCTCTCGCCGCCGTCGGCGGAATATGGTTCGTGGTCTTCGCCCGCCAGATCGCCCAGGCACCGCTTCTTCCCGAATACGACCACAGACTGCAGGAGGCCAAGGCACATGCACACTAATCGTCAAGACGAACACGCTGACGCCGATACGCTGAGAGAGATGGGCTACGAGCGACGTGACGTCGCCATGAAGAAACTTGGTCGCTATGCGATCGGCTTCTTCGCCTTCACGTTCTTCTGCTTTGCCGCTTCGTGGGCTTACTTCGAGATGCTTCACCCGACGATGCTCCGAATGAAGGAGCCAGTGGCCAAGCGCATGCCGAAGGCGCCAAACCCGATTCTGCAAAGCGGTGTGACGACCATGACCGACATCATGGCGCTTCGCCAGCACGAAACCGAGCACCTTACCACCACCGGTTGGGCGAACGACGAGAAGACTCGAGTCCGCATCCCCATCGACCGAGCCATCGAACTGCTTGCCAGCAAGGGCCTGCCCAAGACCGGCCAATCCGTCCCGGCCGTCAGCAAGGGAACCACGATCGAGCAAAACGCAACCGGAGTTGCCCCCACTCAATGAACAAGAGCTTTGCCGTCCGACTGCTGGGAACCCTCATCGCTACTGCGGTGACGGGTCTTGCGTTGGCGCAAGCTCCGACTCCGCAACCCATCGGCAACCCGGCGACCCGGGACGTGACGAGGCAAATGGGCCTGACCCAGCGCCTCGGCGCACCGATGCCCCTTGATTTGAAGTTCACCACCGACAAAGGCGAAGAGATCCGCTTCCGTGACCTCGTCGGCAAGCGCCCTCTGCTGTTGATGCCCGTTTTCTACCGATGCAAATCGGCTTGCATCCTCGAAATGGACGCCCTTGTAAAGGCGCTGGTGAAGACCAAGCGAACCGGAGCCGCCAAGCGGGACCTTGTCAGCGGACCGCTCTACTTCGAGCCGGGACAAGATTTCGATGTGGTCTTCGTCAGCATCCATCCCAAGGAGACCTGGGAACTAGCACGAGCCTCGAAGGCCCGAATGATGGACATCTATTCCAGTCCCGATTCGGACCGCGGTTGGCACTACTTGGTCGGATCCACCGATTCAATCAAGAAAATCACCGATGCCGTCGGGTTCAAGTTCTCCTATGACGAGCAACGCGACCTGATCAATCATCCCGTCGCGGGCATGTTCGTCACCCTCGATGGCCGAGTATCCAGCTACATCGCCAACGGAGTGAACTTCCCGACCAAAATCCTGATGAGTGGGGCCGAGCGCGCCTCGCGAAATGAAATCGGTCAGAAGACCGATTCCTACCTCTTTGGCTGCATCATGATGGACCCCGCCACCGGCCAAAGAAGCTTCGTCATCAACAATATCGTGCGACTCGCCGCCGTTCTGACCTTGATCTCTGTGGTCGGAAGCATCTTCTACATGTCGAGAAAGTATCGACAAGACCCTCTTGCCAACCGAGGCCGAACGCCCAGCCGCTAGACCCTCACTAGACTATGGAACTCAACTTTCCCCTTGCACCGCCCCAGGCCTCAAACTTCGCCGTCGAGCACGACGCGATCTTTTACGCACTGGTGATCCTAACGGTCGTCTTCAGCCTCATCGTTGGGCTGGCGGTCGTCTTCTTCACCATTCGCTTCCGTGAGGGGAGCAGCGCCAGCCGCAAGAATCCGTCCTTCGGTGATCTGCGCCTTGAGATCGGCTGGTCCATCATCCCGCTCATCCTCGGCATTATCATGTTCTTCTTCTCGGCCCAGCTCTTCATCAAGATGCGCACCATGCCGAAGGATGCCACCGAAATCTTCGTGATCGGAAAGCAGTGGATGTGGCACGCCCAGCATCCAAATGGTGTCCGTGAGAACAACACCCTTCACGTTCCCGTCGGTCGGCCCGTAAAGCTCACGATGATCTCGCAGGACGTGATCCACGCGTTCTACATCCCGGCCTTCCGAGTTCAGTACCACGTGGTGCCGGGCCGCTACACCCAGATGTGGTTCACCGCCACCCAGAAGGGCGAATACCACCTCTTTTGCGGAATGTACTGCGGAACCCAGCACTCGGAGATGGGCGGACGAGTTGTCGCCATGGACCCCGCTGAATACGCCGATTGGCTCGCCAACGGCGGCCAAAAGGTACCGCCGATGACCATGGAGCAAGCGGGCGAAAAGCTCTACTCCAAGCTCGGGTGTAACAACTGCCACGGGGCCCAAGACAATGTCCGCGCCCCTAGCCTCTACGCCTTGCTCGGAAAGAAGCGCGACTTCTCAAACGGTGCCAGCCTTAAGGCCGATGAAGGCTACATCCGTGAGTCCATCTTGCGCCCTTACAACCGCCTGACCAAGGGCTACGAGCAGTCAATGCCCGCCTACGAGGGCCAAATTTCCGAAGAGGATGTGATGTCCCTGATCGCATTCCTCCGAACTATGGGCAGCGGATCCGCCAACCTTCAAACCGAATGGAAGGGGGCAACGCCCGGAGATGGCACCATGATTGATGGCAAGAATGCTCTTGCCACCGGGGCCCTCAACTACCGCTCCGAGCGAGCCGATGCGACACCGACCGATCGAAATCGCCTTGCCACGGGAGCCATTGCAGACCAGGAGAGTCGACGCTAAATGAGTTCGATTACAAACCCAGAAACCGCCGTTAAGACTGCGCCAAAGCCGTCTGATCGACCGAGCTACCTCCAGGATGGCCACTCGCTGGCCTCTTGGCTGCTCACCGGCGACCATAAACGCATTGCCCTGCTCTATCTCTTCGGCACCGGCCTATTCTTCTTCTTGGGAAGCGCTGCCGCTGGTCTGATCCGTCTGGAGCTCACCTCGCCCGCTGGTGTCTTCCTGGAAAGTGAAACGTACAACAAGACGTTCACCGCCCACGGCGTCATCATGATCTTCTTCTTCCTGGTTGCCGCCATACCTGGCGTCCTAGGGAACTTCGTCTTACCGCTCATGATCGGGGCCCGCGACCTAGCCTTTCCTCGGCTGAACCTCGCTAGCTGGTACCTCTTCATGATCGGAGGCGTGCTCATGCTCGCCACCCTGGCATTCGGAGGTGTGGACACCGGCTGGACCTTCTACACGCCGCTGTCGAGCATGTATTCAAACTCGCAGGTGACCCTGGCCATTGTCGCCATCTTCATCGCGGGATTCTCCTCGATTGCCACCGGCGTCAACTTCATCGCGACTATCCACAAGATGCGCGCACCGGGCATGACCTGGTTCCGTATGCCGCTCTTCGTTTGGGGCATCTACGCGACCAGCGTTGTCATCGTCCTCGGCACTCCGGTCATCGCCATCACGCTACTTCTCGTGCTCTTCGAGCGCGCTTTCAAGTTTCCGGTCTTCAGCCCCGAACTCGGCGGCGACCCCGTGCTGTTCCAGCACATGTTCTGGTTCTATAGCCACCCGGCCGTCTACATCATGGCGCTGCCCGCCTTTGCCGTGCAGTCCGAGCTGATCGCCAACTTCGCCCGTAAGCGAATCTTCGGCTACGAGTTCGTTGCCTTCTCATCGCTGGCCATCGCCGCTCTCGGCTTCTTGGTCTGGGGACACCACATGTTCGTCTCCAGTCAGTCGATGTACCAGAGCGTCGTCTTCTCCCTGGTGAGCTTCCTCGTTGCCGTGCCCTCCGCCGTCAAGGTCTTCAACTGGACCGCAACGATCTATAAGGGCAATGTTCGCTTGAACAGCCCGATGATCTATGCGCTTAGCTTCATCGGTCTCTTCACCGTCGGCGGCCTCACCGGCCTGTTCCTCGGCTCGCTCGGAACCGACGTCCACCTGACCAACACTTACTTCATCGTTGCCCACTTCCACTACGTCATGGTCGGTGGCACGGTGACGGCCTTCCTTGGTGGTCTCCACTACTGGTGGCCCAAGATGACGGGAAGGCTTTTCAACGACCGAGTGGCATCCATCAATTCCGTCCTGCTCTTCGTTGGATTCAACTTCACGTTCTTCCCCCAGTTCATCGTGGGCTTCCTCGGAATGCCCCGCCGGTACCACTACTACTACTTCGCCCCCGAATTCCAGCCCTACCACATCATGTCGTCGCTGGGCTCTTCGATCTTGGCCCTCGCCCTGATCATCCCCGCGATCTACCTGACCCACTCGTGGTTCAAGGGTGAGCCCGCAGGTGACAACCCTTGGGACGCCCGCGGATTGGAATGGGAGACGACGTCTCCGCCGCCCACAACCAACTTCGACATCATGCCCGTGGTGACGGACGAAGTGTATGACTTCGATGTTGAAGGCGAATGGCGAGCCAGCCAGGGCCTTCCCCCGCTCACGCCGGAGGAGGAATAAATGTCAGCTGCGACCCAAACCCATGCCCATGGGGAAGCCGATCACCACGGCCCCCTTCATCACCAATTCGAAGACCTCGATCAGCAGAACGAAACCTACCTTGTCGGTATGTGGGCGTTCTTGGTCACCGAGATCATGTTCTTCGGGGCCCTGTTCCTGATGTACGCCCTCTACCGATGGCAGTATCAGAACGATTTCTATCTCACCCATGAGGCGCTTTGGCAGAAGTTCGACTTCCAAGGTAAGCAGGTTGCCTTCCCGCTGCTCGGAACCATCAACACGGTCGTGCTGCTCGTCAGCTCGTTCCTCATGGCGATCAGCGTCCACTTTGCCCAGCTTAAGGAGCGAGTCAAGGTCCTCGCCTGTTTGACCGGAGTTCAGGGCTGCGCCCTCATGTTCCTGGTCATCAAGGGGATGGAGTGGTCGCACAAGCTTGAAGAAGGAGTCTTCCCGGGCACATTCTTCACCACCAACCCCGAGCATGTGCACAACGCGAACCTGAACATCGCCCATCTCTTCTTCGGGGTCTACTTCAGCATGACGGGCCTGCACGGCCTACACGTCATCATCGGCATGGTCGTGATCGGCGTTCTAATGCTCATGTGGGCAGGGAAGAACAAACTCGTTACCGAGGATTACATTCCTACTGAAATGATCGGACTCTATTGGCACTTCGTCGATATCGTCTGGATCTTCCTGTTCCCGCTCTTCTATCTCATCCCCAAACCCCACTAAGGCCATGGCAAGTACCCCCCTCGCAAAAGCACACGATCATGGACACCACGTCCATTCGCTCTGGATGTATATCGGGACCTTCCTGGCCCTGGCATTCTTCATGGCCCTCACCATCGTGATGTCGTTCTGGAGCGCCCCGAACGTGGGACCCATCTCGGGTGCCGTGGTGAACAATGCCATCGCCCTCGCGATTGCCTCGGTTAAGGCCTACATCGTCGTGGCGTATTTCATGCACACCAAGTGGGCCACCAGCCTCACCAAGCTCTGGGCTATCTTCGGCTTCGTTTGGTTCTTCCTGCTCTTCATTATCTGCGGCGACTATGCGACCCGCCAATACGAAGAGGTCCAAGGTTGGGAGCCGGTGAAGGACACCGCGATGCCTCGAACCCCGGAATTCAAGTCGGAACAAGAAACCGACAAGAACCGAATCAACTTGAAATCTCGCTTCTAAGCGGACGCCAACTGCTCGTCGGTCAGACCGCAAATGTCTGGCCGACAAACCCCCGGAAGAGCCGAGATTCCTCCGCAAAAATGTCGCTTCTTCAGTGACATAAATCGACCTGTTTGAATCAAAAACGTCGCCTTACCCTGGCAAAACTACGGGCAAATCTCTCGCCCGCCATATATGCCACAATTACGCCTGAACTGATATGTCTGGTCTTTCCGATTTCAAGAGGGTTCTCATCTTTGGCGGAGCTGGCTTCATTGGCCGATTCATGGTCGAGGCATTCCTCCGAGACACGAATGCTGAGGTTGTCGTGGCCGACATTCTCACTCCCGTGAATTTTCCCAAGGAGCGCGTGACCTCCGTCATCGTCGACATACGCGAGCCCCTCAAAGCTGACTTCGTCGAAGGTGAATTTGACCTAGTCGTGAATCTGGCTGCCATCGCCAAAGAGCCCGGTTACCCCAACGAGCACTACTACGACGTGAACGCAAAGGGTGCCCTGAACATCCTTAACTTCATGCGCGAACGGGGCCTGAAGCGCCTCTGGTTCACGAGTTCCATGTCCACCTACGGGCCCTACGAAGAGCCCTGCTCCGAGACTTCAGCCCAGAACCCCAACACGGCCTACGGCGGCTCGAAGCTCCTGGCCGAAGCCCACCACCACGAGTGGCTCAAGGAAGACGAAGAGCGAGTCCTGATCATGTGCCGTCCCGCCGTCATTTTTGGACCGGGCGAGAACGGCAACTTCACCCGCTTGGCCCGCGCGCTGAAGAAGCGCCGCTTCGTCTATCCCGGTCGCAAAGACACAATCAAGGCCAACGGTTATGTGGGTGACCTGGTCGCCAGCTTCTTCTTCATGAATGGAAAGACTGACCGTCAGGTGACCTATAACTTCTGCTATCCGCAGACTTATACGATTCAGCGGATCGTTGAGGCCTTCTGCTCAGTTTGGAGCCTTCCGAAGCCGCCCGGATCTATTCCCAAGCCGGTGGTTCTCTTTCTCGCCCAACTGCTGAAGATCGCGAACAAAACAGGCTTGAAAGGAGACATTCACCCTGACCGAGTGATGAAAGTACTCCGATCAACGAACATTGTTCCGACCGTCTTGCTCGCGTCTGGCTTTGAATGGCCGACGAAGAACCTGGAAGGTGGCCTTGGCGAGTGGATCCGAAGGGTTCCCGGCGGGGAGTTTGGAGAGTCATGAGAATCGTCTTCATAACCCCCATCTTCTGGCCCGAGATGGGTGCGCCCACAAGCCGATTTGCACCGATCGTCCGTGAGTTTGTCGCAGCGGGTCACGACGTGTTTGTGGCCACCGGAATGCCGAACTATCCGACGGGCGTGGTCTTTCCTGGCTACGAGGGCAAGTTCAGCTCGTCAGAGCAGTGGGAGGGAGCCACCATCCTTCGCACGAACTACTACATCGTCCCTCGCAACATCTCAAAGGTCAAGCAATTCTTGAGCTACCTCTCCAACATCCCGGCCTGGTTCTTGTCGGGAATGCGAGCAGGCAAAGTCGATGTGGTTTTCCTTTCGTCGCCTCCTCTCTTTGTCGTTCCCGCCGGTTTGATGCTGGCCCGGGCAAAAAAGGCGAAAATTGTCTGCGACCTACGAGATGTCTGGCCCGATGAAATCATTGCCGTTGGTGCCGCCAAAGAAGGGTCGAAGGCAGTGAAACTGCTCCGGAAGTGGGAGCGAAAGATTTATCAAAAGGCTGATCTGATTTCTTGCACCACTCGGGCAATCGAAGACATTGTTGTCGAACGAGGCGGTACCAGGGAGAAGATCCTAAGTGTGCCAAATGGAGCCGATGTCGAGCTTTTTGCTCCTCGCCCGTACAAGCCCGAGGATGTTGAAAAATTCGGACTTGGCGACCGTAAAGTGGTCATGTACTCCGGTCTGATGGGTCTGAAATTTGGCCTGGATCAGCTCCTTGATGCGGCCATTGCCCTTCAAGATCGCAAAGACGTTGTGTTCTTCTTCTTGGGAGACGGAGTTGCGAAGAAGCCTCTCATGGATCGGGCCGAGAGCCTTGGCTTGACCAACGTTGTCTTCGGCGATGGCGCAAAGCTGGAAGACGTGCCAAAGATGCTTGCCCGAGCCGACATCACGATCAACTGCCTTCAACCTGACCCATATCTCGAAAAAATCATCTCGGTGAAGATGTTTGAGTACATGGCCTGCGAGAAGCCCGTTGTAGCCGCTCTGCGCGGAGAAGGCGCCCGTGTGATCGATGAATCAGGGGCGGGAATCGTGGTCGAGCCGGGGAATGGCGAGCAGATTGCGGCTGCTGTCCGCGAGCTTCTCGATGATCCGGAGCGTCGCGCCGAAATGGGCCGGAAGGGACGCGAGTACGTGATCCAGCACTACTCTCGCACAGCAACTGCGCGTAAGCTCGAAAGGGCGCTCTCGGCTCTGGTCAGCAAGTAAAGGCCGACTCTAGCAGGAATGCGATAGGCGACCGCCGAAACAAGAAGAGTCGTGAAGGGCCGCCGTCGTGGGCGGCCTGAGAACGGGGGAAGTCCGGTGAGAATCCGGCACTGTGCCGCAGCGGTGTGGACCCGAAAGGGTCCGAGTCCGAATGCCCGCTTCACGGGTATAGCGTCATCGCCTACGAGCACTAGGTGAAGGGTAATCCCCGCATTAGCTCCACCCGATGACCTCGATGCTTCCATCACGAGGTCCAAAACATGAACCGTCGAGCCTTTACGCTCATCGAACTTCTCGTCGTCATCGCCATAATCGCGATCCTTGCCGCCATCCTGTTCCCCGTCTTTGCCCAAGCCAAAAATGCGGCAAAGAAGACGCAATCGCTTAGCAACCTCAAGCAAATCGTCCTTGCCTGGACCCTCTACAGCGGGGATTACGACGATACCTGTATGAGAACTCGCACCAATACCCGGAACAAGGCACTCTACTGGTGGGGAAGCTGGGATGGCATCGTGCTCCGCACCGAAGAAGGCCTCCTCTACCCTTACACCAAGAGCCGAGGAATCCAGGAAGATCCCAGTTTCCCCAACGAACTAAGAACGGTCCTCGGGTTCACTGGCTATGGCTACAACTACGCCTACCTCAGCCCCTCGCAGTACCTAGCGCCCGACTACCAAGAAACGCCTCTGCCTGTCAGCATGGGCCAGATAGGCCAAACTGCCGCAACCGTGGCCTTTGCCACTGCAGCCCGAATGAACAACTGGGCTTACCCCACTCCCACCCTCGAAGGGAACACCTACCTCGAGCCACCATCCAGCGAGTTCCCCTCTTTCCAAGGTCGCCGCAACGGCGTCGGCAACATCGCCTGGGTCGATGGTCACGCGAAGTCGTTCCGGCCGGTCCTCCGCCAGGGGGCATTCGGCTTCGGTTTCCGTGCCGAAGACTTTGTCCGACCCGTCCTCGGTGAGATAGATCAGGACGGCGACCTAACAACCGACGAACTGTTCGACCTGGAGTAGAAACCTGGCCCACAATGCGGTAACTTCGCCCTGATATGGCACACGATGTGACAGCGATTTTGGGACGTTGGGACCTGACCGTGGGCGAGGGCGAAGCCGCCTTCCCGAGTTGGGTGGAGATCAGCCAAGGGGAAGGCGGCTACGAGGGCCGCTTCGTGGGAATCTGGGGCAGTTCACGCTCCTTCCGAAACATCGCCATCGAAGGCGATCATCTCCTCTTCAGCCTGCCCTCTCAATACGAAGGCTTCCCCGGCGAGCAGGTCTTCTCGGGAACGCTCACCGGCGAAACCCTCGCCGGAGTCACCAACACCAAGACTGGTAGCATCCTCCCGTGGACGGGTAAGCGCCAGGCCGTCCTTACCAGCAAGGAAGTCACCTGGGGCGAGCCCATCAACCTCATCGGCAGCCACGAGCTGGATGGCTGGACGATGAGGTCGGCAACCATGGAGAACAACTGGAGCGTCGTGAATGGCGAACTCGTGAACGTCAAGGTCGGATCTGATATCGTCACCGCCGCCAAATTCGGCGACTTCAAGCTGGATGCCGAATACAGCTACCCCAAGGACAGCAACAGCGGCATCTACCTCCGCGGTCGCTACGAGCTGCAAATTCTCGATGACTATGGCCAGGAGCCAACTTCCGGCCACAGTGGCGGCATCTACGGCTTCTTGACGCCGACCGTCAACGCGATCAAGCCATTCGGCGAGAAGAACACCATCGAGATCACCCTGATCGGTCGCGAAGTCACTGTGGTCCTCAATGGCATCACGATCCACGACAAGGCCGAGATTCCCGGCATCACCGGCGGTGCGCTCGATAGCGACGAAGGCGAGCCCGGACCGCTCTTCCTCCAGGGTGACCATGGACCCGTCACCTTCCACAAGCTGGTCCTGACCCCGGCTGTCTAAGCCCCAAGACCTCCTCCCATCTAAGAAGTAGCTGATGGGAGGATTTCACGATAGAATAAGGAATACATGCGACTGGAACGGACATGGATGTTGTCCGGTTGGCGTGGGATTGGGGCATTCCTAGCAGTTGCCCTCGCATACCCAGCTAAGGCGGAATTCACCGACGACGAACGAGCGTCCATCGTTGCGTTCTGGAATGCCCCTGGCCGCTACCAGGTCCGCCTCCCCATCGCCGCCGCCTCGCGCGGAGCCTGGCAAGTGCGTCTCACGCCCGAGGGCTCGCGATGGCTCGATGACTTCAGCCGCGTGAAGGGCCAACTCCGCAGGCTCGCCCCCATTGCTCCGCAATCTGAGGAAATGCCGCCCAAATGGGGTCGCTGGTCACAGCCGCCATTCCCTGACGCCCCCCAAGCCCTGAACTCGGAGCAATGGGTGGCCGCCAAGCAGAAGTGGGACCGCTGGAACAGCGAAGTCGAAGCCAAACGATTCAATGGCATCACCCCTAGGGACGTGGAAAGCCCGACGCATCCCGGGGCCATGCCCCTCGAACTGTTCCTAATCCTCGGCGCGCCGCCCCGTTTCACCCAGGCCGTCATGCCGCGGGCCTACGACATCCTGTTCGAAGACGACGTGCTCATCAACTACAGCGACCAAGTTGCGCTCGACGAGCAATACACCAAGTTTCGCTTCGCCCAAGGCGTTCGCGCCTTCGGGACCCCCGTCAAGTCTCTCCCCAGAACCGAACTAGACACCCTCATCGACCGCGGCATGCTCGACGAATCCGAAGCCCGCATCTTCTTCGCCGTTTCGCCGTTGGAGGGCGGGTTCGACTCGGTCAACACCTACGACACCGGATACGTCAGCGTAGGCTTTCTCCAATTCGCGTGCCTGTCCGGAGGCTCCGGCTCACTTGGACCGGTCCTGCTGGAGATGAAGACCAGCAGCCCAACCGCGTTCGCCAGCACCTTCCGGCGCTATGGAATTGACGTCACCGATGCCGCCATTCTCCAAGTCGTGGACCCAGGAACCGGCGCGGTGCTACTCGGCCCCGATGCGGCCATGGCCATCATCAACGACAAGCGCCTCATCGCTGTCTTCCAGCGGGCGGGCCGCCTTAGTCCGGAGTTCCGCGTGGCCCAGGTTGTGACAGCTCGGAGAATGTACTATCCCGCCGAGGATTCGCTCAGCTTCGCCGGAACTGTTCCTCTCATCGGCAAAGTCTCCGACATCGTCCGCAGCGAAGCCGGTCTCGCAACTTTGATGGATCGTAAGGTGCGCACGGGCCGTTTAGATCCTCTCATTGGCGTTCTGGCGCGGCTAGCAAAAGAAAAGAAGGTTCGCGACATTCGGGAGTTAGCCAAGTTTGAGCCGCAAATCGTACGCGAAATGCGCTATCGACGTGACTTTACCAAAGACAACACACTTTCCCAGCCGAAGTAGCCGCTGACTTCGGTTATATTAGGATTCAAGCCATGATTCTTCCTCTTGCCCTGTTTGCATCATCGATTTTGGGTGGCGAAGGCGTCACCTCCAAACTCATTGCCACCGGCGCCACCGCCAAGGTCGGCGGCTACCGCCCGATCCGCGCCGATTTTGCCGCCCCCGGGGCCGACTTCAAGCCCAATATCACTGTGGTCTCGCCCAAGGTTGGCAAGTTCACCTTCGGCAGCAAGACCGTCGGATTCATCATCGATGATGTTGATGCCAACACATCGAAGATCTACGTCGATGCAAACGGCGACGGAGACTACTCGAATGACCCCGCCGCCGAATGGCAGCCGAGAAAGCAAGGCAACGCCACCATGTACTTCGGTGGTGCCAACGTCGATGCTGGCAAAGGTACGCCGGTTGGCATCAAGTTCTATCGCTTTGATCCCAATGATCCCCAGCGCGCTGCCCTCAAGTCCACGTTGCTCTACTACACCGACTTCGGCTATGAAGTCACGTTGACTCTCGACGGCAAGCCGTTCACCAGCTTCGTTGGTGGTGAGCCGAGCAAGGATAGTAGCTTAACCATCGACCGAAATGGTGATGGCCAAATCAGCTACAAGAGGGAGTCAATCGCCGTCGATCAACCCTTCAACTTCACCGGTACCACCTACGTTCTTTCCGTCGCCGAGGGCGGCTTCAAACTAGCTAAAGCCCCCGCCAAGCTCCCAGTTTCCCCGCTCCCTCCCGATCTTGGTATCGGCAAGAAGGCCATCCCTTTTGTGGCCGACACGCTCGATGGTAAGCGCGTTAGCTTCCCCCGTGACTACAAGGGCAAGTTGGTCATGCTCGACTTCTGGGCGACCTGGTGCGGACCTTGCATTGCCGAGCTGCCCAATGTGAAGAAGGCCTACGAGAAGTGGAACAAAGAAGGCTACGAAATCCTGAGCATTAGCTTCGACCAAAAGGACAAGGCCAACGAAGTCCGCGACTTCGCCGAAAAGAACGGCATGTCCTGGCGACACGTCTATGAGGGTGCCTTCTGGGATACCAAGCTCGGCAACCTGTACGATGTAAGCGGCATCCCCTTCGTCCTCCTTGTCGATGGTGACACGGGCCAAATCCTTGCCACCGAGAACGAGCTTCGCGGCCCGGGCCTCGTCGACACTATTGAGAAAGCCCTCGCCAAGAAGAAAGGCAAGAAGTAACTCAGACCAACGGCTGAATCAATGGTTGAACTTCGGCCAGAAGTTCAACCAAAGCCGGGTCAAACCGTTGCCCAGCCAAGTCCCTAAGCTCGCGAAGTGCCTGTTGCTCATCGCGAGCTTCCCGCGCCGTTCGCCTGTAGGCCAACACATCGAAAGCCTCGGCGACGCCCAGAATGCGCGCCCCAAGCGGAATCTCTAGGCCGATCAGATTGTCCGGAAATCCCGTGCCATCCCACCACTCGTGGTGGTGCCGAATCCAAGGAATGCAGGGCACGAGAAAGTCAAACCCCGACAACAGCTCCTCACAAAGCACCGCGTGAAGGTGCAAGGAGTCCATCTCAGTCTCCTCAACATGGCCGAGCTGTTCGACGAGGTCGGGGTCCAAGCGAACCTTGCCCACGTCGTGGAGCATCGCGGCATCGCGCATCTGCACCAACTGCTCGTCATCCCAACCAAGCCGCTCCGCCATGGCCACGGCAAAGACCGAAACTCGCTCGGCATGGGCCAATTCGCCCGGGCTGTGCCGATCGAGATTCCGCAAAAGCGCCCGCACAGTTTGGTGGCGTTCCAACCGGGTCAATCTTGGCCCCCCAACCAATTCATTACCATTGGATGACGAGTCGAGATTCCGCCAAGTTCCCCATTCCACGTTTGTGGGACTAGGACCAAATGCATCTTCTGCCCGACCTTAGCCGTACAATGGTTCGATGCAACCGCCTCCATTCAACTCGGCTCCGAAGAAGAAGAACAATGCCGTCGTCATCGTCATGGTCGTGGGTGCCCTTGGCCTTTGCTGTGTCGGCCCGGTCATCCTGCTTGGGGTAGGGGGCTACTTCGGTGCTAAGGTTATGAAGAGTTCCGTCGATTGCGCCGTGTCACTGGCGTTTGTCAATGAGGCGGTCACCAAATACGCCGCCGACAAGGGGACCTTGCCCAACGCGGCGACCTGGCAAGATGACATCAAGCCCTATTACGCCAAATTGATGGCCGACCCCGATAACAGCACCGGACCCATCACCGCGTTCAAAACAGATGAAGTGTGGGTCTGCGTCGACACCGAAGGCGGCAAGACTGGTGTCGCTTTCAACAAGGACCTCTCCAAGAAGAAGCTCGCCCATATCAAAGACAAATCCACCGTGGTCATCTTCGAGACGGAGCAGACGGGCTCGAACCTAACCGAGAGCTACAAGCCCAAGGCTAAGGACAAAGCCCCCAAGATCTTCGGCAACCCCCGCGAATGGATCACGATCCCCGTGGACGGCGAGCTGATGATGGGCAAAGGCGCCAAGTTCGACATAAAGTAAAGAGAAATTCCCCGGTATCCATCAGGACACCGGGGAATCTCTTCTAGTTTCAGACGAATCGCGAAGCGAGCTTGCCGAAGCCACTGGCACCGGCATACTTCGCCGATGAGCCCAAGAGCTCCTCGATGCGCAACAACTGGTTGTACTTCGCCACGCGATCAGTTCGGTTGGGTGCACCGGTCTTGATCTGGCCGCAGTTCGTCGCCACCGCGAGGTCGGCAATCGTCACGTCCTCGGTCTCGCCGGAGCGGTGGCTCATCACCGCGCTGTAGCCCGCGCGCTTCGCCATTTCAACCGCCGCCAGAGTCTCCGTCAGCGATCCAATCTGATTAACCTTCACCAAGATCGAGTTGCCAGTGCCCGTCGCAATTCCGCGCGAAAGTCGCTCGACGTTGGTCACGAACAGGTCGTCACCAACGAGCTGGACCTTGTCACCAATCGCATCTGTCAGAGCCTTCCAAGTGTCCCAGTCGTCTTCTGAGCATCCATCCTCGATGGAGATCAGCGGATACTTGTTCGCCAATTCGACGAGGTAGTCCACCTGCGAGGCCCCGCTGCGCTCGCGCACGTCGCCCGCCTTGTAGATGTACTTGCCATCTTCGTAGAATTCTGTCGCAGCCGCATCGATTCCCAAGAAGACCTGTTTGCCTGGCTCGTATCCCGCCTTCTGGATCGCCTCGATGATGTAATCAAACGCCATGTCCTGGTTCTCCAGGTTAGGCGCGAAGCCACCCTCGTCGCCCACGCCGGTGTTCAGTCCCTTAGACTTCAAAACCGACTTCAGCGAGTGGAAAATCTCCGCGCCCATGCGCAGGGCCTCGCGGAAGCTCTCCGCCCCCACAGGCAGAATCATGAACTCTTGGAAGTCAACGTTCGAATCGGCATGCTGGCCGCCATTCAAAATGTTGAGCATTGGCACGGGCAGGGTGTTCGCCGTGACGCCGCCCACATACTTGAAGAGGGGAAGTCGTGTGTAGTTCGCCGCAGCCTTGGCCACGGCGAGCGAAACGCCGAGAATGGCATTCGCGCCTAGCTTGCCCTTGTTGGGCGTCCCGTCCAGCTCCAGCATCAGCGAATCAATCGCAGTCTGGTCGGTGGCGTCGGCCTGGTGCAGGGCCGGGGCAATGATGTCGTTGACGTTGTCCACGGCATGCAGAACGCCCTTGCCGCCGTAGCGCTTCTTGTCGCCATCGCGAAGCTCGACGGCCTCAAACTGGCCCGTGCTCGCTCCGCTGGGAACGGCGGCTCGGCCGACCGAACCTCCGTCGAGCAAAACGTCGACTTCGAGCGTGGGATTGCCTCGGCTATCCAAGATTTCGCGAGCGGTGATATCGACAATGTGTGGCATGGTGTTTCCGTGCCAGATTACTCGGAACGGGCCGCCAACTGACCGAGCCGCGCCCCCAACTCCCGCCATTTTTGCTCGGTCAAGAACTGGGGCCGGATATCTGGCCGCTCGCCGATCTCCACCAAAATCGCCTCCAACTGAGCCCGCTCGCCAAACTGCCCGGTCAAGAGGTTGTTCAAAAGCGTCTTCCTCGGCTGAGCGAACGCCATCCGGACCAGGCGCGTGAGAAATGGATCAAACGACGTGGGTCGGCTGACAAATTCGAGGACGATGCTGTCCACCTTGGGTGGCGGCAGAAAAGCCCCTGCCGGGGCCAGGCACACCATCCGCGTGGCAAAATTCGCCTGTAAGTTCACCGAAAGCGAACCACGGGAACGGTCGCCTGGCTCGGCCAGGATCTTCGTCCCCACCTCGCGCTGCATCATCAACACGGCTTTCGAGAACGAGCCCCGCGCTGCCTCGATCCGCTCCAGAAGCGGCCCGGTGATGTAGTAGGGGAGGTTGGAGACGATAGCCCGCGGCTCGGGGAGCTCGCGCAAAATCTCGCTAAGGTCGGATTTCAGCGCGTCGACGCGCCGGACCTCGGCCCGGGGGGCCGATTCGGCCAGGGCCGCTTCCATGCGCGGATCAATCTCCAGCGCAATCATCCGCTCCGCCCTCGCGCTGAGCGGGGCAGTGAGAACCCCGGGGCCAGGTCCAATCTCCAACAACCCGACGCAGCCGTCGAGAGCAAGAGCGATCGAATCCACCACACGGGCAGAGACAAGGAAATGCTGACCCAAACCTTTCTCGGCACGAATTCCGTGCCGCAAAAGGAAAGGTTTCAGGTCAGCGGGTTCAGTGAGCCTCACCGAGGCTTCAAGACGTGGACGCGCACCGTTTGGCGTCCGAAATAAAGCGCGGTCGAGCGCTTGGGGAAACAAAGGTCAATCCGGTTGCCCTTGATGGCGCTGCCGGTGTCGGCGGCGATGGCATAGCCGTAGCCTTCAACGAAAACTCGGGTCCCCAATGGGATCACCCTTCGATCAACGGCGACGGTCCCGTAGTTGGCGGGGATACCCATGCGGGTGCGACCAGTGGCATGACGTCCAATGGTGCGCTTGCTCGCGTCGTAAGCGCTGGCGTGCATGGTGAGAACTCGGGAGCGCACGTAGCTTCCGCGGCTTTGGCCGTAGCCATCGCGACCCATCAAGATGATCGTTGGCTTCGCTTCGATCCGCTGTGTTTTCACCAGCTTCTTCGAAGGCTCCTTGCCCTCCGATTCCTCGACTTCGTAGGTGCGAATGACTTGGCCTTCGACTCCGTTTTGAGCCTTCACCAATCGTCCGCGACCCACGGTACGACTAAATTCATATCGAATCTCCGGCTTGATCTTTGTGACCACCACCTTCGTATTCGGCTTTGTTTTTGATCCTTCTTCTTGGCGAGCGCTACCCAAAGTGGCCAACGTCGTCACAAGCAAGATCACTGCGGCTTTCGCGCAGTTACGCATTAGGAACCTCCTTTTGCCTGGCTGCAGACCCGAGTATGTTACCTCTCTTCGTCCTCCATGTCAACCCTAGGACCTTCAGCGACCTCAACTTTAGTACTCAACCTGTCCGAAAAAGTAAATAAGTACAGGGTCCGGGGGCCGCTGATCTCGACTTCTTGAACCTGCATCTCCCCAATCGGCTCCCTCATGATTTCCACTTCAAAGATTCCAAAGCAAGCGCCGCGCCGCCCAAAATCCCCGCATCTTCGATCTGCTCCGCCAGCACAATGTTCGTATCGCGGAACAGGGAAGTGATCGCCACATCGCGAGCCGACCGGATCGCGGGCTTCAAAATGAAGTCGCCCGCCTTCGCGATTTGCCCACCCACGGCCAAGACTTCGGGCGCGAAGATATTGATATAGTTGCCAATCGCGACCCCAAGCATCTCGCCAACCTCGCTAAAGACCTCCAGCGCCAGTTCGTCGCCTTTCTCCGCCGCCTCCGCAATGGTGCGCGGCGTGATCTCGGCCAAATTGCCATCCACCAAGCTCGGCAAGATCGATTCGCGCTGCCGCTTTAGCCGGTGCAAGGCTCGCGTTACGATGCTATCGCGCTGGCAATACGCCTCGACCGCGCCGTAAGAGCCCGCATTGCAGTCCAGACCCTGGTAATTCACCACCATGTGGCCCAGCTCCGCGCCGCCCTTGTTGCCGCCCACCATCACGAGGGGACCGCTGGCCTCGCCCAACACCGCATCCGGCGAGAGGATCACACCGCCGCCCACGCCCGTGCCCAAAGTCAGCATCACCAAGCACTTTGCGCTGTTGCGTCCCGTCCCAAAGCGATACTCGCCCAGCGCCGCCATGTTCGCGTCGTTGTCGATCACAATCGGCAAGTCGATGCGCCGCGCCAGCGGCGCCTTGATCGGCACATCCTTCCAATAGTAGAAAATCCCGTTGGTCGTGTGGCCAAAATTCGGAGCCCAGCGCACCAGCCCACGCGCATTGTCAATATGGCCAGGAATCGCAATCCCAACCGCCTTGGGCGCGACCTTGGCCGTCGCCACCGCCTGCTCAATCGCGCTCGCCAGGGCATCCAGGATGTTCTCCGTCCCCTCCTGGGCCATCGAGGGCAAGCTAATCCGCTCCCCCGCCTCGCTTCCGTCTTCAAAATAGGCGCAAGCCCGAACATTCGTCCCGCCGAGGTCCACCCCGATCACGCAATTGGATTCCACGCGCAATTCTAGCACCTGGTTGTCCGATTCGGGGCACATCGGGCACCCACGTGATCGACGGCATCACTCGTGACGCAGGACGTACATTCTCCCCGCCTGGACTCCGGCAAGGGTCGCGAGCAAATCCGGCACCATCCTATCGAGCATGGAGATCCGAGTATCCTTCGAATCGAGAAGAATCACTGAGATTCTCAGGTTAGCAAGATTTTGTTGGTAGGCAATACCCTTGTCGATTGTGACGAGGGCAAGGTAGTTAGCATCGTCGGCAGCCCTCAATAGTTTTCCATTCGAAAGCTGCTGCCACCCTTCCTCTGAGGCCAAGGTCACTTGATATCCGGCCAATCTGCCACGGAAGGGCGCAGGCATGCAGTGGTCGAAGAGCACCTTCAGACGGCCAACTCCAACTCCATGCTCTCGTCCAAACGAGAGCGTTCCCAGTCAAGCACTGCTTGTGCATCCTCCCGGCGAACGTCGGGATAGTTTAGGAGAAATTCGTCGAGGCCCCCGCCCTTTAGAACGTAATCAAACAGGATCTTGACGTGGATCCGGGTGTCCCGGAACCGGACCGCCCCACCAAGGGTATCCGGAGTTCGCACTAAGACCGATTGGAGTTGCGATGGGATCACCTTTTCATTGTACGACGCATCCGGCGACCTGCCGAAGAAAGTTCCCACCCAACAAGTAAACTGTGGCCGTGATTCTTGCCGTCCACAATGTCCGCAAAGAGTTCGGCACAGATATCGTCCTCGATGGCGTCACCTTCCGCCTCGAAAACCGCGAGAAGGTCGCTCTTGTGGGCCGCAACGGCACCGGCAAGACCACGCTGCTCAAGATTCTCACCGGGCAATTGAAGCCCGATGGCGGCACTGTCACCTTCGCCCGCGGAGCCAAGCTCGGCTACCTGCGCCAAGAGGCCCCCGTGAATCTGGGCCGCACCGTGATCGAAGAAGCCGAATCGGGAGCCGCCGAGCGGCTCATCCTAAAGCAGCGCCTCGAGGAGCTCGAACTCCGCATCGAAAACGATCCCACGCCCGAGGACCTCGACGAATACGCCCTCCTCCACGAGCACTTTCTCGATGCCGAGGGCTATTCCGCCGAGCGCGATGTCCGCGTCGTCCTCCAGCGCATGGGCTTTGAAGAAGCCGAGTTCACCAAGCCAACCGCCAAACTCAGCGGCGGCGAAAAGACGCGCCTCGCGATCGCGCGGCTCCTGCTCGAAGAGCCCGATCTGCTGATCCTCGACGAGCCCACCAACCACCTTGACCTCCAAGCCACCGAGTGGCTGGAAAGCTGGCTCATCGGCTACCACGGCGCTGTCCTCCTCGTCTCGCACGACCGCGCCTTCCTCGACCGAACCGCCGAGCGCGTCATCGAGATGCGCGATGGCACCGTCAAGACCTATCCCGGCCCGTTCCCCAAGTTCCTCCAACTCCGCGCCGAAGAAGACGCCCGCCAGGCCGAAGTCGCCCGGCGTCAAGACCACGAAATCGCCAAGATGGACGAATACGTCCGCCGCTTCATGAACTCCCAGCGCACCGCCCAAGCCCGTGGCCGCCTCAAGCTCATGAATCGCCTCGTCGCGAGCAAAGTCGAAGCCCCCAAGAACGACAAAGGCATGAAGGCCGGCTTCGGCAAGGTCCAGCGCAGCGGCGATATCACGCTGGAAACCAAAGATCTCGGCATGGCCTTTGAGGACGAAAAGTTGTTCTCCGGCCTCAACTGGAATGTGCGCTGGGGCGACCGCTGGGGCGTGATCGGCGAAAACGGCGCGGGCAAATCCACCCTCATGCGCATCATCCTCGGCATGCTGGAGCCGACCCAAGGGGCCTCGCGCCTAGGTGCCAACGTCCTCGCGGGATTCTTCAACCAAGATGCCAGCGACCTCGACCCCGAAATGTCCCCCCTCGACACGATGGTCTGGGACTGCGACATGCAACCCGGCGAAGCCCGCACCCTCCTCGGCCGATTCCTGCTCTCCGGTGACGACGTCTACCGCCCCATCAAGACGCTCTCCGGCGGTGAAAAGAACAAGCTCGTCCTCGCCAAGCTAACTGTCCTAAACCCGAACCTCCTGATCCTTGACGAACCCACCAACCACCTCGACATGGCCTCCCGCGAAGCTCTCGCCGAGGTCCTTAAGGACTATCAAGGAACTCTCATCCTCGTCAGCCACGACCGCTGGCTCCTTACTCAAGTCTGCGAACAAACGCTGGATATGAAGCGGTCCGGCCCCATCATCTACCTCGGACCCTACCTCGACTACCGTAACAAGAAACCTGTCGTCACCGAAACGAAGATCAAAGCTGCTCCCGTCGCCGTGGTGGCGAAAGAACCCGAAGACCCCGACGCCCTCCTCTCCCCCCGCGACCTCAGCAAAGAAATGGGCCGGGTTCAAAAGCTCGTGGCCGAACTAGAAGAGCAGGTCACCCAGACCGAGGAAGACCTCAAGAGTGTGGAAGACGACCTCGCCCACCTGCCCGCCGACGCCGATATCTACGAACTCACCCGCGAGCACCAGCGCCTCCAAGAAGCTGTTGCCGGCTCCATGGCCGCCTGGGAAGAAGCCTGTAGCCGCCTGGAGAAACTGACCGAGTTGCAGGCGCGAAAGAGTTCGTGAGCTTGCCGCCTCCGGTAGCATCTACCTGTGAAGCTCTTTCGTTTTGAACTTCTGGAAGACCCGGGCGTCGCTCGCAGCGGCATGGTCTACGGTGGAAAGGTCTACGAGACCAGCGGGGCCGAGGCGGTCGCCGTTCACGAGGCCGAGAATGTCCGCCCGCTTCCGCCCCTCCCCCACGCCGCCAGCCTGCGTATCTTTCGCTCCGACCTCCAACCCGTCCAGATCACGGAGACCGACGAGCCGCGATACTTTTACGGCAACACCTGCTCGCTCCAGGGAGCTAGCACCCTCGTCGAACTCCGCGACTTCTCGTTCGAATGGGAAGCAGAGTGTTATGTCGCTGCGATCATTGGCGAGGCTACCCTCACCGAAGTCGACAGTGATGAGGCCGAATCCTACATTCTTGGCTACACCATGGTGACGCTTCTGGTCGCTCGTGACGTTGAGCGCGAAGAGCGTCGCCTCGGTGTCGGCTTTGGTCGCTCCTACGACCTTGTCGGAACGATCGGCCCCGTCATCACCACCCCCGACGAGCTAGAAGAACACGTCGAAGAGTTTGACCGTGGTCGAAAGTTCGGTCTCGAAGTCCGGCTTCAGGTCAACAATGTGGAGGTCGAGCGCGGGAACCTCAACGAATTGCCCATCACGTTCGCCCAAGCCATCGCCTCCGCCAGCCGCTCAGCTGGCCTCCGCGTCGGCGATGTCATCGCCCTTGGACCTATCGTTACCCCTACTGCCGCCCTCGATCCCGCCGATCAAGTGCTGCTTTCCGTAGAAAAGCTCGGTGCCCTCGCGACCAAACTGGCCCCCTAGTTTCGTCAAACCAGGGGTATGGTGGAAATGGTCTGGCGAAAACCGGATCGTGGACCGAAAGGTCCGCGTTCGCCAAGGCGCACCAGGAGGTAAATCAAATGGGAATTCCCTACGTAATTGAGCAAACGGCACGCGGAGAGCGTTCCTACGATATCTGGTCGAGGCTGCTCAAAGACAGAATCGTGTTTCTCGGCACCGAAGTGGATGACTATGTAGCGAACACGCTGATCGCCCAGCTCCTCTTCCTCGAAAAAGACGATCCCGACAAGGATATCGACTTCTACATCAACTCGCCCGGTGGTTCGGTCACCGCTGGTCTGGCAATCTACGATTGCATGCAGATCATCAAGCCCGATGTCGCCACCATCTGCGTCGGCCAGGCTGCTTCCATGGGGGCCGTGCTGCTCGCCGGTGGTGCCGCAACGAAGCGCTATGCCCTCACGCACTCGCGAGTCATGATCCACCAAGTATCCGCCGGATTCCGCGGCACAACGGCCGACATCAATGTCCAAGCCGCCGAGGTCAACCGATCGATGGACACCCTGATGGAGATCCTCAGCAAGCACACCGGCAAGCCTGCCGAGGAAGTTCGCAAGGATTGCGACCGCGATTTCTTCATGTCGGCGGCCGAAGCTGCGACCTATGGACTCGTGGACAAGGTGCTCGACCGAACCGCTCGCTAAGTCTCCCGGAGAAACATGGCCAGACAAGTCGAACGGCGCGAATTGTGTTGTCTCTGCGGCAAGACCAAAGAGCAAGTCCGCAAGCTCATTGTTGGGTTGCACGGTGCGGTTTGTTCCGACTGTGTCGATCTCTGCAACGACATCTTGCTGAGTGAACAAGATCGCCCAAGACAGTCTGGCCCGGCCTCGCAACCCGGCGGGGCCAAGAATTCGCCTCCTCTCGGCCTCCCGCTCCTCGATGCAGTGCCCAAGCCCCGAGAAATTGTCGCATTTCTCGACCAATACGTGATCGGCCAAGAGCTGGCCAAACGCGCCCTCGCGGTCGCTATCTACAACCACTACAAGCGTGTAGGTGAAGGCCTCGACCAAGAGGTGGAATTGCAAAAGAGCAACATCCTCCTCATCGGCCCCACCGGGTCAGGGAAGACCCTGCTCGCCCAGACTCTGGCGCGAATGCTGAACGTCCCCTTCGCCATCGCCGATGCCACCGCTCTCACTGAGGCGGGATACGTGGGCGAAGACGTCGAGAACATCCTGCTAAAGCTTTGGCAATCTGCCGAGAACATCGACGCCACCAACACCCGCGAACTCTGCGAGCGCGGCATCATCTATGTCGATGAAATCGACAAGATCGGACGCAAGAGCGACAACCCATCGATCACCCGCGACGTGAGCGGAGAAGGCGTCCAGCAGGCGCTCCTGAAGATCCTAGAAGGCACCACCGCCAACGTCCCGCCCCAAGGTGGCCGCAAGCACCCCCAGCAGGACTACATCCAGATCGACACCACCAACGTGCTTTTCATCTGCGCGGGCGCGTTCGAGGGCATCGAAGACCTCGTCCGTCGGCGAATGAAAGAAAACGTGATGGGCTTCCGCGCCGCACCTGACACCCAGATCCAGAAGAACCAAAGCGTGATGCGTCACGTGCTCCCCGAGGACCTGCTCAAGTTCGGGCTCATCCCCGAGTTCATTGGCCGACTCCCCGTGCTCGCAACCCTCGATCAGCTTGACGAGGCCGCCCTTGTGCGCATCCTCAGCGAGCCCAAGAACGCGATCCTGAAGCAGTACGCCAAGTTCTTCGAACTCGACGACGTGGAGCTGATCTTCGAAAGTGGGGCCATGATCGAGATCGCCCACGAGGCCATCCGACGCAAGACCGGCGCCCGCGCCCTCCGCGCCATTATCGAGAACGTGATGATGGAGGTGATGTACGAGGTCCCCAGCGCCCCCGAAGTCCGGCGGGTGCTTGTACCCGCCGGTGTCATCCACAGCAACCGCAAGCCGATCCTGATGACTGAGGAAGAGATTCGACGGGCGAGCTAGACCGCCCGCAAGTATTGGCTCAGGTAGGCATAGTGGTCCATGTCGTGCCCCACGATCATGTTCGCGAGGTCACGCAGAGTGATGGAGCCGAGCGCGGGATGGATCAATTCGTTGTCGAATCGGTCGGCGTATTGCTCTAGTAGTTCCACCGTTTTCACGCGCTGTTCCTCGAATCGAGCGAGACCCGCGATTGGGTCGTTCGTTGCGTAGCCAAACTGAGCCGCGCGCTCGTCCGGGTCATAAGGCACGAGTGTCGAGCCCGGATGCTCGGCGGCCAGCGTGATGCGGGTGTGGAAGATTGGCTCCCAGTCGGCCAAGTGGTTCACCACCTCGACCGGGTTGAAGCGCGCTGAATCGAGCGAAGTCGCCCGAGCATTCGGTTCAATGGCCAGAAACACATGCTTTAGAAGGATCGGCGACCCCAGCAGCCCCTTTCGCAGATAGTGATTGATCATCGCCACCACATTACCTGCCACAATTCACCCGACATGAAGCGCATCGAAGCGTACATTCGGGTCAACAAGCTGGAAGAGGTCAAAGATGCCCTCGAAGAAGTTGGCATCCTTGGCCTCAGCTGTGAGCCCGTCCGAGGCTATGGCCGACAATTAGGCCGCACCGATAAGTATCGCGGCAGCACCTACGCTGTCAACCTCCTCCCCAAGATGCGGGTCGAAGTCGTGGTCAAGGATTCCGAACTGGAGCCCGCCATCGACGCCATCGTCGGCGCTTCCCAAACCGGTGAGATCGGCGACGGCAAGATCTTCGTCAGCGAGATCCTCGAAGCCGTCCGAGTCCGCACCGGTGAACGCGGCGACGCCGCTCTAAGCTAGCCACCCGACTTCGCCGTCGAATACCAACTCGAAGACTCGCCGACCGTGGTCAGGTTCACTGGCTTGTCCAAGTCCTTGAGCAGCACCGCGACTTTGACGCCGTTCAGAAACATCGTCAACCCTGCGATCCGGTATTGGTGCTGTTTAACCTTGTAGCCATCCCCTTGGTCGTACTCGCTGTAGTTGCAGGTCAAGATGTCCCCCTGGATGGTCCACTTGCCGCTTCCCTTGATTCCCCCGAAGTTCGCCAATCCATCACGGCCTGTGGCGCTCGAATAGGTGTATGTGAAGGTTCCCTTGGGCTTCAGGTTAAGGGTGCCACCGTAGGTGATGAAGGTCATCGAGGTCGCGCCGGTATTGATGTTCACCCAGTCGAGCTTGGACCCGGTGCCATAGCTGTAGTCTCCAGCGAGGCTTGCCGCATCAGCCAGAGGCTGTCCTTTGGCGGCCGGGCACCGGAAGGTGGCCAGGAACTTCTCGGCTTCCTTCATGCTTCCCGGGAACGAGAAGCCCGAAGACATCTCGCCTCCCACCGTGCTGGGGCCATCGTAGGTGAGGGCCACCACCACTGGCTGCCAATGGGTCTTGCAGTCGACCAAGAACAGCGTGAACGCCGTGTCGAACGGGCGCTTCTGCTCCACAACTCGACCGCCCACAAACTGGGCGACGACCTGGTCGCCGACGTAGCGGCGATACACCATAGACCCCAGACGGTCCTTGCCTTCGGCCGGAATCTCCCGGACCCAGAGCTTGCCGAGGGCGTCGCCCATGTTGCCCGAGGCCGGGATGGCGGCGGGGAAGCGCAGGAGCGCACTGCTCGTGCGGTTCCCGTCGGGCATCTCCTTCACGTACCAGTCGCCCTTCTTGACCCATCCGTCGGGGGCTGAGAAGGTGAATCCAGGAGCCAAGCTTCCACTGGCAACCGGCGGCTTGGCAACCACTGGCTTGGGCAACGGGGTTAGACGCAGAGTCGTGGCCGTGATCACGAAGCGATCGGTGGAAGCCCCGATGAACTGGGTCAGGAAGGCCCCGGCAACCTCTTTCGCCCGGGCCTTGACTTCGGCCTGGGGCGCTTGCGACAGAGTGATGGTGAAGGTCAGCGCGGCAAAGCAGTTCTCATAGAACTCCTGCTTTTGGGCGTCGGTTGCCTTGCGTACTTCGGGGCGGTCGAGCGTGGCCTGGATTCGGTCGATTAGATCGAGGAAGACCTCGTCGGTCGTGGTCTTACCGGCGAGGGCAGTCAGGGTCGTCGTGGCGAAGGCGAGGGCGGCGGAGGCGTCGTTCCCCTTGCTGCGAGGCTTCATCTGCTTCTCAAAGTCGTCGATGAGGAGACCGACGACTTTGCTGACTTGCGCCCGATCCGAGTCTGAGTCGAATAGCTTCTTGAGGTAGGTTTCGACGTACGGTCGAGAACCTGACGGCTTGAAGGCCGTCGGGCTGGATGCAGGCGCGGCCTTCTGGCTCAGGCCGGTCGTGCCGATCTGGAGGGCGGCCGTTTGCACGGGGTTTTCGGCCGCCAGGCCCTGCCCGAAGGAGCCGATCAGCAGACTGCATGAGAGGAGGGCGCTCAGCATCATGGGGTTACTTCTTCACCGTCTCGGAGATGGCGAAGGTGGCGGTTCGACCGGAGCTTGGTTCGAGCAGGCGGAGCTTGGCCGGCTTCTGGGCGCCCTGGCCTTTGAAGATGAGAAGGCCCCGGATGGACTCACCGGGCGCGACTTCTTGGCTGATCGAAGATCCGGTACCAAGGGAGATCATGTCCGTCTCCCAGCCCATCTTCTCGCCGTTTTCGTCCAGGAGGGTTGGCTTGAGGGTGTTCCAGTTGAGCAGCAGAGGCCGGCTGAGCAGGTTCGTGTACTTCACTTGCACGGTGAAGATGAGGCGATCCTGATAGCGCTTGTAGTTGCCAACATTGCCCTGATGGGAAGCGACTTCTTGGACTTCAGCTTCGACCGCACTGACGTCGAACGGCTTGCCGACTTCGCCGGTGAATTCGTTGACGAAGTCAAACCCGTCGGGGCTGAAGGAGGTCTTGGCGGGAAGGAGCTTGCCTTCGAGGTCGTAGCGCAGAACAGCACCCGGTCCTCGCTGGACGATGATCTTGCGAACGGGGCCAGCTGCGTAGATGGGCAGGACAACTTGGACCTTGACCTTTTGGGCGGGCTTGAGGTCGCCTTGGTAGCGTCGCAGGGATTCGGGCTGGTAGAGGCTGCCGTTCGTGACGAAGTTTTTGTCGTCGGGCGAAACGGCAGTGAACTGAAACGAACCGAAGTTGACGGTCATGTCCCGGGCCTTTTGGGGGTTATGGACCGTGAAGGTAAGGACCAGGAGTCTTTGGTCAGCCTTGGCGATAACCGTCTCTTCGGGCGATTTGTAGAAAGGAGCAATTTGGGCAGATTCCAGCGTAAAGTGCAGCTCTTGGTCTTTGCCGCCAAGCTGATAAGTGACTCCCAACTTGCCGTTGTCGCCGGGTAGCTGGGCCGTTCCCTTGGTGGGAGCCGTCGCGCTCGGTTTCGGAGTGGGCGGCTTGGGCTTTGGCTTGGTTTGGGCGACCGAGAGTGGGGGCAAAGCCGCAAGACCTAGAACAACAGCAAACAAACTGGCATGAGCTTTCATACAAGTGATCATACGACTTAGTGACAGCAGATGATCATCCCTTTTTGGGCACTTCGTTGGTGGCCGCAGCTTGCAGTGATCCAGCTGGGGCGCGCGCAGACACCCGGCCCAAGGGAGGCCCAACACCCAGCATCTTGGCCCCCCGCTAAATCTGGGTCTTTGCATGGATGTGATGGCGGTCACTTGATTTTTCACTTGATTTTGGTGCGCTCCGGGGGGTGTTAAGTTAATCAAGTCGGCAAGGAGGTCATTAGCGGTTTGAACACCCCTTTTCGGATGGTGCACTGCGGGATGTCAACCAGATGGTTGGGCTGGTACAACGCGCTTCGAGATTTCGCCATTCGGTGGTTCCGGAACCCCCATCCCTAACCCTTCCCCCTGCGCGAGAGCGCAAGGAGAAGGGAACTGCGGACGCGGGCACAAACCATCCCGCGCATACCTACCCTCTGGTTGTTGAATAGAAGAGAACAAACCCTTGACAACCCAACATAGAATCTTCCCCCTGAGCGAGAGCGCAAGGGGAAGGGAACCGGAATCGTATGGCGGATCGTTAGCCAATTTCGCTCTATTCATTGGGATTGGGAAAACCATTCCATCCTGGAATATCGCCATACAGCAAAAGCACAAGTATCTCGGAGGGGCGCAAATGCCAGCTTGCCCATGTCAACGGTGTATCTCCATTGAAATCTTTTGCTTCTTTGTTGGCTCCGGCGTCGATGAGCGCACGAACCATATTGACATCGCCAAAGGCGGCTGCTCGATGCAGAGGAGTCTCCCCACGAGTTCGGACGTCTCGCATGAAGCACTGGGTTGGAACTCCTTGAATAGTCCTCCGATTCACATCAGCGTGGTGGGAAATCAGGCTCTTTACAATGCGAGTGCGCTCAGCGCCTGAGGTTGTCTTTGTGATTACCTGATGAAGGACAGTCTCCCCGGTTGGTTCATGGCATGTATTCGGATCTGCGCCGCGCTTCAGAAGTAGATCGCAAGCCTCAGGTTGGGCGTTGAATGCAGCGGCCTCAAGAGCAGAACCAATAGTTCTGGGTTGAATGATCTCGCCAGAGCCCAGAGTGGATTCGATCTCATGTAGTTGGCCATTCCAAGCGGCATGATAGAGTCTGTCGGCGATAGTGCTCATATTCTTAGATAACTAGAGTTTTGCCGCAACTGTGTTTGCTCTCTCTTGGGAGTGCTATTCCGCTGCGATTTGAATCACGATTTTGGGAACTGTGGCCCACAACGGGCAGCTTGGGACATTTGGGACACCCAGATGGATAGGGCAACGGGGCTATGTTTGCTCAGGGTCCTCATGAACGGACGCCCCTAAGTACTGCCGCGGATATGGAGTCAAGATTGCTCAGTTGCCAGTCAATCGTACGCAGTGTATCCTCGAGGACCTCCGCGTGATCCGGGAGCATCCGACGCGGGAGAACCCCATCCAAGATGCTCTGGTCGTAGCTCGCTTCGATGACATTGTAGGCAAGTGCTGCGCCGGGCAACGACTCGATCTCCGTTCGATCAAGCGGAGCAATCTTGTTGTATCCGGCTACGAACGCCTCAACGCAGTCCAGTCTGACTGTGGTGGGGACACCTTGGCACCAACGGAACCGAATCCGACGCGACAAATATTTGGCAATATCCCAAATACGCGGCGCATTGGGAAGATGATCGAAATCAATAAATCCGATACCTCTGCCCTTAGCTAGATGAAGGACATTGTCCGGAGTGAAGTCTCCATGAACAAT
>JBMOJD010000013.1:0-50202 GCA_049317025.1 Fimbriimonas sp. | reverse complement strand
TTCACCGTCTCCGTTCCCAGCGCGAGGGCAGCAATCGCCCCTGCCCCGCCGACCTTCACCACCTGGCTCGCCCCCACCAAGCGACAAGCATGAAGAACTGGAGCTGAAAGAGTGCCATCTGTTCCCGCCGGAGTGGTGATCACGATCTCGGAAACCCCGGCATTCCGCGCCGGGATCGCATTCATCAGGACCGAACTCGGGTAGTTTGCCCGGCCCCCCGGCACATACACACCAACTCGCCGAACCGGAATCATCCGCTGCCCCACACCGGCCGCCCGCCAACCCAAAGCGCCCCCCGCCCGCAGATTGGACAACTGTTGGTCATGGAAGGCCCCAATACGTGTTGCCGCACGGGCACAGGCTTCAACAAATTCTGCCGAAACGCCAACAGACCACTCATTCTCCGAAGGCGTCAGAGAAGTCAGCCCTGGAGCATCAAAACGGCGCGCCTGATCCAGCAAGGCATCGTCCCCACGGGCACGCACGTCCTCGATAATCCCAGCGACGACGCCAGCAATCTCCGGGTCCGGTTCACTTCCGCGCAGGGCAAGTCGATCAAGCAGCGCACCATCGACGTAAGGAAAGATTGGTAGCAGGGGCACGCCCAAAGTGTGGCACGTCTGGCAAACAACGTTAACCGCCAGATTTCGTCATATAATGGATTTGTCAGTTCAGGAGCGAACACGATGACGTGGCGGCGGAAAGAGGATCTTGGCACCCAAATAGTAGCAAAAGTATACGAAAGCCTCAAATTTAACGACCACTGGTCGCTAGATGTCGGGCGTGGCTTCACCTACTGGGCCTCAGATTTTGCCTTAACCGTCAAGGCGGATATGGGCAATTTTCACAATGCCTACACCATCTTCCGCATCTACTCCGAGTTCGACCTCCTGAAAGGAAAAGGCAAACCAGGCGAAATCGAAATCGCCCTTGCGGCGAAGATGCGCAACGCGTCCCTTTCCGCCCTCATCTACGACGAAGAGACGGATCGGTACAAGCTTGATTGCAGCATCTATGCCCATGAAGACAATGCCGAGTGGCTGACTCGGGTTTTTGTGAGCGCGGTGGGCCTCCAGGTCGCGCGCGGCCACACCCTCGCTAAGGAATTGGCCAAGGACCTCAAAATCAGCGCCGCCACCAGTTCGCACCCCGAAAATGGCCTGCGACAAACGCCCGACCCCATGATCGACGCCATGGAGCGATTCTTCCGCCCCATCGGCCAGCAACCCAGCAAGTGGCTGAACTCTACCGAATGGCAGGATGCTCGCGACCAAGTGCGCCGCGTCGCGATCGAATCGTCCACCGACGGCACCAGCGGCCTGAAGGCAACCTTCGATTGGCTCACCGAGAAGCCCATCGAGCTAGAAATCACCGCCAACAGCGTCCACGCCGAGCTCGGCAACGGCCTCACCTGCCAACTCCGAGTGCCTTGGGGCAGCGACCACCACAACGCCGCCCACATCGCCCAAGAATTGAACAACATGGAGCGCAAGGGATGGAACTGGTGCCACGACCTCGGCTCGTGGTCGGCCGAAGGCGGCACCATCCTGTTCATCTGCTTCGTCCCGAATATCTCGTTCGCGCCCAACGCGCTCCCCGAGATCACCCACGACATGGCGAACCGAGCCAAATGGGTGAACGAAACGGCGGCTCTCGCCGCCATGGGTGTGGATCGGTAACCCGTTACTCGGGCTTCCAACCCCACTCGACGAATTCGTGCTTCCAAGTGCCGTCCGGCCAGAGCTCGAACGCCACGTAGCCGGGGGCGAAGTGGTCGTTCTTGCCCTTCCACCATGCACCGCAAACCGCACCATTGCAAAGGTACGCCGTGCCATTGTATTCGTATCGGTCGAGCAAATGGACATGTCCGCTGATGCAAACCTTCACATTCGGGTGGACGTCGATGAGCTTCTTGATGTCGTTGAAGTTCTTCGTCATCATGTTGCCACCCACAGTCCAATCGCCCGTCTTCGTGTCGTAGGCGTAAAGAACCGTGCACGGGGCAAACAGCGGAATGTGCGAAACAACCAAGATGGGCTGAGTCGAAGGTGTGGCCTCCAGTTCCCGCTTCAGCCAGTCGAACTGAGCCTCGTCCACCAGACCGTTGTAGCCATCCGGCGTCTGGTAGATCGTGTCGAGGATGATGAACTTCCATCCCCCCATGACGAAGGCATAGTAGGTATTTTCGAGGTTAAAGACATCTTTGAACCAATTTCTTCCCCACTTCGCCTCATTTCCGGTGGTCTTGCTCGCGGCCTTGTTCCATCCCCAGACGTCGTGGTTGCCCAACGTCGGGCGGAAGGGGACGTCACAGTTCTCCTTCAACATGCGCGTGAAGAGGTCCCACTGGACCTTGGTCCGATCTTCATCTTCCGCGAAAGAATCCATGATGAGGTCGCCACCACCGATGACCAGATTGGGCTTGGGCCGACGGCTCATTGCGTGCCGCATCGCCTTGATGCTCCCCTCATTCGCCCGCATTTCCGGCTGAATGTGAAAGTCCGTCATGTGGACAAACCGAAACGGCCTCGGCTTGGCCGCGCCAAAATTTGGCAGAAGCGAGGAGAGGCCGAGAGCCGAACCCGAGGCAAGCAGTTCGCGACGCGAGAAAGACATGGAGTCTAGGATAGCCGCTACCTGTTAAGGAGACGTAAAGCTCGCTGCGTCGCGCCAAGAATTCGCTCTGAAATCAGCCGACCGTGAAATGAGAGAGTCGCCTCATAGCCGCCACGGTCGTAGTCCTCCGGCATCAGGATGTAGCCAATCCAGCCATTGACATGGCTCACGACCCAAACATGGCGATATCCGGCCTTCTTGCCAAGCTCCACCAAACTCGCCCCGAGGGCACCGGTTGGCTCCCCGGGCACGCCGATGACAAGTAAAGACCCAAAGCACCATGCCGTGATCGACGCCTCCGGTGGGGCAAACCCCCTCACAACCGTCAGAGCCAGGGCGTCCGGCACTCGGTAGACCTTGGCAAAAGTCGGATGCGGCTGCGGCGGCCCCAATTCAATCGGCCCCTGGGCATACCGAATCTCCTTGGTCGGGTCAAATCCCTCAGCCCGGCTGCCTCGCCAAGCCCCGACCAAGCCCGAGACCAATCGATCCACGCGATCGCCCGCCGACGGACCATCGACCGCCGGCGAAACATCGCCAATCGCGCCGATCAAGGCGATACCCTCGGTGCGACGCATCAGTTCGCCCGGCCAGTCACCATTGGTGCGGTTGAATTCCGCCTCGTGGATCGTGGCATGGGCGGCAAAGTGCGTCAGCGGCACCAAACCGAGGTCAAGCCGAGCTGCCAGCGGATCGGGCTTTCCCCCCGGTCGTCGGGCCCGATTGAGCTGAACCAGAGCCTCCCGATACTGCGCTTGCCGCACAACCTGCGGGGTCTGATTCATCGCGAGCCGAACAGATTCGGCCACGCGATCCGCCACCCGAGGAAGTTGATCCTTGCGGAAGTTCGCGATTCCCGGGATCGGAAAGACCATTCGCTCGTTCAGCATCTGGCTATCCGGCGCACAATGTGTATGGGTTGATGCCAAAAAGAGGTTGATATGGGCAGGAATCCTTGCCCGAACCTCGCGCACCAGGCTCTCCGGAACCGTCAGCATCTCCACACTAACCAGCGCCAGTTGCGAGGGCCCCTGGCTCAGCAAGATCGTGCGGGCGAAGAGCGGCTCGCCCCCCATCTCCATCGGTCGCCCCCGACGCTCGGTGTAACCGCCGAGGGGCAACGGACTGCTCGGGTTCAGGTCCACCTGACCGACCTGAATCGTCAGGTTTGGGGCCAAGGCGACGAGGGCGGCGAGCAGAACCATGGCTAGAACCCAAAGCTGACGGCAAAGCCGATGTACTTCGCCCGGGCCAGAATCAGGCTGTAGTTGCCCTTCTCGCCCAAGTTGGTCAGCAGGAGGTGCGTGTAGTCGCCATCATGGATCGCCTGAAACGTCCACTTGGGAGCCAAAACCACGTTTCCACCGAAGGGAAAAACCGTCCGATGATCGTAGCTGTTGGTCTTGACGCTGGCAAACGGCGTGAGCGGGAGCGAGGGAATCTTCTTCGCAATCGTGAAGAAGAACGCCTGACCGCGCGGAGTACTAAGGCGATCGGAAGCGAAACCAACCACCGCGCTGGGATGCGAGGGTCCCTCGGGCGAGATGAACCACGTCGCCCGCGGCAACACGGTCGAGTCGCCATCGCTGTCGCGCAGTTCGTTGAACAGGCCATTGTGTTGGACCAGACCCGTGTTCGAATCTGAGCCCGCTCGTTCAAGCCCAACCGAGAGCCTTGGAGTCAACGAATAGTCCACGGTGAACCGGTGCCGGGCGGCAATATCGTTGCCAAAGTTAACGAACCGATAGCCAACCGTCCACTTCGTAGCAAAGCCATCCGCACCGACCAGCCGAGCTTCGCCCGCACATCCAGCACAAGTCGGCATCATCGCACGCCGAATCGGCTTGGCGGCCGCCCTTGCGACCGGCCGCACCGCGCTCGCAACGCCCTTGGCGTATTCAGCCGGGTTCGTCGCAAACTTGGTCTCGCATCCAGCGCAGCAGAAGTAGTATCGAACTCCCTCAAAGTCGGCATAACCGCTGGCAGCCGAGGCGTCCGCGATCGCGTTCTTCATCACCGGGCAGGTCAGACACTCTCGATCTGGGGCACTTGCCGCAGGAGTTTGATCAAAAGATGCCTTCGCATCAATCGACGCGAAGTAGTAGCGCACACCTTGATAGTCGGTCGTGGCTTTCGCATCTTGGGGGGCAATTCGAGACTTGGAAATGGGATCGAACAGGCTCTCCGCCACCACGAGCTTTTTGGCCGCAGCTTCACTGAGGTACTTCTGGGGCGCCTGCAAGAGCGTGGTATCGCACCCATCGCAGCAGAATTTCAGCAACAGCCCGCCGTAATGCACCACCTTCGAGTTCGCCTCGATCGAGCGGTGGAGGACGGGGCACACGAGATCATCGGCGAAGGCACGACCCACGAGGGCCAGCGACAGCAGTAAGAGAGTGGTTGGTTTCAATGACAGTTCCTTTCACTTAAGCTTAACACGTTCCGAAGCCAGATGAACGAAACTTGTTTCTGGTACGTTCATAGAATCATGAAGAAGAGTGCCATTGCCACGGCGGTTGTCGGATTGGTCGCGATTGGGTTGATGATCAGCGCCTTTATGGCGAATTCAAGCCCCTACGTCACTGTACGCCAAGCCAGCGAGATGGGATCGGACCGAGTGCACCTGATGGGCAACCTTGTGAAAAACAGCGTTCACATGGATATGGCCAAGCATCAGCTCAGTTTTGATATGGTGGACGCTAACGGCGACCGCGTGAAGGTCGTGCACGTCGGCGATCCGCCTGCAAACATGGGCGAGGCCACCCAGATCGTGGCCATCGGTGGCATGAAGGGCAGCGACTTCCATTCAGAAAAACTTCTGATTAAGTGTCCGTCGAAGTACGAAGGCGCTAAAAATCCGGCCAAGGGCGCGTAAGTACCTCTGGTGAACGAAGAACTGCTGAACGGTTTGCGCCAGGCTGAGCCCTGGTCGCTGACGATGGGACACGTCGGCTCCACCCTTGTTTTGGTGGGGCTGGCGTTTTTTCTTGCCTCCTTGATCGCAAATCTGATCGGACCCAAGTGGTCCCTCTCCGAGCGAGTGAGCTCGCTTGGCTTCTGGCTCGGCTCCGCTTGCCTGTTCGCGGTCTTCGGTGTCCTCACTTCCCTGTTCGTCAAGGACCAATTCCAATATAGCTATGTCTTTGCCCGTGCGGATTTCACAAATGAGCCGTACTACAAGGTAGCCGGCGTGTGGGCTGGGCAACAGGGTTCGTTCTTGCTCTGGGGCCTCACCAGTTGCACTTTTGGCCTCTTAGCCCTGCCCCGAGCTGGGCAATATCGACGTTGGGCCACGGCCGTCTTTGCCATTTTCCTCGGTTCGCTCTGCGGAATCCTTGCCTACGAAACTCCATTCGGCCTGCTCGAAGGCGCGGCCATGAATGGCAAGGTCTTCATTCCGCCCAATGGCAACGGACTCACGCCGTCACTGCACAACTACTGGGTCGTCATCCACCCCCCAACGATCTTTGTAGGTTTCGGCGCCTTGACTTTGCTGTTTGCCTATGCCGTTTCGGCGATTCTGACCGGTGACCTCACCGACTGGGTCCGTCGCGTCCGCCCATGGGCCAACGCTACCCTTGGAATTCTCGCCCTCGGAATCTGCATGGGCGGGTTCTGGGCCTACGAGACTCTCGGCTGGGGTGGATTCTGGATGTGGGACCCGGTTGAGAACGTTAGTCTCGTTCCCTGGATCCTGTTGGTCGGATTTGTTCATGCGATGATCGTGCAGACCTCGCGAAAACGATGGCATGGCGCAACTCTCATCTTTGCCGCCCTGCCATTCCTCACGTTCGTCTACGGCACGTTCCTCACTCGATCCGGGTTCCTCGCCGATGTCAGCGTCCACTCCTTTGCCGAAATGGACAGGTCGGCGCGATGGATCCTGCTCGGATTCCTTGGCTTTGCCACGTTTGGCTTCATCGGCATCTACCTCGCTCGCGGACGCGGCCTCGCCAAGGCCCTCGACGTCCCCGCACCCGATTCGGGCATTGAGCGCGAATCGGCCTACCGAAGCGGAAATCTCATCCTCAGCCTGCTCGCTGTCGGCATCAGCATGGGCATGAGCTGGCCCTTGGTCGGCGCCCTGACCGGCAAAACCGTCGCCGTCGTGGAGGAGCGCCTCTACCACCAGGTCGTGGCCTGGCTCTTCCTTCCGCTCATGATCCTGATGGCGATCGCGCCGTTCCTCAGTTGGCGGCTCATGAAGCGCGAGGAAATCTCCGAGCGAACGCGCAACATCTTTGCCCTCAGCATCTTCCTGACCGGGCTTGCCGTTTTTGGCTTCCGCAACCCCACTTGGGGCGTCCACATGGTCAAGGATGCCTCGGTTGCCTTCCCCTTTGGCTACCGAGCGCCCCTGCTTCCTTGGATGGCCGTCCTGACGTTCGTCTGCATCTTCGTCGCCGTGGCAAACATGGCGCGCGCCATCGAAGTGGCCAAGAAGTCCAAAATCGGCATCGGCGGGTTCGTATCCCACTTCGGATTTGCTATTCTGCTCGCTGGCCTGATCATCTCGCGCGGATTCGAGCGTAAGGAACGGGCCTTCGTCCGCGAAGGTCAGCCCCAGAAAGCCCTCGATTTCACGCTCGCCTACATGGGACCGACTGATCCCGACTTAAAGGATCGAAATGGCAAGGTCAGGTTCCAACTCGACAGCCCCGAGGGACGCTGGATCGCCGAACCGGGCCTCTATTACACGATCTCGCGCGACGGCCAAGATCAACCCATGGTCTGGCCCGACATCAACCGTACGCTCTCGCACGACACTTACGTGAGCCTGCTCCCGCCCGTCATCTTTGTTTGGGAGAATCCCCAGACCCTGAAAGTCGGCCAAACCATCACCCAAAACGACATCACCGTCACGTACCTGGAGCCAACCCGCGAGGGCCAACCCGGGACGACGGGCGCAAAGTTCGGCGCGAAGCTAAAGATCACCGCGGGCGGCCAAACCCACATAGTGAGCCCGAGCCTGCAGCTTGCCCAGGGCGGCCCGCCCGTCCCCAGCATTGAACTGGTTGGACCGGAGCTCGCCACCACCCTGATGGGTATGAACGCAGCGGATCGATCTATCAATGTTCAGATGCTTTTTGCTAGTCCGATCTACCCGATCGACCTGTTCTACAAGCCTCTGACTCTGCTGGTCTGGGCCGGGACGGGTATCCTCTTTGTCGGCGGATTTTGGTCCGCGATGAATCGGAGGTTCCGACCCAAGCCCTCTGAATCTGAAGTGACAGCCGCTGGGTCTGAGTAAAGGAATGCGCCTCCAGCAACTTCTCAAAGCAAAACTCCACCACGCACGGGTGACCTACGCCAACCCCGACTACGTGGGAAGCATCGAGATGGACGCCGACCTCATGCGCGCGGTCGGCATCCAGGATGGCGAATTGGTGCATGTTTGGGCGGTCGATCATACATCCAGAATCACCACGTACGCCTTCGCTGGTCCCCGTGGTTCGATGGGACTGAATGGCGGGGCGGCCCACTTTTTCCGCGCGGGCGACCGTATCGTGGTCGCTGCGTTCGACCTGTCCGATGAGCCGATCACCCCCCGAGTGGTCCTCCTCAATGAAGCCAACGAGATCGTGCGCGACATGACGCCCTTCTCGGTGGTGGGATGAGCGTCGACCTCGGCACCCTCCTCGTCGAGTCGGGCGCGATCCTCCACGGCCACTTCATCCTCACCTCTGGACGCCACAGCGACACCTATTTCGAGAAGTTCCGGGTGCTCGAGCGCCCCGACGTTCTCTCCCTACTTTGCGCCGAGATCGTTGGCCACTACGCCGAGCATGACATCGACTTCGTCGCGGGCCCAACCACGGGAGGCATCATCATCGCCTTCGAAGTCGGCCGCCAACTCGGGGTCCCCGCCGTCTACGTGGAGACCGAAAATGGCGTCAAAACCCTGCGGCGGGGCAAGACTCTCCCCGCCGGTGCCAAGGTCCTCATCGTCGACGACGTCCTTACGACCGGCATTTCCCTCCGCGAAACCGAGGCGGCCATCATCGCCGCGGGCGGAACCTGCGTCGGGTTCGCCGTCCTCATCGACCGATCGCCCCCGGATCTCGATCTTGGCCAGCCCCTCTTCGGTGCCTATTCCGTGAACGCCACCAGCTACGCACCCGACGAGATCCCCGATTGGCTCGCCGCCATCCCCGCGACAAAGCCGGGAACCCGAGCCACCGCCGGGTAACCTCGTTGGATGCATTATCGAAATCTCGGCCGCTACGGCCTCAAAGTCAGTGAAATCTCGCTTGGCGGCTGGCTCACCCATGGCCGCTCGATCGACGACAACACGACCGAAGCCATCGTCCACCGTGCCTTCGATCTCGGGATCAACTTCTTCGACACCGCCGATGCCTATCACGCCGGTGCGGCCGAAACCAGCCTGGGTAAATCGATTACTCCGTTCCGTCGCGATGACCTCGTCCTCGCGACCAAGTGCTTCTTCCCGATCACGGACAAGCCGAATGACCGGGGCCTCAGCCGAAAGCACATCACCGAGAGTGTGCACGCTAGCCTAAAGCGATTAGGGACCGACTACATCGACTTGATGCAGTTCCACCGGTTCGACTCCTCAACCCCGCTCGACGAAACCGTGCGAGCGATTGACGATCTAGTGCGCCAAGGCAAAGTGCTCTACTGGGGCGTCAGTGAATGGCAAGCCCACCAGATTGTAGATCTGGTGCACGTTGCCAAGGAGCTAAATGCCAACCCGCCCGCCAGCAACCAGCCCGGATACAACATGCTCAATCGTTGGATCGAGCAAGCCGTGATTCCCGTTTCTGAGCAGTATGGCCTTGGTCAAGTGGTGTTCTCTCCCCTTGCTCAGGGTGTGCTTACCGGTAAGTACTTACCCGGTCAGGCGCCAGCTTCTGGAACGCGCGCTTCAGACGACTCCTCGAACATGTTCATGAAGGGCATGATTGAGAACGAAGAGCTGCTCAAGCGAGTGCAACTGCTGAAAGCTTTCGCGGAAGAGCAGGGCCTTACGCTGGCTGAATTCGCCCTTGCTTGGGTCCTCCGCCAGAAAAACGTAAGCTCCGTCATCATCGGCGCCACCCGCGTCGACCAATTGGAGCAAAACGTGAAAGCCGCCGGAGTCACCCGTGATCCCGCGATCTGGCTCGAAGGCGAAAATATCCTCGCCGGCTAACCCAACGAGAGTTAGCCGCCAACCAAGGCGGCTAACTGAACTAGCCTTACGAGCAGCCGCTCGTCGATCCACAGGTGTTGCACTTCAAGCAAACGCCATTGCGCACAAGCGTGAACTGACCGCAGTCACCGCAAGGATCACCCTCGTAGCCCTGCAACCGTGCCTGTCGCACTCGCTCCGTAACTCCGAGCCGGCCGCCCGCAACCACCGCCTCCCGAACGATCACCGGGGGCGCAACTGACTGCGCTTTCACCTCAAGCTGCGAAGTTGGCGATCCCACTGCCGTACCTTCGGCAAACGGTAGGGCCGTCTGACCATCATCGAGCCGATAGCCACGTGACGTGTGGTCTTCGGTGGCAGTGCCCGGCACGTAGCCATCGAAGTCGTCTTCCTCCTCTTCCTCAATATAGTCTGGTACCTGCGTAGGCGTTCCGACTGTATCCGAACGAAGATCCTCAGGTTTCACCTGTACGAGGTCCGTGCGACCAAGGTAGGAAAGGGCGAGTTCACGGAAGACGTAGTCGATGACCGAAGTCGCCATCTTGATGTTATCGTGCCCACTGACCGGGCCGTTCGGCTCGAATCGAGTGAACGTGAACGCTTCCACAAACTCTTCAAGGGGAACGCCATGCTGCATACCAAGCGACACGGCAATCGCGAAGCAATTCATCAAAGAGCGGAAGGCAGCACCCTCTCGGTGCATGTCGATAAAGATTTCGCCGAGCGACCCATCCGTGTACTCACCCGTTCGCAGGTACACCTTGTGCCCACCGACTCGCGCCTTCTGGGTATATCCCTTTCGCCGCGAAGGCAAAGTCCGACGGCGCGCAATATACCGATAGACCAACTTGGTCGCAACTTGCTCGACCGTCAGCTCCGGAGTAACCACGGCAGGAGCCTCGGCCAACGGCCGCTCCAAAGAAGCTTCCAAGATCGCCGCCGCTGCATCATCAATAGCTGAGTTCAGCGGCTGAGCAAGCTTACTACCATCGCGATAAATCGCATTCGCCTTCAGAGCCAATGTCCAAGAAAGCCAATAGGCGTCCGCGACATCCTTGATCGTTGCCGATGCAGGCAGGTTGATCGTCTTGCTAATCGCGCCCGAGAGGAACGGCTGTGCCGCCGCCATCATTCGAATGTGGCCCTCGGCACTGATGTACCTCTGCCCCTTCTTGCCGCACTTGTTTGCGCAATCGAAGACGGCCAGGTCCTCCTGTCGCAAGTGTGGAGCCCCCTCCACCGTCATTGTTCCGCATACATACTCGTTAGCGGCCTCGATCTCATCCTTGCTGAAGCCCAATTCGGCGAGCATGTCGAAGCTCCAGTCGTTGAGTTGCGCCTCGGTGAATCCGAGAACCTTCTGGCAGAACTCCTCGCCCAAGCTGAACTTATTGAATGCAAACTTGAGTTCAAACGCCCCCGCCAGTCCCTTCTCCAAAGCATCAAGGACGTCAAAGGTAAAGCCCTTAGCCCGCAGCGTCTCGTGGTTAACGCCTGGCGCGCCCCGCAAAGTCCCCCGGCCCAGGGCGTAGGCAATGACATCCTCGACCTGCTCCTCCCGATAGCCCAGCTGTCGCAAGGCGGGCGGAAGCGACTGGTTGATGATCTTGAAGTACCCACCGCCCGCCAGCTTCTTGAACTTCACCAAGGCGAAGTCCGGTTCAACGCCAGTGGTATCGCAGTCCATGATCAGGCCAATCGTGCCCGTCGGGGCAAGCACCGTGACCTGGGCATTTCGATACCCATGCTTCTCACCAAGCTCAAGGGCCTTGTTCCAGGCGTCTCGTGCGGCAGCTAGCAAATCAGTCGGGCACTCATCGCTGTCGATGCCGACCGGGGGAATGCTCAGGCCCTCGTACTGCTCGCGCGGCGCATTGTAAGCGGCGCGGCGGTGATTGCGGATGACCCGCAGCATCGACTCCTGGTTGCGGGCGTATCCGGCAAAGGGCCCCTGCTCCTTGGCCATCTCTGCACTCGTTGCGTAGCTATCGCCACCCAAAATCGAGGTCAGAGCCCCGCTGATGGCAAATCCCTGGGCGCTGTCGTAAGGAATGCCCATCTGCATCAGCAAAGCGCCAAGATTGGCATAGCCCAGGCCCAGCGTCCGGAATTCGTAGCTAAGCGCGGCGATTTCCTTGCTCGGGAACTGTGCCATCAGCACCGAGATCTCGAGAACCATCGTCCATAGCCGAATTGCGTGGCGGTAGCCGACGACGTCAAAGGCGCCCGTCTGAGGGTCATAGAATTTGACCAAGTTGATGCTGGCCAGGTTGCATGCCGTGTCATCGAGGAACATGTACTCGCTGCAAGGGTTGCTCGCGTTGATCCGGCCATCGGCCGGGCAGGTGTGCCACTCGTTGATGGTGGTGTCGTACTGAATGCCCGGGTCCGCGCACATCCAGGCGGCCTCGCAGACGTCGTCCCAAAGCTCGCGAGCATCCAGAGTGCGAGATACTTTGGCATTCGAACGATATCGAAGATGCCATGGCTCGCCCTTCTCCACCGCATGGAAGAAATCGTTAGAAACCCTAATAGAGTTGTTCGAATTCTGGCCCGATACGGTCAGATAGGCTTCCGACTCATAACCCGTGTCATAGACCGGGAACAGAATCTCCTTCGCGCCATTGTTGGCAAGCTGGATCGCGCGCTGGATGTAGTTGACGCTGATGTTGGCCAGTTTGGCCTCAGCAATCGCCGTGCGCAGGTCATCGTTGGTGCGGGGGTTGGCGCTCAACGTGCCATCAGGCAACCAACACGACCGCACGATTGCGTTCAAATGCTTCTGGTTCAGCGCCGAGCCTGTCACCAGGGCGGCAACCTTCTGCTCCTCAATCACCTTCCAATGAATAAAGGTCTCAATATCGGGGTGGTCAAGGTCAAGACAAACCATCTTGGCCGCCCGACGCGTGGTGCCACCGGACTTGATCGCGCCCGCACTTCGGTCGCCAACCCGGAGGAAGCTCATCAGGCCGCTCGACTTGCCGCCGCCAGAAAGCTTCTCATTCTCGCCGCGAATCTTGGAGAAGTTCGTGCCCACGCCGGAGCCGTACTTGAAGATTCGGGCTTCCCGGGTCCAGAGGTCCATGATGCCGCCCTCATTCACCAGGTCATCCTTGACCGAGAGGATGAAGCAAGCATGGGGCTGAGGCCGTTCGTAGGCGTTGGTGCTGTGGGTCAGTTCGCCGGTAGTCGGGTCGATGTAGGTGTGCCCCTGCGCCGTGCCCGTGATGCCATAGGCAAAGTGCAATCCGGTGTTGAACCATTGCGGCGAATTCGGCGCGGCAATCTGGGAAGCGAGCATGTAGCTCAGCTCATCATAGAATGCCTGCCCGTCCTCTTCGGAGGCAAAGTAGTTGAACTTCTGGCCCCAATGGCGCCAGCAACCGGCCAAGCGGTGAAACACCTGGCGCGAATCGGTTTCGCAATCTGCCGAAGCATCGCCAAAGTCGGAGAGATGCTTCTCGCCATTGCTCGCATCCTGCAGGCCCGCCTTGCGGAAATATTTTTGGGCCAGGATATCCGTGGCCACCTGCGACCACTGGGCCGGAACCATCACCGCTTCCATACGGAAGACACTCGAACCGTCCGGGTTGCGAATCTCGCTGGTTCGCGGCTCAAATGGAATCGTTGCATATGGCCCTTGGCCCGCTTTTGTGAAATACCTGTTTACCTTCATCCCTAACACCTAACTCCCATTCCATCCAAGGTCTTGCGAAAATCCTCGACAGATTCGAACTCTCGATACACCGAAGCAAAACGAACGTAAGCCACCGAATCCAAGCGATAGAGCTCATCCATCACCTGCTCACCAATCACTGAGCTCGGCACCTCGTCTTCATAATCTTGGAAAACCAACCGCTCGATGCGGCTCGTCGCCTCCTGCAGATGCTCCATGGCAACCGGCCGTTTTCGGCACGCAATCACCATCGAGTTCAGCACCTTGCTGCGGTCGAATTCCTGGCGGTCGCCCTCACGCTTTACGACAAAAAGTCGCGGCCTTTCGAAGCCTTCAAACGTCGTAAACCTTCGGTTGCAATCGTTGCATTCTCGCCTACGCCGAATGGCATCGCCCTCCCGGGCCGACCGAGAATCCAGCACCTTCAAATCATCGCAACCGCAGAATGGACACCGCACCGTGGTTCTCCAAAACCACAACATCTTGTGGCCTCGAACATTGTACTGCACAAGATGTTGTGTGTCAAGAAGATTTTCGCACAGTTTCGCCAAGCCCCGAGGATCAGAGTAAAAGAAGAAATATCATCGCGTGACCTTTGTCACAAGCAGATCCGCGAACGGATCGTATAAAGTGAGGCGTCCCTAGAGATAATCTCGAAGGAGAGAGATGCCATGACTGATGTTCGAATTGCCGCCGTTTCCGTTGACCACGCCCAGGAATTGCAGTGGGTGGCCCGGTGCCGAGAGGGAGATCAGTATGCGCTCGCCAACCTTATCGCCCGCCATCGCAGCCGCTTGGTGCGAACGGCGACTAACCTCCTGCGTGACCGCTACGAGGCCGAAGACGTCGCTCAAGAGTCGTTCCTGAAGGCGTTCCGCGAACTGTCCAAATTGCGCGATGACCGCGCCTTTTCGGGCTATCTGTATCGGATCTGTGTTCGCCTCTGCATGGATCGCTTACGGCTCAAGCGTCCTGAGGTCGTCGAATTTGACCGCGCCAAGCCCCATGAGGGCGGAGCCGTCGAAAACCGCGTGGTCATCGAAAAGCTCTTGGCCATGCTGCCCTACGATCTGCGCGCCACCTTGGTTCTGCGCGAAATGGAACAGCTGAGCTACGAAGAAGTCGCCGAAGTGATGCACGTCCCCATCGGAACCGTCCGCTCGCGACTCCACACGGCCCGCGAGAGGTTTCGCAAACTTTGGGTTGAGGCGGTCGGCGAATGAAGATCGGTCCCACGGACTGCGAACGCTTTGCTCGATTCATTTCTGAACGTGAAGATCGTGACCTGAACGGCACGGAAAAAGATTTCGTCGCCCGGCATCGGTCTGAATGCGAAGACTGCCAGCGCAAGGAGAGGCTGTCATTCCACGCGCTGAACATGCTGCGCGAAGCCACCCTCGAAACCGAAGTCGAGCCCATCACGTTTGATCGCCGCGTGTATCGCCTTGTCCAGGCGCAACAGCTCCGCGCTGGCTGGGACTACTGGTCGCCCGCCCTGCTCGGCGCTGCCCTCGCCTGCACCATCTTGGTCGCCGCGCTGCAGCTTCTCTCCCAACCTGCGGCAAGGTCGCCGTTCGCCCCCGCTGGCCAAGAGGCCAAGCTGGACCGCAGCAACGACACCTACCCTCGACTTGAGCTAAACACCCAACCGATCGTCCTGCGATGACCCCAAGGGACCGCGCGCTTATGGGTGCGTTGGTGGGGGCCGTCATCACCGTCATCGTCCACCCCCTTTCTCGCCCCCTCGTTCTCGGAACCTGGGTCGGAAGCCAGACCACGGCGACCATGCTCGCCCCCCTCACGCCCGTCGCCGTCCCTGCCAAGCCAAGCAGCCTCGAAGACGCCGCTCTCTGGGTCCATGTGGCCTCGCGCAAGAGCGAATCGAAGTTGCGGCTCAACCCCACCGAACTCGTTTCCCTCATCCGCCTCACCGACGCCGCTGCCAAGAGGGATGCCGAGAACGCCTTCTGGTACCAATCGGGCGCGGCGTTCCGATGGATGAAGGGCGACACCGAAGGGGCCCTCGCCACCTGGACTCGCGCGTCCAAACGCAACTTTTGGCGCGATTACCAGACCGTGCTCCTGGATCGCGCTCAGCAACAGCTTGCCGCCAAGCAAGTGCGCGGCTCGTGGGTCCGTGCCACGCTCTACTTCGCCCGCAGCGATGCCAATGCCCGGCTCATCGAGCGCTACGCCCGAGCCGTGGTCGCTCAGCAGCCATTGGAAGGCGATCTCCCCCTTCGTGCCCGGATGGCGACCCTCACCAACGGCGGCCTCCTGCGTGATGGAGCCCAATCGGTGCGAACGGGAATGAGGGGCACTGCCATCGTCGACCTCGCGGGATACCCATCAAACTTCGTGGTCAAGGGCAGCCCCAAGCGCATGGTCTTGGCTCAACTTGGCTTCTCCTCCGCCCTTCGTAAGCAAGGAATGCTGGAGGAAGCCGACCGCACGTTCCGACAGTACCGCGAGAACGACGGCTGGCGCGCCCTCCTGCTCGCCAGCCCTCCCGAGGCCCTTGCCCAGCGCGAGGCCGTCATCAGCCTCCTCATCGCCACGATCTTGCCGGGATGCTTGGTCGGTGTGTTCGTCGGTGCCATCCTCTGGGGCATCACCCGGTGGATCGAACCCCGCCTCAAGCCTCAAGCCCGACTCTCGCCTCTCTTCCTGCTCCCCATGGCCACATGCCTCGGCGTGGCGGGATACTGGGTCACCGGGTCACAGGTGCTCGTTGGCATGGTCGTCGCCTCCAGCGTGGCCTTCATGGGCTTCAGTCCGGCCACTGCCCGCTCCCAACCTTCACGCGACCTGGGCCCCCTCTTCGGACTGACCGCTGCCGTCTTAGCCGGGGTCATCGGCTTGTCGATCGTTGGCTTGCTCGCCTGCTGGCACCAGGCAACCGATTCGCTCGCGCCCCTCTTGGTCCAGCTCGACCCTGTGCGAGACATCGCCCCCGACCTTGCTGGCGTCACCGTCCTGTGCCTTGCCCTTCTCTGCATCTTGGTCACCGTTTGGGCCTTCGCCCGCCGAGTCGCGACCGGATTTGTCCTACTGGAAGCCCTCCGCCGTCTCGGCGCGACCCTGCTCCTGGTCTCGACCATCCTCGTCATCGGTGGTGCCCCCGTGCTGGTGACCCTGGATAATCAACTCAATCGAACCCTGGAACAACTCCTGACCAACGAGCCGGTCTATTATCTGGTTCAGTGAGTCCCGCACTACGCGCAAAAATCGAACGCCTCGCCGAGGAGCGGGGCCGCCTGCTGGAGAGTCTTCGCGAGAATCCCAGTGGCCTGGAATGGTGCGACCGCCACACCGACCTCATCGATAGCGTCGTCCAAGCCCTCTACAACGAGCTGGTCGAGGAGCATCCCGAGGCCCCGCCCTTTGCCCTCATCGGCACCGGTGGCTATGGCCGCCGCGAGATGGCTCCGTTTAGCGATATCGACATCACCGTGGTCCCCTCCGATGAGGCCAGCAGCGAACTCGATGCGTGCATCCGCGTGCTCTTCCAAGACCTTCACTGGGCCTTTTGCACCGCCCTTCGCCTCGATGTCGGCTACGCCTACCGCCTCATCGCCGATGCACCTGGTCTCGATGCCGCAACTCGCAGCGGGCTACTAGATATGCGCCTGGTATCAGGCTCGCACGACCTCTTCCGACGACTGGAGCGCGCCCTCCGCGAAAGCATGCCCGCCGGGGAATTCGCCCTCGCTAAGATCAAAGAACGTGAGGAGCAATACCGCAAGCACCACGAGACTCCCCTCGTGGTGGAACCCCAACTCAAAGAAGGCGCGGGCGGACTCCGGTGTTTCCAAGCTGCGAACTGGATTCGGGACGCCATCGGCGAGCGCCGCGTGCCCCCCACCGAGGCCTACGACCACGTCAACATGGTCCGCAACCTCTTGCATCTGGCCGCCGGCAAACCCCAAAACTTGCTGTCTCGAGTTCGCCAGGATGAACTGTGTGCCCGCCACGGTTTCGAGTTCGGCGACTTCATGAGCAAGCTCGCCAGCCAAGCCCTACTGCTCCAGCGCGAGTACCTCGAAGCCAACGAACACATCCACACCGCACGATTTATGCTCGCGCCTGGCGTCCAGGCCTACAGCGGCGAAGCGCGCTTCAGTGGTGAAATAGATGGCGGCAAAGCCGCCGTCGGCATCGCCCTCGCGACCCAACTCCACCTCCGCGTCGCCGAGATTCCCGCCCCGACTCCTGCTTCTGTCGATGGCGCCGCCGCGCTCTACTCGTTAACCACCGGCGAAGCCACGATCCGCAACCTCGACCGTTGCGGCCTCCTGCACCAGATTCTCCCCGAGCTAACCGCGACCCGGACCGTGATGCCGGACGACACTGTCCACCGCTACTCCGTATTCGAACACACCCTCCGCGTTGTCCGATTTTTGGAGAATGTCCCCGAGAACACGTTCCTCGCCGAGCTCATCGAATCCGTACACGACCGTGGTGCTCTCTATCTCGCCGCCCTCCTCCATGACTCCTCCAAGCCCCGCGAAGACCACTCAATCCTCGGCTCCGAGATTCTTGAGAAGGTTGCCCGGCGCTGGGAACTCACGGATCAGATTCGCGAGTTAGGCGTCTGGCTCGTGCGCGAGCACCTGACAATGGCAAGGTTCATCCGCATTCGCGACATCATGAACCCCCAGACGGTCACTGACTTCGCCCAGATCGTCCGCGATGTACCCCGCCTCGACATGCTCACCCTGCTGACTTGGGCCGATGTCAACGCCGTGTCCTCCTCCGCCTGGACCGCCGCCCAAGAGACCTTTCTGCGCGCCCTTTACCGACGCACCCACTCGCTCCTCTCCGGCGAAGAGGAACCGACGTTTGACCCCAGCGTCTACCGCCGTCGCCTCCGCAAACAGCTCCACCCCGAAGCCGCCGACGAATCTGAAGTCCAGCAATTCATCGAGAGCCTTCCCGCCTACTATCTCATCAGCACCCCTGCCGACGTGATTCGACTTCACCTCGCCCTCGCCGAAAAGGCGGCCCGAGGAGAGCCCACCGTCGAGGTCTTCCACCGCGCCGATGTAAACGCCACCGAACTCACGGTGTGTTGTCTCGACGCCCCGGGCCTGCTCAGCCGCGTCCTCGGTGTGCTCTACGCCTACGACATCAGCGTGGCCGGAATCCGCGCCTGCACCACGATGAGCGATCCCCCCGTCGTGGTCGACGTCTTCACCGCCAGCTTCGGAGGACGCCCGATTCCTTCGGCTACCTGCCGAAGCATCTCCGCCTCGATCCTCGAAGTCATCAGCGGTGCCCGCGAGATCGGCGAGTTGCTCCGATTCAAGGGCAAAGACCCCGCCCGAGTCCAAGCCGTCCTCACCGCCGAATTCGTGGAAGGTGACGAAAACTCGCCGGGAATCCTCGAGATTCGCGCCCCGCGCGGTCGGGGTCTTCCCTACCGCCTCGCCCGCCTAATCGCCGAACAAGGTTGGAACATCGTCTCCGCTCGTGTCGGCCAATGGGCCGGAAACGCCGCCGCCGCCTTCTACCTCCTCGGCCGCCAAGGCACCAGCCTCACCAAAGAAGAAGTCGAATCGACCTTCCTTCGTCCCGAATAGCCCCTGAGAGTTCTAAACATGGTGTCAGTAGGTCTAGATCGTTTGGTCGCATCCGGGTTCAGGCAACTTCGTGGGCAGCGAGTGGGTTTGCTCTGCAACCAAGCAAGTATCGACGCCAACTACAGCCATATCCTCGATCACCTTACGAAGAAAGACTCCTTCCGTTTGGCCGCAGTCTTCGGCCCTCAGCATGGACTCTTCGGCCACACCCAAGACAACATGATCGAATGGGAACCCAGCGAGGGTGCCCGCCCCTATCGGCTCCATTCCCTCTACGGCGAGCACCGTGAGCCAACTCCCACCATGCTCGAAGGGCTTGATCTGTTTGTAGTTGATATCCCCGATGTTGGAGCCCGCTACTACACCTTTATCTGGTCAATGTTCCTCTGCATGAAGGCATGTGTTGCAAAGGGCATCCCCATGCTCGTCCTCGATCGACCAAACCCAATCAACGGAACAACCATCGAAGGCACAGTGCTTCAGCCTGAATTTGCCTCATTCGTTGGTCTTTACCCGCTTCCCCTGCGCCACGGCATGACCGTCGGAGAAATTGCTCGGTACTTCAAGACCAATGCCTATCCAGACCTAACGCTAGAAGTGGTGCAAATTGAAGGCTGGAATCCCAGCCACTTCGGCGATGAAAGCGGCGCAACCTGGGCGATGCCCTCGCCCAATATGCCCACCGTCGACACCGCCATAGTCTATCCCGGCGGCTGCCTAGTCGAGGGCACAAACCTCAGCGAAGGACGAGGCACCACCCGCCCCTTCGAGATCATCGGCGCCCCCTACCTCGACGGTTCCCTACTCGCAATGAAGCTAAACGGGCTCGATCTCGGTGGCGTGAGGTTCCGGCCCGTCCAGTTCCAACCGACCTTCCAAAAGTACGCGGGCCAACTCTGCGAAGGCGTCGCCCTCCACGTAACTAACCGCGAAGCCTTCGCCCCCGTCCTCACCTTCGTGGCGCTATTCCAAGAGGTCAGGCGGCTAGTTGGCGACGCCTTCGAGTGGAAACAACCGCCCTACGAATACGAATTCAACACGCTTCCTATTGACATTCTGGCTGGCAACAATTGGCTACGCGAAAACATCGACAACCTATCACCGTTAGAAGATATCCAGGCCAGATTCCAAGCAGAACTTAAAGCTTTCCATCCAATAAGAGAAGCCGCCCTCCTCTACCCTCGATCTCACTCCTGATCGCCAACAAGCAAGTACCCATCCGCCAGCCTCCGCGTATTCTCCACAACCCCGGCAACTGCTGACTCAAAGATCAGTCTTCCCTTCTCCGCCGAAGCCAGTGGAGCATAACCCAAACTACCCTCCTCCGTTACTTCGTGAAACGGCAGCACTAGCCCGGCAACACTTGGCTCAACGCGAAGCCCATCGTTCCGCGCCAGTTCAAATCGCACCAAGTCAGGACGCAAGTGCAGCATCAGGCTAGTCTCCGCCTCGCAAGCATGCCGCATGAACTTCGTCGGTCCGTCCAAAACATCCGCAATCACCGACACAGCAAAGTCGAAGTAGCCCCGGTGACCGATGTGGAGATTCGCATAGCGTCGCTTCAATTCTCGCGTTACCATCCCATTCGGGTCCGTATTCCCACCATGACCATTGAGAACGAAGAACTTCGTGAACCCATGGGGCACCAGCGAGTCCACCACATCCGCAACCGCCCCCAGGTACGTCGGCATCGAAGCCGAGAGTGTGCCGGGAAATGCCAGATGGTGAGCGCTCGCCCCGAGCCACAGGGTTGGCGTCAGGAGCACCTGGCTCGGCAACTGTCGCTCGACCTCGCTCGCTACAATGCTGACCAAAATCGAGTCCGTGAGCAAAGGCAGGTGCGGCCCATGCTGCTCCAGTGAGCCGGTCGGGATCAGCACAACGCCACCCCGCCCAAACGCCTCAACGTCTTTCCAGGTCGATTCGGCTAGTATCATCGATTCACTTTAGCCCAAAGGTCCCGCCAAACTATCCCGATGGAACTTTCAGGGCTCTTGGTGCGAGTAATGCCACCGATGCTCAAAAGATGCCTTGGCCCCCTATCGCTTGCGGCGCTCATCGCCATCGCCCATGCCGATGCGCCTCGATTTCCCGCGAAGGCAACCACCAAACCACCGACCCTGGACGGAACCATCACCGATTCCGAATGGTCCGATGCGGTGACCTTTGAGGGTCTTCAGGAGTTCTCCACTCGCCAGGCTGCCCCCGATGCCGCAAAGTTTTGGCTCGCCTACGACTCCCAATACATCTACTTCGCCGCCAAGCTCGCCGACCCCCAGCCCAGCCGCATCCAAGCCAACGAGTACCGCTCGAATGTATCCCTCGATGGCGACGACTCCGTCACCCTCTCGCTCGACCTCGGAGGGAGCCTCTCGGACTTCAGCGAATTCGGCTTCAACCCCCGAGGCGCGACCAGCATCAACCTTGCCGGTGGCCGCGCCGCCAAAAAGGAGTGGACCGGCGAAGTTCTCTCACAAGCCAGATTGACCCCCGAGGGCTGGGAGGTCGAAGCCCGAATCCCGTGGAAGGTCCTCTCCCTCCCTGCCCCTGGCCCCCGCGCCGCCCGATTCAACGTCCAACGCTCGCAGCCCTGGCGTGCGCGCCGATACATCTTCCGAACCCCCGTGGGCGGACGCCAAGACGACACGCCGTTCTGGGAAAATGTCGTCATCCCGTCCGCTCCGGTGGATCGAAGCATCAAGTTCCTACCCTACAGCTACCTTGGTTACGACCCAGACACTCGGGGTATCGCCAATTTTGGTGTGGATATCAAGACGAAAATTGCCGACCAATCCACCCTCGTCGGCAGCATTAGCCCCGACTTTCGGAACGTCGAGAACCAGATTCTCTCCCTGGATTTCAGTCGGTTCGAACGCCTCGCGGGAGAGAGCAGGCCCTTCTTTCAAGAGGGCTCACAGTATTTTGAATCTGCCCTGTTCGCTAGTCAAAGAATCACGCGATTTGATGCCGCCGTTAGTGGCTATGGAAAGATCGGGGACAGACTACAGTACGGAATCCTAAACGCGAATGACTTTGGCGACAAGAATTCGTTCGTAAGCAACTTTTCCTACAACCCATCCACCAGTGATTCCGTCCGATTTAGTGCGACGAGCCTGCGCGAAAGGGGAGTAAACAACGATGCTTACATGGTGAGATACGCTAAGAGCATGGGCCCCGTCTCATTCTCCGTCCGACGTATGGGTAGCAAGGACACCACTGAGGGACAAGGCTCATCAAACGAGGCAAGTGTCGACTTCTACCAAGATGGCACTTGGTTGGGTGGTGGCTTTGAGCAGGTAGGACCCGACTTCCAACCACGCCTCGGCTTCGTGCCCGAACGCAACCTGCGCGGCGCATATTTCGGCACCTCAAAGGTCTGGCGCTGGAACACCGGACCAATCGGCCAGTACGGCTCCCAGATCCTCTATCGTGACTATGACCGCGTGGATGGATCGCCATATCGGCGGGCCCTCAACCTGGATGCCTTCGCCATCACGCGTAGCCGCTTGCTGTTCAACGTGAACTCGGAGTGGTCCCGGTATCTCGGTAGCAATGACCGACTAACCAGACTTGTGACCGTCTTCCCGGCCAACGATCCGTACCGGTCTGTCAGTCTCGACTATTCGTTCGGCAATTTCGATGGCTCGAAGTACGACTCAGTCTCGCTCAGCACGTCCTATCGGCCAGTGCAGGATCTGCAACTCACCAGCTCCATCCAATCCGTCCGATTCAACGGCCTCTCCGAGCAAGCAATCCTCGGCTTTAACTATGATCTAAAGCAAGATAGATCGCTCACGGGCCGCGTGGTAAAGGCGGGCAAAGACACCAATGCTTACGTCGCCTTCCGGCGTAGTGGTAATCAAGGAATGGAGTACTACCTGATCGTAGGTGACCCAAACGCGCGAACATTCCGCTCAAGCGTCATCCTGAAACTCATCTTCCCCTTCCAGATCGGCTAGCTTCTATATCCTTTCGGGTGGGACCGGTGCCAATTCCAAGCATCCGCCACGATGGTTTCCAAATCAGATCGCTGGGGCGACCAGCCCCAGGCCTTCTGAATGGCCTCGCTCGAAGCGATCAAGCGGGCCGGGTCTCCCGGCCTGCGATCTGCTTCTTCAGACGGGACCAAGGTGCCACCGACCCGGGAAACCGTATCCAGAACCTCTCGCACCGAAAAGCCCGCCCCGACCCCGACGTTGTAGCGGCAAGACTCGCCCCCCGCGCGCAGATGCTCGATGGCGGCCAAATGTGCATGAGCAAGGTCCCAAACGTGGATGTAATCGCGAACGCAAGTGCCATCCGGCGTGTCCCAGTCCGTCCCGAACACCTTCAGCGCCCCCCTCTGCCCAGTGGCCGCCTGGATCGCGAGCGGAATCAAGTGCTCTTCGGGCGAGTGATCCTCACCGATTTCGCCCGAGGGATGCGCCCCGCTAGCATTGAAGTATCGCAAAACCACCGACTTCAACCCGTGGGCAACGCCAAGGTCATCCAGCAGCCATTCCGCCGCCAACTTGCTGTGGCCATACGGGCTGGTCGGAGCCTTCGGGTGGCCTTCGTCAATCGGCGTGTAGTGCGGCTCGCCATAAACAGCCGCCGTCGAGCTGAAAACAATCTTGTCCAGCCCCCGCCCCTTCATGACCTCCAAGAGGCCAAGGACCCCGGTCGTGTTGTTTCGGTAGTAAACTTCGGGCTCGCGCACACTCGCGCCCACCGAAATGTAAGCGGCGAAGTGCATAACCAAGTCAATCTGAGGATACGCGTCGAACGTCGAATTCAGATCGGCAGCGTTGCGTAGATCGCCCTGAACGTAGGAACTGCCGGGGATCGACTCGCGGTGGCCTTGTTCAAAATTGTCGAAGACGATGTGGTCGAGACCCCTCTCCCTCAACAAACGACACATATGCGAGCCGATGTACCCCGCGCCACCGATGACCAAAACCACGCCCCAGAGGATACCGGCGGCGACGATCTTCTGCTCTCGCGACGCAGACTTTTGGGCTCGGCCATGGCCGCCAGTGTTGGTCTGACCGGTGGCTTTTCACTACTGCGAGATGACGATCGGTTAATCTTAGAGCGGGCAAAGCTCAAGCTTTCGAACTGGACGGCGGGAAAAGTGAAAATTGCTTTCCTGACCGATCCCCATGTGAACATGCGCGACGAGCGCGACCGAGCCCTGCGAGCCATCGAAATGGCCGATGCCGAAAAACCCGACCTCATCCTCCTCGGGGGCGACTACCTCAACAACAATTCGGGCGTGTCCCTTAGCTGTCTAAAGGAGTTTCTCCTCCGGCTATCCGACTGCCAAGCGCCTTGCTATGGCGTGATGGGAAACCACGACTACTGGATGTCGGATACCGAAACCCTTATGAAGATGTTTCAGGCCAGTAAGGTTAGGCTGCTAATCAATGAGGTTGTTGATTTCCAGGGCTTCCAAGTTTATGGTTTGGATGACGGCTTGTCTGGTTACCCAACCTACCAAGATCCACTTCTAGCGCAGAAGAACACTCTATGCCTCCTACATGAACCTGATTTTGCGGACCTTGTCCCCAGCTCAGTAAGCCTAACCATTAGTGGGCATAGCCACGGTGGACAGATTACCTTCGCCGGCATTCGCCATACGCCAGTTGGTGCGAAGAAATACATTGCGGGCAGTTACGCAACGAAGGGGTCACCCCTCTATGTATCGCGTGGAGTAGGAACCACGGGCCCCCGCTTGCGCCTATTCTGCCCACCTGAAGTTACGATTTTCGAACTCGAAGGAGCATCCTAGACTATGTGTGGAATCGCCGGATACATTGGCCCAAGGAAGGGCGTGGGCGTTGTTTTTGACCAACTCAAGCGGCTGGAGTACCGAGGCTATGACTCAGCTGGAATTGCGTCGATGGATAACGGAGAGATCACTGTCTTCAAGCGAGCGGGCAAACTGAGCGAGCTAGGCCGATTGCTCCTCGAACATCCGAGCGAAGCGCATCTAGCCATCGGCCACTCGCGTTGGGCCACCCACGGCGGACCGACCGATGCCAACGCTCATCCTCACTACGACGCTTACGAGCAAGTCGCAATCATTCACAACGGTATCATCGAGAATTATCTTGAACTCCGTGAAGACCTAGTGTCACGAGGGCATGTCTTTGCCTCTCAAACTGACACCGAAGTAGCCGCCCATGTGATTGGTGAGGAGTGCGAAGAGGGCGGCAGTCTAGAAGCTGGGGTTCGCCGTGCGGCTAAGCGCTTACGCGGCGCCTTTGCCATTGTGGCAATTTCGCGACGTGAACCCGAAAAGATCGTTGCCGTTCGCAATGCCAGCCCCCTAGTTCTCGGTATCGGAGATGGTGAAACCCTGCTGGCAAGCGACATCCCCGCGCTCCTTCCCTACACCCGCGAGATCGTCATTCTGGAAGAGAATCAGGTCGCGATCATGACTGCGGGCAAGCTCCAAATCACCGATCTTGAAGGTAAAGACAAGCCATTCTTCCCTCAGCACATCGACTGGGACGTTGCCGCCGCTGAACGAGGTGGATTCGACCACTTCATGCGCAAGGAGATCTACGAACAGCCGGATGTTCTTGCCAACAGCCTAGCCGGAAGAATCGACGAGAAGGGGCATATCCGCCTCGAAGGAATGTTCGCCGAGCACGTGTGGTCCGACATTGATCGAGTGAACATCATCTCGTGCGGCACCGCCTACCACGCTGGCCTCATGGGCAAGCTGTTGTTCGAGAGGCTACTACGCCTGCCCACGGATGTCTATTTCTCAAGCGAATTTCGATATGGTGACCCTGTCCTTTCGCCCAAGTCGCTCGCAATCTTTGTGAGCCAATCGGGCGAGACCGCCGATACACTCGCTGCGCTTCGCCTATGCAAGTCGCGAAGAATTCGCACGCTGGGGATCATCAACGTCCTCGGCTCCAGCATCGCCCGCGAATGCGACCGCACAATCATGACCCAAGCAGGCCCTGAGATCAGCGTCGCCAGCACCAAGGCATACACCGCTCAAGTCATGGTCCTCACCATTCTTGCCCTTTACGTGGCCCAAGTAAAGGAGATGCCCGGCGTCCGAGTCCCTGAGTGGGTAGCTGAGCTTCAACAGATGAAGGCCAAGGCCATCAGAGCCCTTGAGCTAGAAGAGAAGATTATCGAGATTGCCGAAAAGGTCAAGGATGCTCCGCTGGTGTTCTTCCTCGGTCGGGGAGCCGACGCATGCCTCTCTTTGGAAGCCGCACTAAAGCTTAAGGAAGTGGCCTACATCCCCACCCAAGAATCCCCCGCCGGCGAGATGAAGCATGGACCTCTCGCCCTGGTAACCGATGGAGTCTATGCCGTCTTCGGGGCTACCGAGAGGTCTCTACTCGACAAGACAATCTCGAACATGAAGGAGATCCAAGCCCGAGGCGGCACCGTCGTCGCCATCGCCTCAGAGTCTGGCTACGAGCAAGTCGCGAAAGCAGCCGATATCGTGGTGTCGGTACCCGAGTGCGATGCAGAGTTCCTCTCCGCCGTCCTCTCCATCATCCCCCTCCAACTGCTCGCCTACCACGTCGCACGCCTGAAGGGCTGCGAGATCGACCAGCCAAGGAACCTGGCCAAGTCAGTCACGGTGGAGTAGCGGATTGGCGCGGAACTAAGCGGTAATGCGCCGCGAGTTTCGGCTTCGCCGCATAAGGAAATCTCGGCCTCCCGGCGCGTAGCCGTCGCTCCTCCTAACGCGGTCCAGGCGGGCTCAAAGCTAGGCGCGCCGACGACGCCGGGCAGCGAGCGCAGCGCCAACACCAAGAGCGAGCAACGTGCCGGGCTCGGGAACGGCTTGGACGTCCGCCGTGAAATCCGCGAAGCCATCGTGGGATCCGCTGCCAGAGACCGCGTAACTCTTGTCGAGCACCCATCGGTAGCTAGACGCGCTCAGGCTCCCGCTCCAGTCTGCGTCCGCGAACGCCTCCCAGCTGCCGCCGACGAGGCGCTCGACGCTCGAACTAACTCCCTCGAAATCGAAGGTTCCAGTCGTGTCATACGGTACGTCGAAGTACAGGACTAGCCGGGAGCGAGCGGACGCCGAGGCACCGATCCCAAGGTCATTTGCCCAGGCCGTACCGTGCGTCTTGCCAACGATAGACGTGCCCGAGGTCGACGACCACTGAGCCGAAGCCGAGCTTTGTGCGTAGGCGCTCTGCCCCGCCGGAACGATCTCATCCACGTATATGTTCGCCGAGTAGCTCCCCGAGCTTGCCGTGACCGTATCAGCCGACAGATCGGAGAGCGCCATCGATCCCGCTTGCGCATCAGCGCTGACAATGTACTCGGCGGACACAATGACCACCGACGCTTGGGCAGCGCTAACTGCTCCGACGACAAAGGCAAGGCAAGCAAGTCGGTAACTCATGGCCGCATTATAGTCGAGAAATCGCGGTTCCGGGCGTGTAGCCATCGCTCCTTGCCACGAGCCGCACCGACCGACTTCGCCGCATACGGGCAAAGAACCCTCGTAGACTCTATTGAGGTTTACTAGGCAAATGGCTTTGGCGATTCAAAAGGAGAGTTTTTTCTGGCACAAGGTGCACTCGATCACGGGAATCATCCCTGTCGGTTTTTACATGCTTCAGCACCTGACCTTGAACACATTCACCCTCGCTGGTCCCGAGCGGTTCAACGGGGTCATCCACTTTTTCGAGACTCTTCCCAGCCACATCCTGCTCGCTCTTGAAGTCGTCGCCATCTGGACCCCGCTCGTCTTCCACGCGGTCTATGGCCTGTTCATCGTCGGGCGATCGCAGCCAAACGCCTTCACCCAGAAGTACGGCTGGTCACAGAACCGCATGTATTCTTTCCAAAGATGGAGCGGAATCTTCATCTTTTTCTTCCTGATCTACCACGTGCTTTCGACCACGGGAGCAAAGTACACCCAGGGCGCCGAGACCATTCTCTATGATGCTTGGCAGACTAAGCTGACCGACCACGGCTACATCTTCTTCGTGGTCTATCTCCTCGGAATTCTCGCCAGCGCCTACCACCTCAGCTACGGCGTGTGGAACTTTGCGATCCGATGGGGCATCACGATTTCAGAAGAGGCCCAGCTCCGCGTCCAGAAATTCGCGCTGGGCATGTTCATCGTCGTGACCCTGATGGGCTGGTCCGCCCTCACCGGCTTCCTGATCCACAAGCCAATCGGCCCCGAGAAATACACTCAGGTCTCGGTCCCGAACTTTCAGTAACCCTTCGTCAACCCTCCGTCCACCAGGAGGCTTGTCCCGCTGATGTACGAAGCTCGAGTTGAGCATAAGAACGCGACCGCCGCCGCGATCTCCTCCGGGTCGGCGATCCGGCCAACAGGCACTTCTTCAGCCTGGCTTGACAAAGCATCCGCCTCTGAGATTCCATCCCGCTCAGAGCGGATCTTCGCCAAGTGTCGCTGCCGGTCGGTCATCGTGTGCCCAGGCAGAACGGCATTCACCGTAATCCCATAGCGCGCAAGTTCATTCGACTGCGTCCGGGTCAATGCCTGGAGCCCGGCCCGCAGAGTCGAGGAGATCGGCAACAAGTCGCTCGGCTGCACCGCCACGAGCGACGTCAAATGAACGATCCGGCCCCATCCGCGCTCGATCATGTCTGCCTTGGCCAGCTGGACCATGCGCACCACATTCATCAAGGTGGAATCGAAGCCCAGTTGCCACTGCTCGTCCGTGAGGCTTGCCAAGGGGCCAGCAGGAGGGCCACCCGTGTTCGTCACCAAAAGATCAACCGGGCCCAAATCCGCCTTGGTCTGGTCAAACCACCATTCCAAATCTTCGCGATCCGACACATCGACGACATAGGTCCGAGCGTCCTCACTAATCATAGAAGCCGCTGCCTCTAAGACCTCCTCATTTCGAGCGCAGATCGAGATGCGGCATCCCTCACGGGCAAGTTCCTGAGCAATCGCAAGACCGATTCCCTTGCTTGCTGCCGCGACCATGGCTACTTTTCCTTCGAGACCAAACTCCATTCCCATATTTTTGCATGGTAAGGAATGTCATTCATCGAATAGAATGTAAACGTGCATCTCCCCAGAGTTGAGGATTGAAATGATGAGTCAAAAGGCGAAGAATTATTCACGGTTTGTATTTTCCACGGCGGTAGCCGCCCTTGCCCTAGCGGCTTCCAGTTCGGCCCAGGTGAATGTCCTCACCAACCGATACGACACCTTCCGCACCGGCGCAAACCCCAACGAAAAGGTTCTCAACACCGCCAACGTAGGCGGACCGAACTTCGGCAAGCTGTTTAGCTACAACGTAGATGGCCAGGTGTACGCCCAGCCGCTCGTGGCCCGCGCCTACCTCGGACCCAAGCTCGGCACGAAGAATGTCCTGTTCATCGCCACCGCGCACAACACGGTTTATGCTTTCGACGCCGATGCGACCTCCTCGGCGACCAAGCCAATTTGGCAAATCAACCTCGGCCCCAGCGTGCCAAACCGCGATGTCGGCTCCAACGACATGTCGCCCGAGATTGGGATCGTTTCCACCCCGGTCGTCGATCTGGGACTTCAAACCATCTTCGTTGTGGCCAAAACCAAGGAAGGCGGAACCTACCAGAACCGACTCCATGCAATCGACATCACCACGGGCCGACCTCGACGGGGTAGCGGCGTGGCCATCGCGGGCTCCGTCCCCGGAACTGGAGATGGGGCGCAGAACGGTCGAGTGACATTTAGCTCGTACTATCAAATGAACCGTCCCGGCCTCCTGCTCTTGAACGGCAAGATTTACATCGCATTCGGAAGCCACGGCGACATGCGCCCGTACCACGGCTGGGTCTTCGGCTACGACGCACGAACCCTTGGCCGCACCGCCATCCACTGCTCCAACCCCAACGGCGGAATGGGCGGAATCTGGCAGTCGGGAACTGGCCTCTCGGCCAACGCCGCGGGCGAAATCTTCTACCAATCCGGTAACGGATCGCTTCCCAATGAAGGTGGAAGCCTCGGAAACAGCTTCGTGAAGCTCGGCGTCACGCGCGACGCGAACCTCGTCGTCAAGGATTCGTTCACGCCGTACGACAGCGAGTTGATGAACTGGTACGACCTCGACTTGGGAACTTCCGGTCCCATCGTCATTCCCGGCACCAACCTCGTGATGGGTGGCGGAAAGTACGGTGGCCTCTATTTTGTTGATCAAAACAACATGGGCGGATACAGCACCACCGGCAACGCGATTCCCCAGAACGTGCCTGCGATGGGTGGTCACCTCCACGCTGCTCCAGTCTTCCTTCGCGGCACGACGGAATCCAAAGTTTTCCTCTGGTCCGAGGACGACGTGCTAAAGCAGTACACCTTCAAGGATGGTCGCCTGAGCAACGATCCGACCAGCACCGGTGCCCTCCGGATGTCATGGGGAATGCCCGGCGGCATGCTCAGCGCCTCCGCGAATGGCACCCAGGCCGGTTCCGCTGTCCTTTGGGCGTCCTTCCCCACCAATCAGAATGCAAACCAGCAGACTGTTGCCGGAACATTCCGCGCCTACGATGCCATGGACCTCAGCAAGGTCCTCTGGAGCTCGGACAACGACTCACGCGATGACGTCGGAAACTTCGCCAAGTACGTGACGCCGGTGGTTGCCAACGGCCGTGTCTACATGGCTTCGTTCAGCAACAAGGTCCATGTCTATGGACTTCGAGCGAACACAACGGCCATCGGTCGCTGAGGTTGCGTTCCAAAAAGAGGGGATGGCCACTGGCCATCCTCTCTTTTTATCGATCTCCATCAATATGAAGAGTCTTCTCGTGGGTGTAGAGCGCCGTGCCTTTGGCCGCGCCCCGCGGCTTCCGGACGTACTTCCGGAGCGTCCAATCAACCGGCACCGTGCCGGAGTGCTTCATCGAGGAGTGATCCACCGCGACCTTCGCGGCGAACAGTAGCACCTCGCGCGAGATTCTCTCCGGCTTGCCCTGAGTCGGGATGACCACATGCGCCGAGGTCTGGCCCCGGACGTGGAGCCAGATATCGTTGGGTTTCGAAACTCGCTGGGTCAAGTAGTCGTTTGCCTCCGCGTTTTCCCCGTAAAGAATCGTTTGCCCCTGCGGCCCAAGCATCTCGCGGATACGGTGACCCTCGAAAGGTCGGATGTCTTTGCCCTTGGACGTCGTTCCCAGTTGCCGATTAAGCCACCGTCGGCCATTCGCTTCGGCGTATAGGTCCCGAAGTTTGGGCAGGTAGTTCTCCGCCCGCACGCGCTCAAGCAGGGCCAAAATCGCCGCCCGATCTTCGCCGATCCGCTCAATCTGATCCCGCACAAAGCCGAGTCGCCCCTTTGCCTTGCGCGCCTTCTCGAAGTACCGCTGGGCATTTTCCTGAAAGTCGAGTTCGGGGTCGAGCCGAATCGTGGTCGGCTCGCCATCATAGTCCCAAGCCTCCAATGTCTTCGCCCCCGGAGCCAGCGTCGCCCCGTAGGCAAGGATCAGCTCGCCCTGTAGCTGCTGCTTCGGTGCCCCTCGCCCCGCGAGTTCAGCCTGCTGCAGGTCATGGAGGGCCGCATCACGCGCATCCAGTACCCGCTTGAGCTGCCCCTCCAGGCTGGTCCGAAGCTGATCCACCTCGCTGCGGACAATCTCCGCATCAAAATGCTGCTCCAGCGCCAAGCTTAGCGAGTCCTTCGGCAAGGATTTGAGCCCAAAGACGCCCAGGTCCAGCGGATACGCTCCAACCCCAGGCACGATCTGCGGCTCGGGAACAAACTCCTTGATTGCGCTCAATCCCCTCTGGGGACCGACTTTCTCAATCCAATCGACCAGAAATGGCGAGGCACCATCGCACAGACTCAAATCGTCACCCGGTGCGGCAAGCAAAAGAGAAGGGCGTGGCTCGAAGGGTGGCGGCTCGTACGTATAGCCGCTAATAATCGGTCGCGAACTCTTGCTGCGTCCCACGGTCTTGGCTGCAGCCAGAATCTTGTCAGTGGCGTCGAGCAAGATGATGTTCGAGTGCTTGCCCATGAACTCGCCGACCAATAAGTGCTCGCCCTCGGGTGTTTCGAACCGCAGGTCGAGCACGCGGTCAAACCCCCGCTGGGTCGCGCTGATCAGCCTGCCCCCCTCGATGCGAGCCCGCATGGCCGCGCAAAGCCCGGGTGGGGTCGATTGGTTCGGCGGCCTCCGCTGGATAAAGTGGCATCGGGCGAACTGAGGGTGCGCGCTCATCATCAGCATCGCCTCGGTGCCCGAGGCGTAAAGCCCGAGCGTTACCGTCAGGTCATTTGGCTGGCGGATACCTTGCACCCGACCGCCGACATACGCCTGTAATTCCAAGACGATGGCGGCAAGGCAGAGACTATCAAACGGTATGCGACGGAGTGCCACTCGCTTAGGATGGAGCATTTGTGGACATTCGGGAATTTTGCCCACGGATGATCTTGCCGAATAATCTTCTGAATTTCCTAAATCAATCGGCAAATTTATGAAGATTATTCCGAATCAGGACCGGATTTCGTGCGATTATAAGGTGCGATGTCGAAAACACACCTCGACGAAACTGATATTCAAATCCTTTCGCTCCTGCAAGCGAATGGCCGAATCACCAACGCCGACCTCGCCAAAAGCGTGGGCCTCTCGCCTCCCTCCGTCCTCCAGCGTGTTCGCACCCTGGAGCGAGCTGGGCTGATCCGCGGCTACCACGCCCACCTCGACCCCGACCGCATGGGCCTGCGCCTGACGGCGCTCACCATGGTCTCGCTCTCGCTCCACCACGAGCAGCCCATCGAACGATTCCGCAAATCCATTGCCGAGATCCCCGAGATCATGGAGTGCTGGCACGTCAGCGGTGACTATGACTTCATTCTCAAGATCGTCGTCCGCGACATGCGTGGATACGAGCAGCTCCTGAGGGACAAACTGACAAAAATCAAGGGCCTTCAGCAAATCCGGACCTCGTTCGTACTTGGCACCCCCAAGACCACGAGCCAGATTCCGATTGGATAGCAATTCGCCTCCCTGTGCCAAACTGGAGTGTGCGCCCGGGAGCGCGAAGTTGCTATGCCAGTTATTTCGGTTCGAATTCCTCAGATCGGCGAGGGCCTTCAGGAGGCCAGACTCGTCGCCGTACTCAAGCAGCCCGGCGACCGTGTGCTTCGCGACGAGCCGATCTACCAGATGGAGACCGACAAAGCGGTCATGGACGTGGAATCGCCCTACGAAGGGATCCTCACCGAGTGGCTGGCGACTCCAGACACTGTCCTAGCCATCGGGGCCGAAGTGGCCCGCATGGAAGTAAGCGACGCTCCTGCGGATGCGACCGCGGAAGCACCACCGGAAGCTGAGGCACCCGAAACAACTGCAGCAAGGCCATCGAGCATCCCCCCGCGAACCCGAGCCTACGCTAAGGAGAAGGGCGTCTCCGAAGAAACACTTGCCCAGCTTGCCGCCAAGACCAGCAAACTGATGCCCGCCGATATCGACGCCTTCCTCGCCCAGGCGCCAATGAACGAAGCATTCGCCGAAGTCGCGATGCCAAGCAAACAGCGCGTCCTGGCCAGTCGCCTGATGCGCAGCAACCAGGTCGTCGTCCCCGGCACCATCAGCGTCGCCATGAACTGGGGCCCGATCGAGAGCCAACGCGCCCGCCAAAAGCAAACTGGCGATGCGTTCCAACCCAGTGCCTTCACGATGTTTGCTTACGCCGTGACCCAGGCCCTGAAGGAGCACCCCAGCTTCCGATCTTCACTGATCGGCGATAGCACGATCCGTACCTATCACCATGTTGCCCTCGGCATCGCCGTCGCCCTGCCCGGAGATGAACTCGTCATCGCCGTGGTTGAAGACGCCGACACCCTGACCTGGCCAGAGTTCGCCGCGCGAATGCGCGAGCGAATCGAAGTCGCCCGCACCGGCGTCGACCAGATCACCGAAGCCGTAACCGTCTCGCTAACGAACATGCAGTCGTTCGGGCTCCGCGATGCGATTCCGGTGGTGGTCCCCCCTTCGGTCGCGACTATCTTCCTTGGCGAAGTCTACAATGGCCTTGATCCCGAGTCCGACGAAGTCAAGTTGCGCCGCACCGCCAACCTCGCCATGACCTTCGACCATCGTCTCATCAATGGCGTCGGAGCCGCCCACTTTGTGAAAGCGATCAAGGACCGGGTGGAAGCCATCGCGGGGACTCTGCTATGAAGCCGATCATTGGCATCAGCACCGACTGCAACCACGACCCCGAGGAGCCAAGAACTCGGGGCAGACTTGAGCTGAATTGGAACTACGCCCAGGCGATCGCCGAAGCGGGCGGAGTGCCCATCCTCATCCCACCGATGGCGGACATGGCGAGTGTCGCCAAGCTGATTGATGGCTGGCTGATCCCCGGCGGTGATGACATCGATGCGGCCAGATTTGGCGAAGAAAACCACCCGAAAGTTTCCCTAAGCGACCCGGCCAGATTTGCTGGCGAAAGCGCCCTCCTCCAAGCCATCGACCCCGAGCTGCCCGTCCTAGGAATTTGCTATGGATGCCAGTTCTTGAACGTCGCCCGAGGCGGTTCTCTGATTCAGCACCTCCCCGACGTCGTGGGTCATGCCGATCACTCCAGCGGTAGCCTTCACGCCGCCAATGTCGAACCTGAATCAAAGCTCTACTCCGCGACCGGAGCTGCCGAAATCGAAGGCAAGAGCTACCACCACCAAGCCGTAGGCCGAGTCGGTGCCGACCTCCGCGTGGTCGCACGTGATGCCGAGGGAACGGTTGAGGCCCTAGAGGCCGCCGACCGACCCTGGATGATCGGAGTCCAATGGCATCCGGAACGAACCCTCGAAGACCCGGCAACCCGCAAACTCTTCGCCGACTTTGTCGAAACCGCGCGGCAGTTTGCCGCCAACAAGAATGCCCATGCGGCGAACGATTGACGGCCTCGAGATGATTCTTGAACCCGGCTCCGCCAAGGTTGAGCGGCTACCGGATCGCCTCATCGTGCATACTGCCGAGGGCTCGCATACAGCTCTGACAGTGAGCAAGGGCGACTCACTCCTCATCTCCTACCGGGGCCAGACCTACCAAGTTGACCGCAAGCCGCCGGCCCGGGTCCGTCAAGACGCCACAGTTTCAGGGCGATTCCACGCTCCCATGCCTGGGGCCATTGTCGATGTCGCGGTCAAGACCGGCGACGTAGTAACCAAAGGCCAGAAGCTCGTCGTCCTCGAAGCCATGAAGATGCAGCAGCCAAGCGTCGCCCCATTCGATGGCACCGTGGCTTCCATAGGCGTCAGCCTGGGGGACCAAGTCGCAGAGGGCGCGTTCCTCGTGGAGGTCCACCCTGCAAATCCGAATTCTTGAAGTCGGCCCCCGCGATGGCCTGCAAAACGAAAGCACGGTGATCCCCACCGAGGCGAAAGCTGCGTTCGTCCGCGACCTCCGTGCCGCGGGCCTAAGCCAGATTGAGGTCACCAGCTTCGTCTCGCCCAAGTGGGTCCCCCAGTTAGCCGATGCTGAGGAACTCTTCGCCTACACCGGCTATGACACCGGCTTTTCCGCCCTGGTCCCGAATCTTCGCGGACTTGGCCGCGCCCTTGACAGTGGCGTCGAGCGAATCGCCCTCTTCACCGCCGCCAGCGAGAGCTTCGCCCGGCGAAACATCAACATGTCGATCGCCGAATCGGTGGAAGCGTCCCGGGAGGTGATCACGGCCTTCCGAAGCAGCAGCCATGGAGGCCACGTTCGGGTCTACATCAGCACTGCCTTTGAGTGCCCGTACGAGGGTCGAATCGCCCCCGGCCAAGTGGTAACCCTCGCTTCCCAGCTTGCCGATCTCGGGGTCGATGAGATCGCCATCGGCGACACCCTCGGGGTCGCCTCCCCTCGCGAGGTCCGGGTGCTCGCCAAAGAGATCATCCAAGCGCTCGGTGAAAAGGCCTCCATGGTCGCGTGGCACTTTCACGACACGCGAGGAACCGCGATTGCGAACGTCACCACCTGCCTTGACCTCGGTGCCTTCAGTGCGTTCGACTCCAGCGCGGGCGGGCTCGGCGGCTGCCCCTATGCCCCCGGCGCGGGCGGCAACCTCGCTACCGAGGACCTGGTGTACTTTTTGGAGCGGGAAGGGATGGCGACGGGGATTGATCTGTCGCGGTTGGCCCGGGCGTCCCTGCCGATCTTGGCGATTCTTGGCCGACAGCCGAGCTCGAAGGTTCAGGTTGCGGCGCTGGCCGAGGCCGGGTAGCCCCCCAGACAAGCAACCCAATGCCGATCAGAGCAATGATCGCGGTGGAAATCTTCTCGTCGTTCGTAAGGCGGAATTCTCGCGCATTCACAACCATGATCACGAGTCCAATAGGCACCATCGCGGGCAAAGGCAATCCGAAAATCAACACCACCACCAAGTAGGCCACCAAGGCCGGAATCATCCACCTAAGGGTCTCCGTCGTTCGAAGTTTGAACCGGAAGAGCGCGACAAAGAACGTGCCCAAAAAGACAAGATCAGCGGGGCCAACATAACCCGAAACCGCTGCCTTCCCCATCGTCGGGCTCGCCGAAGCGGCGGGGATGGACATCCCAACCGTGCTCAAAACCTGGGGCGCATTCTGCAGAAACTGGCTCGTCGGCCCAACCGGGGTCAGAACCAAAAACGCATCGTACAAAGCGAGAAAAATCGCGATCGGAATCAGAATGTTCTTCTCGCGCACCATGCTCGCCAGCAACGCGCCGAGCCCGACGCACCAAGTTGCCAAGCCAATCTGCGCCCCTGCAAGCGCGAGCGCAGGAGCGAACCCATGGTTGATCCCCGGCACCTGAGTAAGTGCGATCAATCCCGCCCAAACAACGAGCCCCGCCACCAGAAAGAGAGCCGAACCCTTTGGCGTCCAGACCCGGTCCGAGGCCAGATACACCGCCGCAACCGGACCACCAAGGAAAAATGCCGCCAGCAAGAGGTTCACGGCCGGCAGTACCGAGACCGGAAGCGGCACAAACCCGAGGGTCAACCGAATGACGGCCAAGCCCAAAAGAATGGCGAAAAATCGACTCAGCGCACGATCAAATCCAATCATTGAACTCCGGTTGGCGGGCATGCTCGGCAATCACCCGACGGTAGACACTCAGCACCGAATCACCCATGGCTTCCACGCCAAACGATCTCGCCGCCCTCGCCGCCCCATCCGAAAGCATGGCATAGCGAGATTCATCCATGAGTGCTTCGCCCACCGCGTCGGCGAGCATCGCTGCTTCGTTTCTCACAACAAAGCCATTCACGCCGTGCTCAATCGGAGCCGAAGCACCCCCACCGAGAGCGGCAACCGCCGGCAACCCGTACATCATCGCCTCCTGAACCACCAACCCCTGCGTCTCGCTGATTGAGGGAAATAGGAAGAGGTCAGCCGCCGCGTAGTACCGATCCACGTCATTGCGCGGAATCGCACCCACAAAGCGAACTCGATCGCCGATCCCCAAAGCCCGGACGAGTTCAACACACTCGCCTCGGTAGGGCCCATCGCCCACGAGCCAAAGCACCAAACTGGCGTCACGATCAAAGCAAATCTTCGCCGTGCGCAACAGCGTCTCCAAGTTCTTCTCCTGCGCCAAACGTCCGACGTAAAGCAAAACTCGAGTTCCCGGCCGAATGCCAAGCGCCTGGCGAGTCTGGCTTCGGTCGAACTGGTGCGGCAAAGGGATCCCGGTCGGAATAACCGTGGCATCCGTATCCACCGAATGCCTGCGCAACCACTTCAGCGCCGCCTCGCTCGGGGTGATCACATGCTGGACGCGACTGTAATAGTAGTGGGTATGTTTCGCGATCTTAAAGCGCACATATCGGCGCGGGAGCGGCACGTAGTGAGCGTACCGGTCATAGAGCGTATGGTACGTCGAAACAATGGGCAGGTGGTGCGACTCCGCCCACCGCAAGCCAACAAAGCCAATCGTAAATGGCGTGTGAGAGTGAATGACGTCGAACTTCAGCCGTCGAAACCGCAAGAGCATCCGATAGAACGGCGGAAACGCGATGGGATAACCTTTCGTCCACGGCGTCTCCATGGCCCAAAACCGTAGCGTGTTCGCGTCGGGGTCCTTGTGACCGGGCGACCTTGAGGTGAAGACATGGACCGAATGTCCCCGGCGTCGGAGCTCTCCCACGAGGGCGTCAATGCTAACGCTCACCCCATTTAGGATGGGGAGAGCGCTATCCGAAAAGAGTGCAATGCGCAGACTTCGGTTGTCGTTATGCGGCGTCGGGGAATCGTCCGTGTTCGTTCACGAATTTTACAATAGCGCTGAGCCGAAATCGCCGTTGGCCCCCCTGCGTTCGGTGATGGCCCAGCCAACCCCGGTTCGTATATCTGCGGACGGTAGCAGGGCAGACGCCCAACAGACGGCTAGTCTCCTCCAACGAGAGCTCCGGATCGAGCAGTCGCCGAATCAGGTCTTGGCGGGTCTCTTTGAATTCGCCCCGATAGTAGTTGGCCGTCACCGAGTCGTCGTAGTAGTGAACGAGGAACTCAATGTTCTTCGGCAGCTCCGACCACACTTCTTGAAGTTCGGGGTCGATGGTCTGCTCGGCGGGAACCTGGGGAGTCTCGCGACGCCTTCGCGGACGTGGCGCGCTCATCACCGTCTTCTTGAAGCGAGCTTTCTTATTTCCGGCCGTTGCGTCCTCGGCGGATCCATTCTGGTCCTGAAAAGCACGTTCAATATAGGCAAGCGGGTCAAATTCGTTCGTTTTCAATGTCGTTCCCCAATGTGGCTATGCAAGTGTCCGCAGACTTTCGGACAGTCTCAACACTATCTAATGATATTACGCTCGCCACCGTCAATTGGTGCGTGTCCATGGATAAATGGACAATTTTTCCTTATTCCTGCCAAAACCTCTCAGAGAATCAGCATCGAATCACCAAAACTCAAGAATCGATAGTGATATCTGATCGCTTCTTCGTACGCGCTCAGAACGAAACACTGACCCGCAAGCGCCGAGATCATCGCCAGCATCGTCGTCTTTGGCAGATGAAAATTCGTAAACATTCCATCAATGACCTTGAAGTCATATCCCGGCCGGATGAATAGAGTTGAGACCCTTTGCCCTGGCTCCACCGTTCGCCGACCCACTGCCATCGTCTCCAAGGTCCGCACCGTCGTCGTGCCCACCGCAATTACCCGGCCCCGGCAATCACGGATCGCATCGGAGGTCGCTTCGGGCACCTCGCAAACCTCGCCGTGCATCACGTGCTGGCTCAAATCTTCCACCTGAACCGGTCGAAAAGTATCGATCCCCACGTGCATCGTCACCCGCGCAGTCCCGACCCCGCGCTTCTCCAACGCCTCCAGAAGCTCCGTCGTGAAGTGAAGCCCGGCCGTCGGTGCCGCCGCGCTCCCCGCGTTCTGGCCATAGACCGTCTGGTACCGCTCCTCTTCCGAAAGCACCTCGTGGATATAGGGCGGCAGCGGCGTTACCCCAAGCGAACAAATTGGGCCCGTGTGCTCCAACTGAACCCGGCGAACCTCGCCCCGAGCATAGTCGAGCACCGTCGCCCACGCTCCCTGCTCAAAATCGATCCGCGTCCCCGGCGGCAATCGCTTAGCCGGACGCAGAAGGCAGTCGAACACACCGGGCTCGACCTCATTCAAGAGCAGGCACTCCACAGCCCCGCCCGTGGTCTTGCTCCCCAACAGCCGCCGCGCCGAAACCCGCGTGTCGTTCATCACCAACAGATCGCCGGGATGCAACAGCTCAAGGATGTCGCGAAACTGGTGGTGATGCACCGCGCCCGTCGCCCGGTCCAGCCGAAGCAGGCGCGAGTCAGCCCGATCCGCCAGCGGAGTTTGCGCAATCAGCTCTTCAGGAAGGTGGTAATCGTAATCGCTCAGGCGATCCAATCCAAGGCCTCCGGCAGGTCGCGCAACGAAGCAATCGTGGGGAAGTTCGAAGCCGTCGCACTGCGGTCGAGCCAAAGCCAGCGCATCCCCGCCGCCTTCGCCCCCTCCACATCGTCGTTCGGATGGTCACCAATGTGCACCACATCCTCCGGCCCCACCCCGAGCCGCTCACAAGCAAGAGCGAAAAACCGCGGGTCCGGCTTCTCCACGCCTTCCTCCAAAGAGGCAAAAATGTGCTCAAACGGCTCAATCAGATCAAATGCGCCCAGCACCCGCCGCAACGACATATCCCAGTTGCTCAGCACAATAAGCCGGTATCCCTGTTCTCGAAGCACCGCCAGGCACGGTCGGACATCCTCATATGGCCGAAAAAGAATCGAGGACGCACTAAAGCCAATCTCATTGGCCGAGGCCTGAAGTCGCTCCGCCCAAGCCGGGTCCTCGCCAAGCTCAGCCAGCCACCTCTCCCCAACATTGCGCCAATAAGTCTGCTCCTCAACCGGGTCTTTCGTGCGGTTCACCCGCAGGAACTCCTGAATCGTCGCCCCATGGATCTGCTCGTACTGCTTCGCCGCCTCCGGCCCAATCGGGAATCCGGCATGGGCACATGAAGCCATCACAAAGCGACTGAGATTCCAGTCGGTCTCGACCAGGGTTTGCGCGCAGTCCAGCGAAACAACCAACGGACGGCTCAACGGCGCACCTGACCAACGAGCCACATCACGACAGAAAGCACGGCGCTGACAATGAGCATGGACGTGATCGGCACGAACGCGCTGAACCCCGGGCGGTCCACCACGATATCCCCGGGAAGGTTGCCAAACTTGAGCCCCGGCACCCGGCTGAGTAGCATCAGCAACCCTCCGATGGCGGCCAAAACGACCCCACCCACCAGCATCATTCGCCCCAATCCTTCCATTCGCTCACCAAAGATGGGCGTAACGATCCGCCCCTTCGTCCAGTATGAAGCTTGGGATATGGAAAATTCGATTTTCTGCATCCCGTGGTGTTCGCTCGCTAGGGCGAACCGGCGCTTGCTGTCCAAGTACAATGTTGCTCCGAAGGTTCAAAAAACTCATGCGAAAACAATCTCTGATCGGATTTGCTCTCCTGGCACTAACGGGCGTCGCCATCGCCATGCCCGCCATCCAGGAATTCACCCTGAAGTTCGTCACCAAGAAGGACGAAGTCGTCAAGTACACCATCAAGGCGGATGTTGAAGTCTCGGGAACCCAAGCCAGTTTCACCGGCAAGGTCATCGAGAAGACGACCGAAGTGAAGGAAGATGGAACCTACTCGATCGAGACCTCGAACGCCGAGGGCAAGGTCGTCTTCGGTGGCCAAGAAATGGAAATGCCCGCCCAAGCCCCAACCGTCACGGTTTACAAGGCCAATGGCGACCTCGCCGAGATTCGCGGTGAAGGTGCCGACGGTGGCGCATACCGCATGACCGCGATCAGCATGATGCGCTGGCCCGGCAAGGCCGTAAAGGTTGGTGATGAGTGGACCAGCGAATGGAAGTCCGACACCAAGACCGGAATCGTAGCCGGCAAGGCAACCCTCAAGGTCCTTGGCGAAGAGAAAGTCGGCGATTGGGACTGCCTCAAGATCTCGCTGAACTCGAAGGAAACCGAGGGCGACACGCCCGCCGGAAACGAGGGAATCTACTGGGTCGCCAAGGAAGATGGCAAGACCTGCAAGCTCGAGACCAAGTGGAAGAACGCTCCGTTCCCTGGCGCCCCTGGCCCCATCGACGCCAAGGTCACTCAAGTCCGCGAAAAGTAAGTCATTCTTCCTCTCCCCAGTCGCTCTGGGGAGAGGAACCGGACCAAAGTCCCCGCCCGGACTAGACGATCGTGTTATCATCTAGTCATGAAGTCGAAACCCACTCTCGTGCTCGCTTTGGCGGGATTTACTGCTCTCCTCCAAGCCCAAACCTCGCCTTCGGTTGCGATTGTGCCGATCCAGAATCTATCCGGCGAAAAGTGGGAAGCTCTCAAGCAGAATCAAATCAATAAGTCGGAAGAGTATCTCCGAGATCAGTTTGGCAAGCGCGGCTTTAGCCTGGTTCCAAAGACCGATCTTCGCGATGCAATCGCTGAGTTAAAGATCGACTTCACCGATGAAGAGCAGCAAAAGCGCTCCGTGTTGTTCGACCTTGCCAAGAAGGTCAAGGCCGACTACATCATCTTTGCCGTCATCACGGAAACAAACCAAGCCCAGCGCGACCGCACGTTCTACACCGACATTGAAGGCAAGGCCAGTGTGAAGATCTGGCTCCTGAACGCCCAGAAGGAAACCGCGATTCTGAGCGCCAAGACCTTCGTCGGCCGATCCGGTGGAAATCGCCTCGGCGATGGCAAGGGCAGCGAACGGCAGATTCAAGCCGCCGCGAATGCCCTGCGAGATGGACTCAAGGACTTCTTCACCGACTTCCCCATCCGCTAACACAAGGGCCTGCATCGCCACGTATACTTAGGTGATGGTGCAGGCTCCCCTTCCCCGCGAGTACGCCGATCTCAGTCCCGAAGAAGCCGATTCCCGAATCCGGGCCGCCAAGAAGGCTCTCGGCTCGCGGTTGGTCATTCTTGGCCACCACTATCAACGCGATGAAATCATCGCCCATGCCGATTATCGCGGCGATAGCTTCAAGTTAGCCAAGGATGCTAACCTGCACCCAGAAGCCGAATACATCGTCTTTTGCGGCGTTCACTTCATGGCCGAGAGCGCCGACATCCTGACCCCGGATCGACAAAAAGTCATCTTGCCCAACATGGCCGCTGGCTGTTCGATGGCCGACATGGCAAACCTCTTCCAAGTGCGCAAATGCTGGCAAGAACTAGAGCGTGTACTCGGCACAACTTCATCGGTGGTTCCGGTGACTTACATCAACAGCGCCGCCAATCTTAAAGCTTTTGTCGGTGAGCATGGCGGCACCGTTTGCACCTCGACCAATGCTCCCACCGCCGTTAAGTGGGCCCTCGCCCAAGGCGAGAAGGTGCTTTTCTTCCCGGACCAGCATCTTGGCCGCAACACGGGAGTTAGTCTAGGATTCGACCCTTTGACCGTCATGGTCGTCTGGGATCCGTTCAAGCCGTTAGGCGGTAACACGGTTGAGTCGCTGCGAGCGGCCACTTTCATCCTCTGGAAGGGTCACTGCTCAGTCCACGCCCGGTTCTCCGTGGAGCAGATTGATAAAGCGCGGCGGGAGTTTCCCGGAGTCAACGTTCTCGTCCACCCCGAATGCTCGCTAGAAGTTGTTCAAGCATCGGACCTTAAGGGTTCGACCGAATTCATCATCCGAACGGTCGAAAACGGCGAATCGGGCACAACTTGGGCGGTAGGCACCGAGATCAATCTCGTAAGCCGACTGGCCAAAGAGCATCCCGACAAAACGATCTTCTGCCTCGACCCCCAAATCTGCCCGTGCTCGACGATGTACAGAATTCACCCAACCTTCCTTTGCTGGGTTCTGGAGAATCTGGTGGATGGCAAAGTCGTGAACCAGGTCGAGGTACCCGAGAAAGTCAAGCACTTTGCTGGCCTCGCCCTCGACCGAATGTTAACCGTCTGCGCCTAGCTACTCAGTACGGGCAGACCGATTAGTTCCCGAGGCTTTGCCGCCTCATCGGGGTCGGTCCAACGCCCGTCCGCCTTAAGCAAGGCGATCAATTCTTTCACCCCATCCTCTTGCGGGATGTTGTTCTTGACCACATCCCGGCGTCGGTAGAGCGTGATCTTCCCGCCTGCCGCCCCCACATAGCCATAATCTGCGTCCGCCATCTCACCGGGGCCGTTGACGATGCAACCCATCACTGCAATATCCAGCCCGACCAAGTGCCGAGTGGCGTCCCGCACTTCACGAAGAACCGTGGGCAGGTTGAACTTGGTCCGTCCGCATGATGGGCAAGCAATGTACTCCACCTTCGTCTTGCGCAACCCAAGGGCCTGCAGAATGTCGTAACAAACTGGAATCTCATTGATGGGATCCTCGGAAAGTGAGACGCGAATAGTATCACCAATACCCTCCGCCAACAAAGTCGCAATTCCAGCGGTTGACTTTATGCGGGCATAATCCCCATCACCGGCCTCCGTGACACCAAGGTGCAGCGGATAGGCCATGCCTTCCTCATCCATACGCCTCACCATGAGCCGGTTCGCCGCGAGCATCACCTGAACGCGACTCGCCTTGGCCGAGATGTTGAGGTTCTGGTATCCAAATTTCTCACAGACCTTGAGGTACTCAATCGCACTCTCCACCATGCCCGCCGGTGTATCGCCGTAGGTCACCAGAATGCGCTCTGAGAGAGACCCGTGATTCACGCCGATGCGCATCGCCCGGTCATGCTTCTTGCAGGCCTCAACGACTGGCGCAAAACTTTCTTCCAGAGCCAGAATCTCCGATGCCCATTCGTCCTCGGAGTAGGCGAGTTCCTCGCGCAAGCGGTCCACCGAGACATCCTCGCTGGTCCCCCGCAGATCGACACCCTCTTCGCTGCCGACTTCCTGGCCCCGCGAGCCGTGCCGCTTAAAGACAAAGAGGCCGGGGTTCACGCGAACCTCGTCCACGTGCTTGGCCGCCTCGACCGCAATCGCCGTCCCCTGGTGGTGGACATCGGCAGTCAGGGGCACGTATTGGTACAGCTCCGTGACCTTGGCCCGAATCTCCTCCAAGCACTGGGCTTCGCCCAGGCTCGGCGTGGTCACCCGGACCAGCTCACATCCAGCGCGGTGAAGCGCGATGATCTGCTCCACGCAGGCATCCACGTTCCGAGTCTCTTCCGTGATCATCGACTGGACGAGGACGGGGTGGCCGCTTCCAATGGTCAACGGGCCAATGCGGCAAGGGACAGTTTTCCGACGCGGATAGGTGATCTCCAGGCTCATAAGCAACTCTTCCTACGCGAAGATTGTGGCGTATTGCTTGGGTCCTTCTAGTTGCGAAGCGGTTTTCCGTTGTCCAACATGTGAGCAATTCGGGCCCGCGTGCGAGCGTGCTGGCAAAGGTCGCGGAACTGGGAACGCTCCTTAAGGAGAGATTCTGAGTACGAGTGGCACTTCGCGAAAATGGCCTTCAGGCGATCCCCGATCATTTCGTCGTAGTCCGACATCTGGTGACGTTTCTTCAGTTCGTCCTGCTCGCGGTCAATCATCCCCGCCAGCGGGCCAACAATGGAGATCCATTCGGGTCGAACGAAAAGCGGCTTCTGAAGCGCAATCTGCTTCGCCTCAAAGAGAACTCGATCCGGATGAACAACGACGGAATCAGTCGGGCGCAAATAGCCAAGCAAACGAGCATGCTCACCATTGTCGGCAATCGTTCCCTCCGTCAGGGTCGCCACTACTTCGGCCAGGTTCTTCGCGTTCGATTGGTTGTTCAGCCGCATCAGGGTCGCGCCTCGACCGCCCGGAATCAAGCCCACTCGCGCCTCAGGAAGCCCGATCTGCGCCTCGGGATGGGCAACGATTCGGGCGCAAGACAAGGCGAGCTCAAGCCCAGCCCCCAAGCAGTAGCCGATCACGGCGGCCACAACGTTAAACTGCTCCAGCCGCTCGCCAACCCGCTGCAGGACCGCCAAACCAGCGTCAATCCCGTCCAGATCCTCTTCTTCCAACCTCTCACGGAAGAAATTGAGGTCGAAGCCCATACTGAAATTAGGCCCCTCACCCGCAAACACCAGCGCTTGATCCGGGCCGAGGGTCCCAAGAAAAGCTTCCAAATCCGCCAGCGCCGCCAGATTGATCGTTCCTTGCTTGGTCAAAAGGGAGAACGCCAAAACTCCATCGCCAAGGTCGCGAACACGGACAAGGCCCCTATCCTCGACAACGGGAAAGCTTGCCAAGGGCCGGTATTCGATCTCATCGACCACGGGAACCCGAGAGTCACCTTCAGCCAAGACGAGCCCATTTGCGTAAGTCTTGACCTCGTCCAGACCAATCGCATCGCGCATCTCGAACGGGCCCATCTGCCATCCAAAGCCCCACTTCATCACCCGGTCAAAGTCCTGGGCCGTGTGGCTAATCTCCGATCGAAGCGCCGCCGAGTAGTCCAAGGTGGGCCGGAGATAGAGCCGCAGGTACTCGGCCACTTCGTCGCGCCCCTGAAGTGCACGCGAAATCCTCTCACCTAAGGGAAGCGTCCCGAGATCACGAAGAGAAGGCAGATCGACCGGATGCTGCTCGCGATACAAGTGCGACTGGAGATCGAGCGCAAGCAGATCACGGCCTTCCTTGCGATAGTAACCCTGCCCCGCCTTGGCCCCAATCCAGCCACGAGAGAGCAATTCATCCAGGGACCTCGGATGCCGCAAGACCCCAATCTGATCATCCTCGGGGCATCGTTCGCGCAAATTCTCCGCGATGTCCCGCATGATATCCAGGCCCACAAGATCGTTCAATCGAAACGTGCCACTCTTGGGCCGGCCCAGAAATGGCCCCGTGATCGCATCCACTTCTTCGATGGAAAGGTACAGCTTCTCTGCGACATGAGTTGCATGGAACATCGACCACATCCCGAATCGGTTGGCGATGAACCCGGGCGTGTCCTTCGCTCGCACCACCCGCCGCCCCACTTTCTCTTCCAAGAACCTCGTGAGCGAATCCAGCATCGCCGGGTCCGTCTCCGGGGTCGGGATCAGTTCCAAAAGCTTCAGATAGCGAGGCGGATTGAAAAAGTGCGTGCCAACAAATCGACGACGAAATGAATCCGACCGCCCCTCGGCAAGCAAGCCAATCTGGAGCCCACTGGTGTTGGTGGTGATAAACGCCCCCGGCGCCAGCCAAGGCTCAATCTGCTCATACAGCGCCCGCTTGGCTTCAGGTTTCTCCACAATCGCCTCGCAGACCCAATCGGCCGACGGAATCAAATCTCGGCTCTCATCCAGCCCACCGAACCGAATGCGCGTGGCAAACTCCGCCAGCATCAGGTGCGGTGGTCGGATGGACCGTGCTCGTTCAAATCCTTCACGGGCAGCGGATTCACTGACATCGACCAAAGAAACGTGGAAACCAACATTGGCCAGCTGGGCGGCGATGCCACTTCCCATCGTCCCAGCGCCCAAAACGACCACCCGCTGCGTCATAACATGGGTAAGAATACTGGATCGGTTGCGAACTTCCCTAGGTCATTTCGGGAACCGAAGCTATACTGGAGTGTTCCAAGTATTGAAACGAACTATGAAAAACGAGGTGTACTGAAATAGCGCGCTTTAGGCGAGACGTCCGGCCCGAACCAGGGCCCCCAATCAACGAGAGAATTCTCCGAATAGCGCGCGACGTTCGCGTGGTGGCTGAGGATGGTGGACAAGTTGGCATCATGCAGACGCGCCAAGCGCTGACGATTGCCAAAGAGCAGGGTCTCGACCTGGTCTTGGTTTCGCCCACGGCGGTGCCCCCTGTCGTCCGAATCATCGACTACGGAAGGCATAAGTACGAAACTGACAAGCTGAAACGGGATAAAAAGCCCAAACAGCAGGAAGTTAAGGGTATAAAGATCAGTCCGAGAATTGCGGAGCACGACCTAGGGTTTCTCGTAAAGAACGCCCACCGCTTCCTAGAAGATGGAAACAAGGTCAAAGTTACCTGCCAATTCAAAGCCCGAGAGATCACGCACCCCGAGATCGGTCGGAAGAAACTCGACATTTTTGCCGAGCAGTGTGCTCAGCACGCCGTAGTGGAGCGAACGCCCACCCTCGACGGAAAGCTGATGATCATGGTGCTCGTGCCCAAGCCAAACCTGAAGAAAAATGCCAAAGATACGAACCAACCGAACAGCGGCCAAGCGATTCAAGATCACCGGGACGGGGAAGATAACCCGACTGGCGACGCACAACGGCCACCAGTTCCTGCACAAGAAAGCGTCGCGGAAGCGGAAGCTTGAGCAAGAACCGGAAGTGTTCAAGGGCGAGCGCCGACGAGTCCGTCGGCTTCTGACCCTCTCGAACCCGAACGCCAAACACACGAAGAAAGAAAAGGTCGGTCCGAAAGACGCCGACAAGATCATGCGACTCGTGCAAGGCTGATTCCATCGCTTAGCTGATTCGAATGCCTCCCGCCAACAAACGGGAGGACCAAATCTCTACCGCTACCGCCGCAAGGCTGGGACCCGGTTGAACCGACCAAAGGAGAAAGAAAACTATGGCACGTGTTAAACGCGGCCTTATGCGCCACAAGCGCCACAAGAAGATCATCGACAAGGCCTCTGGATATTGGGGCAGAAAGAAGAACGTTTTCAGCCGTGCTCATGAGCAGGTGATGAAATCCGGCCAGTACGCGTTCCGCGACCGCCGAGCCAAGAAGCGCGATTTCCGACGACAGTGGATCGCCCGTATCACGGCTGCATGCACCGAGCACGACATCAAGTACTCGCGCCTCATCCACGGCCTCATCGTGGGAGGCATCCAAGTCAACCGCAAGATGCTCAGCGAACTTGCCATCGCCGACAACGCCGCCTTCGGCGCGATTGTCCTGCAGGCGAAAGCCGCTCTGGCTTCGTAAAGCGCAGCCGGACCTCGGCCTACCCACCCATCCAGTCACGGCCTTTCGGAAAAGGCCGTGACTCCCGCCGCGGCACGGCTGGGATATCTAGGCTGATGACCTTCGCTCGGAGGTAGTGCTCCTCTCCTCCAATGGACGGCCCTTTACGGCCAAGCCAACAACTCTTCGGCCATGGGCTGGGGACGTTTGGGGCCGCAAAGAACCACGGAGTGGTTCAAAACCCAAAAGCCCTGGGTAAGCACCCAGGGACGACCAACGCGCAAAATCCCCAATTCCGGATGGAGTTGAACACCTCAAAACGGGATCCTCGGTACCAATCTGCAACCCCGTCCGGGGTTGGAAACCGGGCGGCCTCACGTTCCAGGGGTGGCTACCCCTGGCTTTTGGGTGTTCAACGGCTCCGCCGTAAATGCCAGACCAGCAGAAACTTCCCCCATGGCCCGGAACGTTCTCGCCATGGAGATGAACTGCACGAAGGCCCAACCCCGCCCGGCAAGACCAGACCCTAACTCAAAGCGGGATGAACCAACCACGGAGTGGTTCAAGACCCAAAAGCCCTGGGTAAGCACGCAGGGACGACTGCCGCCCCAGATCCCCAACTCCAGATGGAGTTGAACACCCCAATCAGGAACTACCCCCGCGAGAACCGCGCCAGGACCGTCCAACGCTCCGGGTCCCAGAGCTTGGCCTCGCTCGCGCCGTTCCATCCCAAGACCTTGTCACCCTCGATCCCCACAAAGGTCCAACCGGACGGCACCAAAAGCGACGCCCCGTTATCCGAATTCCGCAGCTCCGTCTGATCCCCCTGGAGCACAATAATGCTTGGCTTCTGCGACTTCGCATCCAGGAATCGGACGAGCCCATGGCCCTCGGCAAAGACCTTGCGCTCGCCCGTCACCACCTGAATCTGACCCGCTACCTGAGTCCCATATGCCGTCGTCTCCGAAAAGAGCCCAATCTTCCCCACCTGATCGAAAGACTGGAGCGTATCGCCATAGGTGGCGAAATCAAACGCCTTCTCCTTCAGATCGTAGCTAGCCAAGCCCCACGAGGCACTCTGCCGTCCCACAACCCCCAGACGGCCATCCAAGACCATCAGACAATCATCAATCCGCTGACGCCCCAAGGAAGCCGCGCCAAACTTGCCCACCAGCTCGGGCTTCAGCGAATCATCGCCGATGTTGACCCGAAGCAGAGCCTCCAGCCAAGGCTCCTTCTTGGCGTTCTCCCACCGCACCAAGAAATACACGTCGCCACCAACCCGCACCGACCCCGAAATTCCCGCCGCCGGACGCGACCGCTCCCCTGACTTCAACAGGTCAATGGTCCGCAAAATCTCTTCTCGCGCAAACAGCTTCGGGTGAGTCGGGATATAGCCAAGGGTGGTGCTCAGAACCTTATCCTTGATCCGAATCGTGAGCCCACGCTCATCCCACACAACAAACTTCTGATCTCGCCGATACATGATCGATGGTCGCGACTTTGGGGCCTCCGCCACTACCGGGATTCGACTCACGACCTTTGGGCCACGCACAACCCAAGTATTTTCGAACGATTCGAGTGTATATTTGTCTAGCGGTTGGGCAGCCAGCAAACATATCCAGGCGAGTGTATTCATGCTTTTGATTCCTCCGGCCCGCGAAACCGCCAGGTGAACGAAGTGTACTGTCGAGATTGTGCGCGATATGACGAAGCAGGCAACAAGTGCCGAGATCGCAAGCTAAATCCGCAAAGTTGGGATAACGCCGTCAGCGTGAGCCAGATGTTCGGCATCCGCTCCATCTGCGCATTCAACGACCACCGCGAGCGTCTCGTCGCTTCCCAGCGCCCGATTGCACCCAAGCCCAAGGTGCCGCTATTGCCAACCGCCGACGGCG